>DASYRF010000223.1:0-33367 GCA_036004705.1 Myxococcota bacterium
GCCGGCGGCTTCGCCAGCAGCACCGACCTCGCGGCCGTCCCCGAGGACGCGCGCACGCACGTCATGATCGAGGATCTCGCCGCGCCGCCGGGCGACGGCAGCACGGTGGTGGTAGCAGACCTGCGAGGCGTTCTCGAAGGAAACACGGTGAAGGCGCGGCGCCTGGACCGTGCGACGTTCGAGTCGTTCGCCCGCGCCGCCGTCGCGGCGGCCACGCCGCCCACGGTGCCGGCAACGGCCACCACGCTCTCGAGCGGCTTCGGGACGGGTACAGCCGGCGTGGGGGCAGGCGTCGCCCCGGCGACGGGCGTAGTCATGTACAGCGCCTCCTGGTGCGGCGTGTGTGCCTCGGCCCGGAAGTACTTCTCTGCCAGGGGCGTGCCGTTCGTGGAGAAGGACGTGGAGAAGGACGCCGGGGCACGCGACGAGCTGCTCGCCAAGGCGCGCGCCGCCGGTATGGCCTACAAAGGTGGCGTCCCGGTGCTGGACATCGGCGGACGGCTGCTCGTCGGCTTCGACCAGCGCGTCGTGGAGAACCTGCTCAAGGCGACCGGGCTGCTCGCCGGCTAGGCCGACGCCTGAGCAGAGGCGGCGGTGTACGTGATCCTGGGCGCCATGACGGCCGCCGCCATGCTCTCAGCGCGGGAACGCCGCCAGGTACTGGGCGCAGAGCGCGGCGTACTTGGCCGCGCTCGCGCGCATCATCTCGCGCTCGGCCTCCGTCAGCGGGCGCTTCACCTTCGCCGGCGCACCGAGCGCCAGCGTACCGGACGGGACCTCCATGCCCGGCGGAACGACCGACCCGGCCGCTACCATCGCCCCGGCCCCGACGACGGCGCGGTCGAGCACCACGGCGCCCATGCCGACGAGGGCGCCGGCGCCGACGGTGCAGCCGTGAAGCGTGACCTGATGCCCCACCGTGACGTCGTCGCCGACGATCGCGGGGCACTCGCCGCTGCGCACGTGCACCACTGTGCCGTCCTGGATGGAAGTGCGCGCGCCGATCCGCACATGGAACATGTCGCCACGCACCACCGCGGAGAACCAGATGGACGACCCCGACCCCACGTGGACGTCCCCGACCACCACCGCTCCCGGCGCGACGAACGCGTCCGCGGCGACGCGGGGCGCCACGCCCTCCCACGGGAGGATGATCGGGCCGGCCGTCACGGGCGTCAGTGCTTGTACTTCCCGTAGACCGACTCGGGCAGCGACTCGATGACCTGTTGCCACGGGTCCTTCGTCAGGCTGACGGTCTGAGCGCTGTCGAGGACCTTGCGCGCCACGAAGATAGGCGCGCCCGTGCGCATCGCCAGGGCGATGGCGTCGGAGGGACGCGAGTCGATCGCGTGCGTCTCGCTCTCGCGCCGCACCACCAGCGCCGCGTAGAACGTGCCGTCGCGCAGATCGTTCACCTCCACGCGCAGAAGCTCCGCCCCCAGGCGCGTCACCATGGTGCCGAGCAGATCGTGGGTGAGCGGCCGCGCCAGGCGGATGGACTCGATCTGCACGGCGATGGCGTGCGCCTCGGAGGCGCCGATCCAGATGGGAAGCGCGAGCACGCCGCTCTCGTCCGTCAGGACCACCACGGGAGTGCCGGTGGCGGGATCCATGCGGAGTCCCGTCACCGTCATCCGGATGTGCATGGCCGCAAGCGTAACAGACGCCCCAGAGGCGGGCCAACGGCGCGGCGTTTCTGAGCTTCTGCGCGATAGCTCACAAGATCAAACTCTCGACGACGCGCTCCAGGCCGGCGAGGCTCTGCACCACGTGCACCTGCGAGCAGATCGGCGCGTAGGTACGCATCTCCGAGTCACCGAACCCCCAGCTGAGCCGGTCCTCCGGGTTGAGCCACACGAGCCGGCGCGCGCGGCGGCGCACGGCCTCCAACGCCCAACCTTCGGCCGGGTTGTAGTTGTTGCGCCCGTCGCCGATGACCAGCACCGTGGTGCGGCTCGTCACCGCCTCGAGGTGCTCGCCGGCGAACTGCGCGAAGGCCCGCCCGAAGTTGGAGTTGGCGTAGGTGCTCACAACCCGCCCCGACAGCGCCATGTCGATCGCCACGTCCACTTCGTGCGCCTTGAACAGCGCAGTGCACTCTCCGAGGTCGGCGACGAAGACATAGCTGCGAACGCGCGCGAAGAGGTCCTGAAGCGTGTGCACGAACTGCAGCATGAAGCGCGAGACGTTGCGCACCGAGTCGGAGATGTCGCAAAGGATCACGACTTCGGGCTTCTCGCGACGGCGCAGGCGGTGGGCCAGTCTCACGGGCACGCCGCCCGTGGACAGCGCCCGCCGCATCGTGCGGCGCAGGTCGATGCGCCCGCGCTTGCGCACGCGCATGCGCCGCTCCACGGCGCCGCGCAGCTTTCGCCCGAGCCGGCGCACCACCTCGCGCATCGAGGCGATGTCGTCCGCCGACAGCGAGTAGAAGCTGCGCTCCGCCAGCGCGCGCATCCGCTGGTCCTCCTGGGCCCGCAGATTGCGCTTCTTGTACTCGCGCTCGACGTGACGGCGCGCCGCGCGCCGCGCTTCCGCCAGAGCCTCCTGCAGCGCCTTCTCCGCGGCGGCAGCCTGCGCCATGGGCAAGCGCCCGTGGATGACCTCGCGCAGCCGCTTCAGGTCGTCGTCGACACGGCTCCAGCCCATGCGGTCGAGCAGCCGCTCCGTGTAGAAGCCGAGCTGCAGCACGTTGCGGATGCGGTCCATGTCGGCGCGCGCGTCGGGGTGCAGCGCTCCCGCCAGCAGCAGGCGGGCCATCGCCGCCCCGCGTCCGGCGAGCGCGGCGCGCGTCGTGTCGGCGAGCGATCCCTCCAGCGCCTGCAGCATCGCCAGCAGCGCGGCGACCTGGTCCGGCGTCAGCCCCGCCTCCAGCAGGCGCGTCTCCAGAGGCGCGCCGTCGTCGGCCGCGCGCGCCGCGCCCATCCAGTAGAGGTCGAACAGCTCCTCCCAGAGCGAGCGGTCGGTGGGGCGCGGGCAGGTCGTCGTGCGCAAGGCCGCGCGCACCACCCCGGGCTCGTCGAACCCGAGCGCCTCCAGCGCGCGCGCCGCCTGTATCGAGGCGTCGGTCGCCACACGGATCCCGTTGCGCCGCAATATCTCGACGAACTCTAGGAGTCGAACATCCATCGGGGAAGGCGTCGCGCGAGCCCGCGTACCGAGAAGCCGCCGCGACGGCCGACCGCGCGCAACGGCGCGCCAGGTCGCGCCGGCGGCGTCCGCGTCCGCCGTTCAGCCTTCGGCTTCGGGGGCCTCGTCCATGCCCTCTTCGTCTTCGTCGGGCCCGGCCGCCTCTGCGGCGATCGCGCCGGCGGTGGCAAAGGGGCTGTTCACCCGCTCCTTCAGCTCCTTGCCGACCTTGAAGAAGGGCAGCTTCTTGGGCGGCACCTGGATCGTGTCGCCGGTCCGAGGGTTGCGCCCGACGTAGCTCGGGTAGCTATTCACCTGGAACGACCCGAACCCGCGGATCTCGATGCGGTCGTCGCGGCACAGCGACTCCGACATCTGCTGGAAGATGGTGTTGACCACCGCCTCGGCCTTCTTCTTCGTCAGGTTGGGGACGCGTTGCGCCAGCGTCTCGACCAGCTCCGACTTGTTCATGAATGGCTCCGTGGTCCTCCGTGACGCTCTCCCCGGGCCCGTCGCGGGGGGCACGCCGCGGTGTGGAAAACTCGCTAGGTGTCGAGTGTGGCTCGGGTTCTTGCACGTTGTCAAGGTCGGCGGCGCGGGAATTGGTGCCCCCGGCGTGACTCGAACACGCGGCCAACGGTTTAGGAAACCGCTGCTCTATCCATCTGAGCTACGGGGGCGTGTTCCCCGCGCCGCCGCGGCGCCTCCGCAGCCCTCTATGACCTGCAGCGGGGTCGCGTCAATACTGCAGCACCGCGTCGACGGGCGCACCGTCCAGGCGGTCGCGCCCGTGCAGAAAACCAAGCTCCATCAGGAAGGCGAAACCTGCGACCGTGGCGCCGCGCTGCCGCACCAGCGCGGCCGCGGCCTGCGCGGTGCCGCCGGTGGCGAGCACGTCGTCGACGACCAGCACGCGGTCGCCGGGGCCGCAAGCGTCCTCGTGGATCTCGAGGGCGTCGCTGCCGTACTCGAGCGCGTAGTCGATGCGCGCGCGGCGCCAGGGGAGCTTGCCGGGCTTGCGCGCGGGGATGAAGCCGACGCCAAGCGCCGGCGCGACGCGCGCGCCGAAGATGAAGCCGCGGCTCTCCATGCCCAGCACGCGCGTGACGCCGCGGTCGCGGAACGGCTCCGCCATCCATTCGACGGTCTGCGTGAACGCGGCGTGGTCGAGCAAGAGCGGCGTGATGTCCTTGAAGACGATCCCCGGCTTGGGGAAATCGGCTACGTCGCGGATGAAGCGTCGAAGGTCGTCGCGCGCGGGCAAGTCGGACGGAGCGTCGCTCATGGTTCCTCCTCAGGATGGCGGGAGCGCGCCGTCGCCATCGCCGCAAGCGGGCGGCAGGAACGGACGCGGGTTGCGCGGGGTTTCGCCGACGCGCACCTCGAAGTGCACGTGCGGGCCGGTGGCTCGGCCCGTGTGGCCGACTTCGGCGATGACGGCACCGCGCGCGACGTGCTCGCCCGCGGCGACCAGGTTCTTGCGGTTGTGCGCGTAGACGGTCGACAGGCCGGGCGCGTGGCGCAGGACCACGAGGTTGCCGTAGCCTGCCAGCTCGTCACCCGCGTAGAGCACCTCACCGTCGGCGGCGGCGTGCACCAGCGTCCCTTCGGGACCGGCGACGTCGAGGCCGTCGTGCGCCTTGCCGCCGCGCACGCCGAAGCCGCTGGTGACGACGGGGGCGTCGAGCGGCCACGACAGGCAGCCGAGCGCGGCGAGCGCGGCGCGCCCGAGGTCCGCGGCGCTGGCGGTGGAGGCGGGCGCGGAGGCGGCGACGCCCGTTCCGTCCGTGGCGGCCGCCGCGGGAACGCCAGGCGTTGTGCCCCAGGCGTCTGCGCCGCCCGCACGAGCGGGTACGAAGACGCTGTCCCCGGCGCGCGGCGCACCGCGCAGGTCGTTGATCTCGATCACGTCCTCGGGAAGCGCGTCGTAGCGCGCGGCGATGGCGGCGAGCGTCTCGCCCTCGGCGACCGTGTGCCAGGTGCCGCGGATCGCGCGCACACCTTCGTCGAACCTGTAGACCGGGATGCGCCGCGGGCGCGGGCGCGGGCAGGCGGCGGCGCCGAGCGCGAGCGCCGCTACGACCAGCGCCAGGAGCGAACGCCCCGATGAGCGTGATGCATCGGTGCGTCGAGGCGACGCGCTGGTTGCGCCGCACCGAGGGTCAGACCGATCCGCACGTTGCCTCATTCCGGCCAGCCTTCGGCGCCCAGCAAGTCGACGAAGCGGCACGGGTCAAGCAGCTCGCTGGTGTAGTCTCGCGGGCCGTCGCCGGTGCGCACCACGCGTGTCAGCACCTGTGTCGAGCGGTCGCCCACCGGCACGACGAGACGCCCGCGCGGCGCACGCAGCTGCGCCAGCAGCGCGGGCGGCACCCGCGGCGCGCCGGCGGCGACAAGGATGCCGTCGTACGGCGCCCCCTCCGGCCAGCCGAGCGACCCGTCGGCGGTGCGCAGCCGTACACTCGTGCACCCGAGCTCGCCCAGCACGCGCTGCGCGCGCGCCGCCAGCTCGGGGAGGCGCTCCACGCTCCAGACCTCGGCGCACAGCGCCGCCAACACGGCCGTCTGGTAGCCGGAGCCGGTTCCGATCTCCAGCACGCGCTCGTCGCCGCGCAGGCCCAGCGCCGCCGTCATCGCCGCCACCATGTAAGGCTGGGAGATGGTCTGTCCCTCGCCGATGGGAAGCGGCGCGTCGTCGTAAGCGAGGCGCGCCAGCTCGGGCGCGACGAACCGCTCGCGCGGTACGCGCAGCATCGCCGCCAGGACGCGCTCGTCCGTCACGCCGCGCCCGCGGATCTGGCGCTCCACCATCTCCTGGCGCCGGGCGTCGTGCGTACCGTCCGCGCGCGCGTCGCTCATGCGCGGCGGGGCACCAGCGCAGCGGCGGCGAGCGCGCCGGCGGTGTCGAGGAGGTCGCGCGCCGTCAGATCCAGTCGCAACGGCGTGACCGTGACGTACCCTTCGGCGAGCAAGTTGCAATCGCTGCCGGGGATGTCGGCCGGGCGCGAGGCCGAGCCACCCACCCAGTAATAGCTGCGCCCGCGCGGATCCACGCGGCGCTCCACCTCCAGCACGTAGTTCCGCACGCCGAGCGGCGCGGCGCGAACGCCAAGCGGCGGCGTGTTCGGGACGTTCACGTTCAAGAGCGTCCGCGGTGGCAACGCCGGCGCGCCGGCGCCGCCGGACGGGCGCGCGGCCCCCAACGCTTGCGCCAAGCCCGCGGCGAGCTCGGCTGCGGCGCCGAGGTCCGGCACCTCCTCCAGCGTGCCGTGGCCGCGGGCGAATCCGTGCACGTCCTGGCTGATGGCGAAGGCGGGGATGTTGCGGAACGCCGCCTCCTTCGCCGCCGCCACAGTCCCCGAGTAGAACACGTCCTCGCCCAGGTTCACGCCCAGGTTGATGCCGCTGACCACCACGTCGGGGCGCTCGGGCATCAGCTCCGCCAGCGCGAGATAGATGCAGTCCGCGGGCGTGCCGTCGACCGCCCAGCGTCGCGCCCCGGCGGCGCGCACGCGCAGCGGCTGGTGGATGGAGATGGACTGCCCGACGGCGCTGCGCTCGCGGTCGGGCGCCACCACCCAGACTTCGCCCACGCGTGCCAGGGCCGCTTCCAGCGCCTCGATGCCGGGCGCGTGGATTCCGTCGTCGTTCGAAACCAGGATTCGCATGCGCGCTTCGCCTTCGCTCCGCGCCGCGCGCGGCCGCACCCCAAAACGGATGCGGCGGGCCACCAGGGCCCGCCGCGTGTTGGTCGGGGCGACTGGATTTGAACCAGCGGCCACCTGAACCCCATTCAGGTACGCTACCAGGCTGCGCTACGCCCCGAAAACCGGGCGGATACTAGCACCCCGGTCCCGCGTGTCAATCGGAGCCTCCGGGGCCGGCGGCCCCGAGCAGCCTCACTTGGCGGTGGCCGGCTTGCCGGAGGCGGCGGCGGTCGCGGGCGCCCCGGTGGCGGCGCCCGGCTTGCCGGGCTCGGGCTTCGGCCCGTAAGGGATGAACCCCTTCTTGGCCAGGCTCAACCGCTGCACCACGCCGTCCTTGTCGATCCACGCGGCGAACTCGACGTAGATGTCGGGGTCGGCGGTAAGGCGCACCTTCTCCTTGCCCAGCACCTCGCCGGGCAAGGCGAGCGCGCCGAACAGCATGGACGTCGCGCTCGCCAGGTCATCGCCCAGCTGCACGCCAAAGATGGGGTCCGTCCAGCCTTCGGTCACGATCAGACGCTGCAAGGTCCCCGCCTGGACAACCGCCAGGGCGATTCCCTTGTCGGGGTAGCTCCATTCCTCGGTCGGCACGGCCTTTCCCTCGGCGTCGAGCACGTCGTCGATGGTCTTCTTCGTCGCCGGCGCGCCCCAGGCCTTCTCGACGTCGGCCACCGGCGTGCCGAGCGCCACCTTGGGCCCCGGGAACTTCTCGAAGTACTTGTCGAGCATGAGCGCCGGCTCGGGGCCGCGCGCGTCCTCGAGGTTGACCTTGCGCTTGTCGGCGCGCCCGGCGGCGATGAGGCTCCAGGCCTTGAAGCGATCGTCGCCCGCGGCGTCGAGCGCGGCCAGGTCGGCGTCGATCTCGCGCTTGATGGCGTCCTTCATCGACGTCTCTTTGGCCATGTCGGCCATCTTCGCCAGCGCGTCGCGCGCCGCGGTGCCCGTGACGCCGCACACGTCCATCGCCTGCAGTAGCTGATCGTTCTCCTTGCTCCAGGCCTCGATCGCCGCTTCGGGGTTCGGCGCCGCCAGGGCCGCCTTCAGCGGCGTTTCGCGCAGCAGCGAAATGTCCGCATAGATCTTCGCGCACCGATCCTGCTTGTGCGCGACCGTCTTCCCGTCGCGGATGTATGCCACCAGTGCCGGAACGCCCCCGGCCTTGGCCGCCTCGTAAGCCGCTGCGTCGTCCCCGCCGCCGCACCCTGCCGCCGGCAGCAGCACCACCACCGCCGCCAACGCCGCCCGCCACGCTCTCGTGTGCATCGCCACACCTCCCGCCCCTATCGCACGGTGCGCACCGCGCTCGGCGCGCGCCCCGATGGTGGCGCCGACCGTATACTACATCCGCGCGGACCTGACGATGGTGTTCTACGGGCCGGCCGTCGCCGGAGCGGTCGTCGCCGCCGCGGTGGTGCCTGACACCGCCGTCGCGGGCGCGCTGGTCGCCGGGGCCGTCGTCGCCATCGCCGCGGCCGTCTCCCCCGTTCCCGGCGCGGTCGATCCCGTCAGCGGCAGCATGCCCGTCAGCGGCGGCGTGCCCGAGCCGCCCGGCGCGCCGCTGCTGGGCCCGCCCGGCGTTCCCATCTTCAGAAGGTCGTAGACGTTGGCGCGGATGAAGCGGTCGCCGCGAATCACGCTCTCGATGGTGCTCCACTGCGCCGCCAAGCGAAACTCGGCGTCGGGCTGCGTCGTGGGCGTCAGCTCCATCGCCGTCCCCGCCACCGTTGCGGTCCAGCGCAAGGACAGGCAGGGGCGCGGCCACTTCGACGCGTCGTCGCCGGCGGCGGTGTACAGCGTTGCGCTGCGCATGGTCGTGTAGAGCTCGTCGCGCAGCTTCAGCTCCCGTCCCAGCGGCGCCTCCAGCTTCACCGGCCCCGTGGCGGCGCAGAGCCGGTCCTTGTGCTCTTCGGGCGCCGCCTCCAGCGTCACGGAATCGACCTTGATGGGCGCCTCGCGCTGGTTGAGCAGCTCCAGGACGAACGCGAGCGAGACCTGCACCTCGGCGCTGCCCGGCCGCGGCGGCTCCAGCACGAGAAACGGCGTTGCACTCACCAGCACGAGGTCGGGCTTGGGCGAGCCGATGGTCAGGCCGATGATGACCGAGACGATCGCGAGCACCGCGGCGATGACGCCGCCCACTTGCCACTTGCGACGCAGGTCCACCGACGGCGAGGGCGCCGCGGCAGGAGGCTCACGGTACGGATTGGGGGCGGCGGCGGGAGGGGCGGCCCCGGAGGCGGCGGACGTGTCGTCGCTCACCTGGCGTGCCCGCGCGGCTACTTGGCGGGGGCGGGCGCCGTCGTGCCGGCCGGGCCGCTGCCGGCCTTCCCGCGTACGGCGAAGTGGACGGTGGTGTACTCCGCCTTGGCGCAGGCGAACAACACGCGCCGCAGAATCTTGAAGTCCACCGCCTTGTCCGACTGGACGATGATCTCGCCGTTGAACGTCTCGCCGGGGTGCACCACCTTGAACATCGCCTTCGCCTCGTTGAGCTTCTCTTCGAGGGTCGGCATGTCCCACTCGGTGTCGGGTGCGGCCGCGAGATCGGCCGGACGGGCCACCTCGAAGCCGTCGAGCGTAACCGCCTCGGCGCCGATGGCGATGAGTGGCGCCACGCCCAGCTCGCGCCAGTTGTTCACGTCGGGAACGGTGATGTCCTTCTGGATGTACAGCAGCTCGCCCGAGGCGGAGAAGGTCTGCAGCAGGAAGACGACCATGATGGTGAACATGTCCACCATCGAGGTCAGCTGGATGTTCGCGTAGACGCCTCGGTGCCCCTTGCCCGCGACCTTGTCGCGTACGGTCTTGAGGGGGATGGTGAGCCCCAGTCGGCGTCCCGTCGTGTGAATCGGCATGTTCGTCTCGCTCGCTCGGTGACCGGCCGCCGCGTCAGATGACGCCGGTGGCGTCGGTCAGTGAGACGTCAGTGAACCCCTGGCCTATGCTCGTATCCATCGCCGCGGTGATGTCCGCGAACAGCACCCCGCTGGCGACGGCGACGTTCATGTCCAGGCGGTCAGGGTAGTACCCCTTCACCTGCTTGAGCTTCTTGTCCAGCTCGGCGATGTCGTACGACTCGCCCTTCTTGGGGATGAGGTACTTTTCCTTGCCGGCGATGACCGTGTAGCCGCGCGGGTCCACCACCAGCACCAGCCGGTCGAGTGGCTTGGAGTCGGGCTTCTCGGCCGTACCGGAGGTGCCCGAGTTCTTGTTGGTGGCGTCCATGCGGTACATGCTCGTCCACACGGCCGTCATCAGCAGGAACGCGATGCACGAGCTCAATAGGTCGATGAACGGGACGAGGTTCAGCTCCGCGTCCAGCGACCGCTTTCCGCCCTTGGTCTCTACGGAGACGCCCATCGGATACCTCCCGGCGCGCCCGGCCGCCGCGCGGCCGCGGGCGGCGCTGACTTCCTATGCCGCCGGCTTCATCGCCCGGCGGTGGTTCACCACCAGGTTCACGACCTCGACCGTCACCTCGTGGATGTCGTCGGTGATCGCCTGCGCCTTGCTGTTGCACACCGCGAAGAAGAGCAGCGAGGGAATGGCGACCATGAGCCCGAACGCCGTGCAGTTCATGGCCTCGCTGATCCCGGCGGCCAGCAGCGTCGCCTTCATCGACGGGTCCACGCCGGCCACGCCGGCGAACGACTTGATCAGGCCCGTGATGGTCCCCAGCAGACCGACCAGCGTCGCGGCGTTGGCCAGCACGGCCAGGTAGCCGACCCGCTTCTCGATCTGCGGGAGCTCCTTCAGCGACGCCTCGTCCATGGCCGACTGGACCTCTTCGTCCGAGCGGTTCCACTTGGAGAGTCCCGCCAGGAGGATTCGGCTCATCGGCGCCGGGTTGCCGCTGAGGAGCTTGACCGCATCCGCGACCTTCCCCTCTTGGATGCGCGCCTTCAACGTGGCGACGAGCTTCTTCTTGTCGACCGCCGCCGCGCGGAAGTACAGGTAGAAGAGCCGCTCCGCCGCGATCCCGACCACGAAGATCGAGACCGTGAGGATGGGATACATCCCCCAGCCACCGCCCTGAAATGCCTCACCGATTGCCTGCATGTGCGTTTGCCCCTAGAGTGGCGACGCCGCGCGCCGCACAGTTCGAGCCCACTCAGCCAGTCTTCGTCGCGTGTCGTCCGTCGGTCCGTCCGTCCGTCACCGAAATGAACTCGCCTCCGGAGGGGTCTCCTCGTGCGGCTCCTTGCACTCGGACAACCTGCGGAGCGACTAGTTTCCGTCCTTCTTCCGGCCAACCGCGCCGGAACAGCCGCAGAGTGTACGTCCCTGTCTGGCGGATTTCAACAACAAGAAAAACACCCGCCGCGCACCCGCCGGGCCCTAGCGGTTCACCAGCACCACTAGCTTGAACTCGTTGAAACCGGCCCGACCGGCGCTGGTGAGCACCTCTGTTAGTAATCGATATGGCGTCTTGCGGTCCGCAATCAACATCAGGCGCGGATTGAAGCCCGTGGCGGTGCGGCTCATGTCGGTGACGGCCTTGCCGAGCGCCCCGATGATGGGGGTGATCTCCAGGCTCGTCTCGCCGTGCGGCTTGAGCGACGCGTCCACCTTGCCGTTCACCACGTCGCACACCTGCTCGTCGTTCACCAGGATGGCTGTCTCGGAGATGGTCACCGTGACGGCGTCCTCTGGACTGAGCTTGGTGCTGCTGAGCGGCGGGTTGAGCTGATCGGTCACCGGGATGTTCAACGGGCTCGTCGAATAGCTCTTCAGCAAGAACACGAGGATGATCGTCATCACGTCGATCATGGCCGTGAGGTTCAGCTCGCCGTGCTCCTCCTCGTGCTCGGGCGGACGCTTCTTGCGCTTCAGCGCGGGGCGGTCCGAGCCGGGACCCGGCGGGGCCAGCCCCTCGCCACCGCCTCCGCCGTCCCCAGGCACTCCGCCGCCGGGCCCGCTGGGCCCGGCCGGCGCGCCGCCGCCCCCGCCGGGTGCCCCGCCGCCCGCGCCGCCTCCGCCGGGGGGCATGCCCCCGGGCCCGCCCGCCGCCGCGTTGCGGCTCTGCTCGTCGCTGTGGGGAGGGTTCGTCGCCATGCGCCCGGTCAGTTGAGTGTGGCGTTGAACACCACGTCGGGGAACATCACCTTGCCGTCCTTGTCACGGATGGCGTCCATCGTCTTCACCACGACCTCGTACCAGATGTCCGGCTCCGCGAAGAGGATGGCCTTCGTCTCGCTGGGGAACGCGTTGTGGATCTCCCACGCCGCCTTCGACAGCGCGTCGTAGTCGTACTCGTCCTTCTTCTTGGGAATGGTCGGCGAGTCGCCGGCGCCCAGGTGCAGCTTCACCGCGACTGCGCTGGTCAACAACGCCGGCGACCCGGTGATGAGGATCCCCTTGTCGGTGATCGTGACGAGCAGGTTCAGGTCCGCCTTGTCCACGGTGGGGGTGGCCGCCGAGGCCCCCGACGCGTAGGCGGGCGCGGAAAGGTTGATGATGCCGAAGTTCAGCATCGTCGTCATCGTCAGAAGGATGAACATGATGAGGTTGATCATCACGTCCAGGTAGGGCACCAGGTTGAGCTCTCCGGAGAGCTCCTCGAAGTGCTGCCCCCGCACGCGGTCGCGCGACTTGGCGAGCGCAGCTTCGGTCTTGACGTCGCTCATCGCATCGCTTCCGCGCTACCCGTTGTTCGCGCCTCCGCGGCCATTCAGGCGGCGAGCGTCGTGTCGTCGTGCAGCAGCAGGGCGTTCTCCAGCACCACGCTGTAGCGCTCGAGGTCCTCCACCAGCTTCTTGGCGGCCCCGCTGATGAGCACGTGCGCGACGATGGACGTGACGGCGATGCTGAGCCCGAAGGCGGTGTTGTTCATGGCCTCGGAGATGCCGCCCGACAGGAGCGCGGCGCGCTGCTCGGGCGCGGCGAGGCCGATGGCCTGGAAGGCGCCGATGAGCCCGGTCACCGTGCCGATGAGGCCGACCAGCGTGGCGATGTTGGCCATGGCCCAGAGGACCCCGACGCGCGTCTTGATGCCCGGCGTGACGTCGAGGATGGCGGCGTCGATGGCGGCGATGATGACCGCCTCTCCCTTGTTGGCGCGCTGAAGGCCGGCCTTGACGACCTTGGCGAGCGCGGCGCGCGGGGCGGCGTTGCAGAGCTTGAGCGCGCGGTCGAAGTTGCGGTTGGCGACCATGCGCAGGATGTGACGCATGAAGGCCTCGCGGCTGAGCGAGTTCTTCACCACGATCGCGATGACGCGGTCGATGATGATCGCCAGCACGATGACGACGTTGAAGACGTTCACGTACATGAACGGCCCGCCGTCTTTCAGGAACTTGGCAAAAGACTCCAGCATCTCGGCTCTCTCCTCTAGGTCCGGCGCGGCGAGATGGGCGCGTCCCGACGCGGTGCCTGCGATCCGCTGTCCGGGGATCCAGCTTGGCAGTATACGACTACTAGGCAGGGCAAGAACAGTTCCCCGTGCGGAGTCGCGGGCCGGCGACGGCGGCTGCGCATCCCGGGATTCCTACCACATCCACGGGCGCCGCGTGCGAGGCCTTTTCGACGCTCGTGCCGGGACTCGTGGCGGCGATGCGCCGGCGGCCGCGACCATCCACGTTGGACACCCGACGGCGGCGCCGGGTTCCATGTTCACGCCTCCTTCTCTTCGTCTTCGACGGCGGCGCGCAGCTCGCGCAGCCCGCGGCGTACTTCGGCCAGCGCGCGGCGGGCGGCCTCGCGCGCGTGCGCAGCGATGCCGTGCGCGGCGGCGGCGACGGCGGACTCCGCGGCGGCCCCGGCGGCGTCCTCGGCGGCGGCACCCGCAGCTCCGGCCGCGGGGCGGCCGCGCGCCTCGCCCTGCAGCAGCCGGCGCGCGCCCGCGATGGTGAAACGCTGCTCGTGAAGCAGGGCCTTGAGGCGAAGCACCAGCTCCACGTCCTTGCGCGTGTAAGCGCGCTGCCCGGCGCGCGACTTTTCCGGCTTGAGCCAGGCGCTGAACTCCGTCTCCCAGAAGCGCAACACGTAGGGTTTGAGTCGGGCGAGGCGCGCCACCTCGCCGATCCGGTAGTAGAGCTTGGTGACCACGGCGGAACGCGTACGTGGGCGGCTTGGCATCAGCGCACCTGTGCGCCCAGCGCGGCGCGCACGTGGTCGACCAGCGCGCCGTGGGCGCGGTCGACCTCCTCGCGCGTGAGCGTGCGGTCGGCGGCGGCGTAGCGCAGGCGGTAGGCGAGGCTCTTCTTGCCCGGCGGGAGCTCGGCGCCGCGGTACTCGTCGAAGACGCGGGCCTCGACGAGCAGCGGCTCGGCGGCGGCGCCGAGCAGCTCCAGCACCTTCGCGGAGGCCACGGCGTCGTCGAGCAGCAGCGCCACGTCGCGTGTGGAGCCGGGAAAACGCGCGAAGGGGCGCATCGCCGGGCGCGTGCTGCCGAGCAGCACGGCCTCCAGCGGAAAGAGCTCCACGGCGAAGGCGCGCTGGCCGATGTCCCAGCGCTCCAGCAGCGCCGGGGCGAGCGCGCCGTACCGCGCCACCGCGGTGTCCACCTTCCCGGCGGCGACGTGCGAGACGATCTCCCCGGCGGCAGCGGCGGCGAAATACGGGGCCCGCGCGCGCTGCACCGCGACGCGCCGCACGCGGAGCGCGTCGAGCAGCTCGTCCATCGCGCCCTTGGCGTCTAGGAAGTCGGCGGGTGCTGCGCCCAGCCCGGCGCCGTCGCGCGCGCCGGCGGCCACCGCCGCCACGCACAGTCGCTCGCGCGACGGCCGGGGGCGCCCGTGCTCGTCGTGGGAGTCGGGCGCAGCGGGAGCGAAGACGCGCCCCACCTCGAACAGCCAGGCGCCGTCCGCGTTCTTCAGATTTTCTCGGGCGCAGCGCAGGAGCCCCGGCAGGAGCGACGTGCGCATCAGCGCCTGCTCGGCGCTCAGCGGGTTCTGCACGCGAAGGACTTCTGCGGGCGGGGCCGTGCCGTCCTCGGTGAGCGTGGCGAGCGCCGCCTCGCTGACGAAGCCGTGCGTGACGACCTCGTGGTAGCCCAGCCCCCGCAGGGCGCCGCGCAGCGCCGCGAAGAGGTCCACCGGGGCGCGCACCGGCCACGGCGCGCGCGCCGACAGGTCCGGCCGCTCCGGCGTCTCGGGCACCGCGCCGTATCCCTCCAGCCGCGCCACCTCTTCGACCAGATCGATCTCGCGCGTGAGGTCCGGCCGCCAAGACGGCACCTGCACGGCCATCGCCGCGCCTCCCCCGTCCGGCCACGCGGTCAGCCCGTGCGCCGTCGCATCGCGTGCGCGCTTCCATGTGTCGCTCGGAGGCAGTGGAACACGCCCCGCCGCGTCGTCGCGCTGCTCCTGCGCCGCCTCGACCGAACAGCCGAGCGCCTCGAGGTGCTTCGCCATCTTCTCCGCGGGCAGGGCCGTGCCCAGCACCGCGTTGGCGCGCGCCGCACGCAGGCCCACGCGCCGCGCCGCCGGCGGAGCGGCGAAGACGTCGCGCGCGTCGCGCACCGACGCCCCGGCCAGCTCGGCCAGCAGCGCCGCCGTGCGGTCCGCCGCGCGCGCCACGCCCAGTGCGTCGACCCCGCGCTCGAAGCGCAGCGAGGACTCCGTGCGCAGCCCGTGGCGCTTGGACGTCCGGCGCACGGCCACCGGGTCGAACGTGGCCGTCTCCAACAGCAAACGCGTCGTCCCCGCCGCCACCTCGGCGTCGGCGCCGCCCATCACGCCCGCCAGCGCCAACGGCGCCCGTGCCCCGGCGATGACGAGGTCCTCCTCGGCCAGCGCGCGCTCGACACCGTCGAGCGTCGTCAGCTTCTCGCCGCCGCGCGCCCGCCGCACGCGGATCTCGCCCTTCCCCGTCCCGCCCGCCTCCCTGTCCAGCGCGTCCAGGTCGAACGCGTGCTGCGGGTGGCCCAATTCCAGGTTCACGTAGTTCGTGACGTCGACCACGTTGGAGATGGCGCGCACGCCGCACAGCCCCAGTCGGCGCCGCAGCTTCAGCGGCGCCCGCCCCATCTTCACGCCGTCGAGCACGTAGCCGGTGTAGCGCGGGCACCCTTCCGCGTCCTCCACCGTGATGGCCACCGCCCCGGCGTGGCGCCCGGCCGCCAGCTGCGCGGGCGCCTCGGGCGCGCGCAGCGCCGCCCCGGTCAGCGCCGCGATCTCGCGCGCCACGCCCAGGTGCGACAGCCAGTCGGGGCGGTTGGCCGTCACGTCGAGCTCCAGCACCCAGTCCGCCGCCGGCAACACCTCGGCGAAGCGCCCACCCGGCCGCCCGCCGTCGCGCGCCACGTCCAGCACCAGGATCCCTTCGTGGTCGTCGCTCAGCCCCAGCTCGCGCTCCGACAGCAGCATCCCCGGCGAGCGCACGCCCCGGATCTCCGCCGCCTCCACGACCGCTCCGCCCGGCAGAGCCGTTCCCGGCGGGGCGTACACCGCCAGCGCGCCGGGCGCGCAGTTGGGCGCGCCGCACACGACCTCGATGGGCGCCGCTCCGCCGTGGTGCCCCTCGATCTTCGCCAGGCGCAGCTTCTCCGCCGCCGGGTGCAGCCGCACCTCCGCCACGCGCACCACGCGCAGCTCCGGCGCCCCGTTCGCCACGCGCTCCAGCGCGTCCACCGCCAGGCCCGCCGCCGCCAGCCGCTCCGCCACCTCCTGCACCTTCACGTCGAGGTCGAGGTCCACCAGCTCGCGCAGCCAGCTCCACACCACCTTCATCGGAACTGTCCCAGGAAGCGCAGGTCGTTCTCGTACAACAGGCGGATGTCGTTGATGCCGTAGCGCAGCATGGCGATGCGGTCGATCCCCATGCCGAACGCGTAACCCGTCCAGCGCTCGGCGTCGTAGCCGACGTGGCCGAGCACCACCGGGTCGACCATCCCGCACCCCAGGATCTCCAGCCAGCCGGTCTCCTTGCACACCGCGCAGCGCGCGCCGTCGCGCGTGCCGCTGCCGCCGCAGAAGACACACGTGACGTCGACCTCGGCCGACGGCTCGGTGAACGGAAAGAAGCTCGGGCGGAAGCGCGTGCGCGTCCCGGCACCGAAGATTTGCCGCGCGAACTCCCCCAGCACCCACTTCAGATGGGCGAACGTCACGCCCTCGCCAACGCAGAGCCCTTCGATCTGCATGAACATGGGCGAATGCGTCGGGTCGTCGTCGCGCCGGTAGACGGCCCCCGGGCAGACCATTCGCACCGGCGGCCTGCCCGCCGCCAGCATCGTGCGGATCTGCACGGGCGAAGTGTGCGTACGCAAGAGCAGGCCGCCGTCGCGCCCCGCGCCGTGCGGCCCTTCCACGAAGAACGTGTCCTGCGCGTCGCGCGCCGGGTGGTAAGGCGGCAATCCCAGCGCCTCGAAGTTGTACCAGTCGAGCTCCACCTCGGGCCCGTCGCACACGTCGAAGCCGAGGCGCACGAAGACCGCTTCCAGGTCCGTCCGCGTCTGCGTCAGCGGGTGCAGCGTTCCGTTCCCCGGCCGGCGCCCCGGCAGCGTGACGTCCGCCGGCAACGGCTCCAGCGCGGCGCGCCGCCGCGCGCGCTCGATCTCGTCGAGCCGCGCGCCCAGCAGCGCTTCGATCTCCTGCTTGGCCTCGTTGAACGCCTGTCCGGCGCGCGGGCGGTCCTCTTTGGGCACCTCGCGCAGGCGCGCTTCCAGCGCGCGCAGCTCGCCGCGCTGCTTGCCCAGCAGGTCGCCTTTCAGGCGCAGGACCGCGTCGGCGTCGGCCGCCGCGCGCAACCGGTCGCGGGCGGACTCGGCCAGCGCGCGAAGGTCCGAGGTGAGCTGGGCGGTGAGGCCGGGATCGCTCACGCCGCCTTGGCGAGCGCCACGATCTTCGCGAACCCGGCCGGGTCGGAGACCGCCAGCTCGGCGAGCACCTTCCGGTCGAGCTCCACGCCCGCCTTCTTGAGCCCGCCCATCAGGCGCGTGTAGCTCAGACCCGCCTCCCGCGCGGCCGCCCCGATGCGGACGATCCACAGCGAGCGCATGGCCCGCTTGCGCACCTTGCGGTCACGGTAGGCGTACTGCGCCGCCCGCTCCACCGCGCGCCGCGCGTGCTTCCACAGACGGCTGCGCGAGCCGATGTATCCCTTCGCCTTGCGAAGGATCTTGTTCTTGCGCTGGCGGTTCTTGAACCCGCGCTTTGCCCTCGGCATTTTCTTTTTCCTTTGCTCTGACAGTACCGGTCTCGAGACCCTCGTCCGGGCACGTCCCCGGACCTCGCAGCGCGAGTCTTGAGCCCGGTCCTAGCCGGCCAGCAGCTTCTTGATCGTCTTTTCCATCTGGCCCGACAGCACCTCGCGGCGGCGCAAGTGCCGCTTCCGCTTGGTCGTCTTTTTCGTGAGGATGTGGCTGCGGTAGGCTTTCGCCCGCTTCACGCGGCCGCTGCCGGTGAGCTTGAACCGCTTTGCCGCACCCCGCTTCGCCTTGAACTTCCCGCCTCCGCGCGCCATGTTCTCTTTCCTTCCGTTCCGTTCCGTTCGTGACCTCGTCGTCGCCGCGCGTCGTCATTCGTCGCGCGGCATCGCTCCCGCTCAGGAGTCGCTGGCCTCGTCGCGGACCGCCGCGTCCACCGCCTCGTTCGCCGCCGCGACCGGATCCACCGCGCCACCGTTGGCCGCCCCCGCGCCCGCCGCCGCGCTCGCCCCGGCGATGGGCGCCGCCGCCTTGGCCTTCCCCTTCACCGAGTGCTCGGGCCGCTTGATCTGCCGTCGCGCCCCGGGCTTGGGCGCGATGATCATGTGCATGTCCTTGCCTTCCATGCGCGGCATCTGCTCCACGTTCCCCAGCGCGTGCTCGTTGACGAACTTCTCGATCTTCTTGCACACCGCGGTGCCGCGGTCGGCGTGCATCACCTCGCGCCCGCGGAACCGAATCGTCACCTTCACCTTGTGCCCCTCCGACAGGAACCGCCGGATGTGATCGACCTTGAAGTTGAAGTCGTGCACGTCCGTCTTCGGCCGGAACTTCACTTCCTTCAGCAGCGACGACACGGCGTTCTTCTTGGCTTCGCTCGTCTTCTTGCGTTGCTGGTACTTGTACTTCCCGTAGTCCATGATGCGGCACACGGGCGGCCGCGCCTTCGGCGAGACCTCGACCAGATCGAGGCCGATGTCCTCGGCCAGCGCCACCGCTTGATCGGTGGGCATCACGCCGAGCTTCTCGCCGTTGGCGGCGATCACGAGCACCTCTGGCACCCGGATCCGCCGGTTGATGCGCGGCCCCGTGTCCGGCCGGGGCGCCTGCCTGTCGAATGGATTGATGGTTCGTTCTCCTCTGTCGTGTTGTCCTAGGCGCCCGTCCCGCCCACCGGGAGCGCGCCCTCGCGCACCAGGCGCTCTACGAACGCGTCCACCGCGATCGCGCCCTGGTCCGCTCCGCCGTGCGCCCGCACCGCCACGGTGCGTGCGCCCATCTCGTTGTCCCCCGCCACCGCCATGTAGGGCACCTTGCGCATCTCCGCCGCGCGGATGCGCTTGCCCAGCTTGTCGGAGCTGGCCTCCACTTCCACGCGCGCGCCGCGCGCGCGCGCCGCCGCGGCGACTTCCTCGGCATAGGCGGCGTGGCGCTCGCCCACCGGCAGCACCAGCGCCTGCACCGGCGCCAGCCACGGCGGGAACACGCCCGCGCAATGCTCGATGTAAACGCCTAGGAAGCGCTCGATCGACCCGAGCATCGCGCGGTGCACCATCACCGGGCGCTTGCGCGTGCCGTCGGCCGCCGCGTACTCCAGGCCGAAACGGTGCGGTTGCATGAAGTCGAGCTGGCAGGTGCCGAGCTGCCAGGCGCGGCCCAGCGCGTCGTGCACGTCGAAGTCGATCTTCGGCCCGTAGAAGGCCCCCTCGCCCGGCTTCACCTGGTAGGGGGTGCCGGTAGCGCGCAAGACGCGCTCCAGCTTCTCGGTCGCCATCGTCCACAGGCGATCGGCGTCGTCGACCATATCGCCGCCCAGGCTGTTCTCGGGGCGCGTCGCCAGGTTGACTTGCACCTTCTCGAACCCGAACGCCCGGTAGCAGGCGAGGATCATGCGGAGCACGCCGGTGGCCTCGGCCTCGATCTGCTCCTCGGTGCAAAAGATGTGGGCGTCGTCCTGCGAGAACGAGCGGACGCGCGTGAGCCCGGCCACCACGCCGCTGCGCTCGAAGCGGTGCAGCCGCCCGAAGTCGGCCATGCGATACGGCAGCTC
The DNA here is from genome assembly GCA_036004705.1 of Myxococcota bacterium. Lineage (GTDB taxonomy): Bacteria > Myxococcota_A > Polyangia > DASYRF01 > DASYRF01 > DASYRF01. Next base: position 19,976 of record DASYRF010000223.1, read on the forward strand.
GCGATAGCTGTGCATCTCCGCGGCGAAGAGCAGGCAATGGCCCGGGCAGTTCATGGGCTTCAGCCCGAACTGGCGCTCTTCGATCTCGGCGAAGAACATCGCGTCCTTGAACTTGGCCAGGTGCCCGCTCGTCTCCCAGAGCGCGGTGTCGTAGACCTGCGGGGTCATCACCTCCTGGTAGCCGTATTGGCGGTAGAGCGCGCGCACGTACTCGAGCAGCCGGTTGTAGACGAACGCGCCGCGCGGGTGGAAGAACGGCGAGGCCGGCGCCCACGGATGGAAGTAGAAGAGCCCGAGGTCCTTGCCGAGCCGCCGGTGGTCGCGACGCTCCGCGTCGGCGAGCGCGGCCAGGTGCGCGTCGAGCTGTTGCTGGTCGGGCCAGGCCGTCCCGTAGATGCGCGACAGCATCGGGTTGTGCTCGTCGCCGCGCCAGTAGGCGCCGGCCACCTTCAGCAACTTGAAGGCGCCGATGCGCGAGGTGCGCGGCACGTGCGGGCCGCGGCACAGGTCGACCCAGTCGGCGTGGCGGTAGAGCGTGATGGTGTCGCCCTCGGGGATGGCGTCGAGGATCTCGCACTTGAACTTCTCGCCCATCGACTCGAACAGGCGGCGCGCCTCGGCGCGCGACACCTCTTCGCGCACGAAGGGCGTGTCGGCCGCGGCGATCTCGCGCATCGTCTTCTCGATGAGGGCCAACTCCTCGTCGGTGAACGGCCCCTGCGGGCGGAAGAAGTCGTAGTAGAAGCCGTTCTCTACGGTGGGGCCGATGGTGACCTGCGTGCCGGGCCACAGCCGCTGCACCGCCGAGGCCATCACGTGCGCCGCCGAGTGGCGGATGAGCTCCAGCCCTTCCGCGCTCTGGGCGGTGAAGATCTGCACGGCGGCGCCGTCGGGAAGCGGCGTGAGGAGGTCGAAGACTTCGAACGGCTCGGGGCCGGCGCCGGCAGCGCGCGCCGCGTTGCCGCCGGGCCGCGTGACCTTCACGCCCAGCGCGTCCCGGGCGAGGCGCTTGCCGATGGACGCCGCCAGGACCTGGCCGGTGGCGCCGCGCGGAAGCTCGCGCAGGCTGCCGTCCGGCAGAGTAAGCCGTACCACGTCCGTGCGCGCCGCGGCGTCCATCACTTCATCATTACTGAAGGGTGGTAGGCACGAGCGGGATTGAACCGCTGACCCCTACCGTGTCAAGGTAGTGCTCTCCCACTGAGCTACGTGCCTGCGTGTGCATGAGGGGCCTGCATCGGAGGCCCGCCTGTTAGCAGGCCGCCCGGGCGCCGTCAAGCGCAACCGGAGGGCTAAGTCGGCGGGTTCGTGTCAGAAGCGGCCCTCCACGACCAGGCCTGCGCCGCCAGGGACGACGGTGGGCGCGGCCGAGACGCCGGCGCCGCCAGCGCCGCCGCCGCCGGACGCCGGGCGTCCGAGCACGAGGAGCGCGCCGCCGGTGCCGAGCAAAGCCGCTCCGGCCCCCGCCAGCACCCAGCCGAGCAGGGCGCTCGCTTTCAGGCGGCGGCACGCGTCGAACGCGCCGCGCGACTCCAGATCCGCGGCGGCGCCGGGCGTCAGGCGCGTGCCGCCGTCGGCACACAGGTCGCGCACACCCGGGAAGGGCTCGGACGCGGGCAGATCGGGCAGGCCGTCGGGCCCGCGGTAGGGATCGAGCGCGGCGTTGAAGTCGCGGTGCGCGCCGAGCCAGCGCAGGCCGAAGACGCCGCCGACGGCGGCCGCGACGACGCCGGCGCCAAGGGCGGAAATCCCGAGGACGGTGGTGAGCCGCGGTCCGCGCGGATGAACGAAGGAGGCGGCACCCTCGGCGGCGCCGCCGCCTGCGGGCGACGAGGCGGTCGTTGCCGCGCCGGGCGGCGCGCCGCCGGGCGGCGCCGCGGCGCCCATCATCACCAACACGATGGCCGTCACGCGCTCGAAGGAGCCGGTGAGCTCCGCCACGGTGCCCGGCACCAGCTCGTCGACCTCGCGCATCGGCGCGCCGTCGGCGCGGAAGACGCGGATGCGCACGCGCACGAGCTTGGCGGGCGACTTCGTGCCGGCCAGCTCGCCGACCACGACGCGCGACACCTTCTCGTTGGTGGCGATTTTCGCGGCGCACTCCTGGTCGAGGTGCTCGCACGACAGGGCCACGACCATGTCGCGCAGCGCTAGCTTGGGCTCGACCACGGCGAAGCCGGCCTTCTCCATTCGCCGTGACAGGAACGTCGTCAGGCCGTAGGGCGCCATCTCGACCTCCTTGGGCAGGTCGAGACCGTCGAGCGGAAAGACGGCGATGCGCTCGCGGTCAGCGGCGCGTGCCGCGACGGACACCGCCAGCAGCGCGGCCCCACACGCAAGGGATGCCAGCAGTCGCGCACCCGGCGCCCGGCCCGACCTCGCCGCGCCGCGGCCGAAGCGCGCGGCCCGCGGGCGCCGCCCGGCGCGCTCGGGCGAGCGTTTCACGGTGTCGTCCTCATCGTGCCGGCGCTGCAGGAGCCCGACGGCGAGACGAACGCGCCGCACGCCGCCGCCGCGCCCCCCGAGCCGAGCCGCACGCGCCCACCGCCACCGCCCCCGCCGCTCCCGCCCATCGGCGCCGCCGTCCACGAAGTGCCTCCGCCACCGTCGAGCGACGCGCCGCTCGCGCCCGAGCCCCCGGCGCCCGCGGCCGTCAGCCCGCCGGCGCCCCCGTCCACGCGCAGGCTGCCGCTCACCGACACGCTAGGCGCTTCCAGCAGCAGCGCGCCGCCGCTACCACCGCCACCGCCGCCGCCGTTCGTCGTCATCCCGAGCCCGCCGCCGCCGGCGGCGCTGATCGTGCCCGTCACCGTGACCGACACACGCGAAGCGACCGACAGCGCCCCGCCGCCGCCTCCACCGGGCAGCCCCCAGGACCCGCCGCACTGGCCGTCGCCGCCGCCCCCGCCGCCGCTGCCACCCGCGAGCGGCACCAGCTCCGGAACGAGGCACGCCGCCGCGCCGAGCCCGCCGGCCGCGTCGTTGGTGTTCGCCGCGTCGCGCCCGTTGCCGCCGACGCCGCCGCTGCCACCGCCGCCTCCGCCCCCGCCGCCTCCGCCCGAGTCCGACAGCGTCGTGATGCCGCCGCCAGCTCCGCCGCAGGCGCCGCCGCCCGGATTCCCGGCGAAGCCGGACAGCGCGCCGCCCGCGCCACCGCCGGGCCCGCCCGCGCCCTGGACGAACGTCGCGTCCGCGTTGCCGCCGTCGAGCACGACGTCGCCGGTGATCGTGGCCGGCCCGTCGACGAGGAACGCGATGGCGTCGTCGACGACGTTCAGCGGCGCCACGGCGAGGCTGGCGCCCGCCGGCAGATCCAGCGCCGAAAGGCAGAAGACCGCCAATGTCGGGCCCGAAGCCTGCGGGAAGATCCCGCGCGCGTCGATGACGGTGGTAACGCCGTCACCGCAATCGGGGGCGCAGGTCAGCCGCGGCACGCCGGGATCCTCGATGCGGACGGTCGCGCCCGCGGGCGGCGTGAGCGCCGGCGCGGTCGCGTCGCACAGCGCGTAGAGCGCGGCGGGGACGTTGCTGGCGAACGCGCAGGCGCCGTCCGCGCAGGTGAACTCGCAGGTCAGGTCGAGCGCCGGGTCGGGCCCGGAGCCGGTCGCGTTGCACGTGCGCAGGACCCGGCCCGCGCAGAAGGTCGCGCCGGCCACGCACACCGGCGACGCGGCGTCGGTCCCGGCGTCGCTCGCCCCGACGCCGCCGTCCGTCGCGCCGCCGTCGAGCGCGCCGGGGGACACGCCCCGATAGCGCGTGTCGGTCGCGCAGCCGGCGCCCGCCAGCGCCGCCAGCAGGACCAGCGCCGCGGCCCGTTCGCCCCAGTGCCCTCGCACGGGCGCCATTCTAGCGCGCCGCACCCCGCCTCACATCGCCGACTTGTCGACCCCGTACATCGACTCCAGCCGCTCCTGGTACTTCTGGATCACCGCCTTGCGCTTCACTTTCAGCGAGGGCGTCATCTCGCCGTCCTCCTGGGTGAAGTCCTTCTCGGGGACCCAGAACTTCTTCACCTGCTCGAACGACGCCAGCGTTCGGTTGACCTCGTTGACCGCTTCCTGCAGCAGCGCACGCACGGCGGGGAGCTGCGACAGCTTCTTGTAGTCGCCGCTCTCGCCGTGGTCGTCGGCCCATTTCTTCAGCGCCTCGGCGTCCAGCGTCAGGATCGCCGTGAGGTAAGGCTTCTGGTCGCCGTACACCATCGCCTGGCTGATGTACTTGCAGGACGTCTTCAGCAGATTCTCGATGTTCTGCGGGGCGACGTACTTCCCGCCCGCCGTCTTCATCAGATCCTTCTTGCGATCGGTGATGCGCAGGAAGCTCTCGGCGTCCACCTCGCCGATGTCGCCGGTGTGGAACCAACCGTCGGGCTTGAGCACCTCGGCCGTGTCCTCGTCGCGCTTGAAGTACCCCTTCATGATGTTGCGCCCACGCACGAGGATCTCGCCGTCCTCGGCGATCTTCACCTCGCAGCCGTCCAGCGGCTTGCCGACCGTGCCGAACTTGTAACGCTCGAAGCGGTTGATGTGCGTGGCGGCCGTCGTCTCGGTCAGCCCGTACCCCTCCAGCACCAGGATGTCGCACGCGTGCAGAAATTCGGCGATCTTGCGTGCCAGCGGCGCGCCGCCCGAGACGAAGAAGCGGATGCGCCCGCCGAACCGCTTCTTGAGCTTTCCGAAGACGAGCTTGTCGGCGAGGGCGTACTGCAGGGCGAGGAGCCCGCCCGGCCGCCCGCCGCGCTGCTTCAACTTCGACACCTCGGTGCCGACGCCCACGGCCCAGTCGAAGATCTTGAGCTTCAGGCCGCCGCCCGCCTGGGCGCTGCCGATGACCCCGTTGTAGACCTTCTCGTAGATGCGCGGGACGGCGCCCATGAACGTAGGGCGCACCTCGCCCAGGTTCTCCACGATCTTCGGGATGGACTCGGCGAAAGCCGTCTTGGCGCCCGTGGCGATCGACGCGAACTCGAGGATGCGGGCGAAGATGTGCGCCAGCGGCAGCCAGAGGAGCTGCTCGTCGTCCGGCGACATGGGCAGCGCGCTGAGCACGGCGTTGCACTCGAAGGCGATGTTGTCGTGCGTCAGCACCACGCCCTTGGGAGGGCCGGTCGTGCCGCTGGTGTAGACGAACGTGGCGGGCTGCTCGGGCGTCACGGCGGCCTGGCGCTCCTTCACCAGGGCCGGCGTCTTGGCGAGCGTCGCCCGCCCCAGCGCCAGGAAATCCGTCCAGGCCATGAGCCAGTCGTCGCCGCCGGCCGGGACGACGTCCTTGAAGTGCACGTGGGTGCGGCCCTTGGCGTCGGGCTTCTCCAGCTCGGCGTCCCCCTGGAAATAGACGACCTTGACGACGCTCTTGAGGTTGGCGCGCTGCGAGAGCAGCTTCTCCAGCTGGGCGGCGTCCTCGCACAGCACGACCTTGGCCTCGCTGTTGTTGATGATGTACTCGCACTGCTCCGGTGTGTTCGTCTGGTAGATGGGCACGACGACGGCGCCGGCGAACATGATGCCGATGTCGCAGTAAAACCACTCGGCGCGCGTGTTGGAGAGGATGGCGGCGCGGTCGCCGGCCCCGACCCCGAGCGCGGCCGCCGCGGCGGCCACTTCGTCCACGCGCTCGCGCCAGTCGCGCCAGCTCTGCGTCTGCCACGTGCCGTCACGCTTGAAGCGCAGCGATACGTCGCTGCCGCTCGCGGCGACGCGCCTCTCGAAGAGGTCGATGACGGTCTTCGCCCCGGACGTCTCGGACATCGGCTGGCCTCCTGTGTCCGCGCGCTGTACCGCGTGGCGGCGCCTGAGATCAAGGCGGGCGCTGCCGGTCGCGGCGGCCGGCGCCCGCGTGGTACGCTTAGCAGTATCAAGGGTGCCAACATGAACGGGACCACGGTGCGGCGTAGGTCGGGCGGCCTGCTCGCGGCGGCGCTGGTCGCGGCGGCGGGGGCGGCGGGGACGGGCTGCGTGAACGGCTGCCACGGCGGGTTCGACGTGGACGCGGGCGCCGGCGACGGCGCCGCCTCCCCCGACGCGGGCGACGGCGCGGTGATGGGCAGCGACGCCGCGCCGCCGGCGAACGACCAGGACGAAGACTTCATCCCCGACCAGCTCGAAGGGAGCGACGAGATGCCGCCGACCGACACGGACGGCGACGGCACGCCCGACTACCTCGACGACGACTCCGACAACGACACCATCAGCGACCTGCAGGAAGGGCTGCGCGACACCGACGCCGGCAACCCCGACCCCGCCGCGCAGGACGGCGTGCCCGACTTCCGCGACCACGACAGCGACGGCGACGGCATCCCCGACGACGTGGATGCCGGCGACGCCGACCTGGCGACCGCGCCGGTCGACACCGACATGGACGGCGCGCCGGACTACCGCGACCTCGACAGCGACGCGGACGGGCTGGCCGACGCAGCCGAGGACCCGAACGGCAACGGGACCGTCGACCCCGGCGAGTCCGACCCGTTCAACGAGGACACCGACGGCGACGGCTTCACCGACCTGGTGGAGGTGGCGGCCGGGACCGACCCGACCGACGCGGCGTCGGGCATCCCGGCGGAGGACTTCTTCTTCATCCTGCCGTACATGGACCCGCCGCAGACCGAGCCGCTCGACTTCATGACCGACATCGTCAAGGCCGACATCTTCTTCGCGATGGACACGACGGCGTCTTACGGCGGGGAAATCACCAATCTGCAAACGGCGCTGTCCACACTGCTGTCGTCGCTGACGGCCTCCATCTCCGACGCCAACTTCGGCGTAGGGCGGGTGGAGGACTTCCCGGTGGCGCCGTTCGGCTCGGCGGGGGACGTGCCGTTCGGGCTGTTGACGGCGATGACGACCGACGCGAGCGGCGCGGTGACGGCGGCGGTGAACGCCCTCGACCCGGCGGCCGGCGGCGGAGACATTCCCGAGGGGAGCATGGAGGCGCTCTACCAGATCGCCACGGGCAGCGGGTTGACGATCGGGCCGACGACCTACGTGCCGCCGGTGGATTGCACGGGCTACGTGGGGATGCTGGGCGGGGCCTGCTTCCGCACGGGCGCGCTGCCCATCGTGGTGCTCATCACCGACGCCCCGTTCCACATCCCGCCCGACTACACGGCGGGGGGGTTGCCCGGAACGCACTCGGCGAGCATGGCGATCTCCGCGCTGAACGGGCTGGGGGCGAAGGTCATCGGAATCGCCTCGAACGGCGCCGCGCGCGCGGATCTGGAGTACTTCGCCTACGGGACGCAGACCTGGCTGGCGCCGGAGGACCTGGGCGCGGCGCCGGGATCGACCGACTGCTACACGGGGCTGAGCGGCGCCATCCATCCGGCGGCCGCGAACGGGCTGTGCCCGCTGGTGTTCGACGTGGACGACATGGGATCGGGGCTGGGCGGAACCATCACCGACGCCATCCTGGGGCTCGCGGAGCTGGGGACGATCGACGTGAGCGTCGACCTCGTGGGCGAGGCGACGAGCGTGAACCAGGTGGGCACGCCGGCGGCGCCTTACGTGCTGGCGGCGGGAACGACTTCGGCGGACTTCATCAACGGGATCACGCCGGTGCCGCCGCCGCCGCCCGGGGCCATCATCTTCGGGGACGAGTTCCGCGACGTCACGCCGGGCTCGACAGTGACGTTCGACGTCGAGGCGGAGAACGACTTCTTGATGTCGGAGCCCGAGCCGCTCCTCTTCCACGTGGTCATCCGCGTCATTGGCGACGGCGTGACGGTGCTGGATTCGCGGGACGTCTATCTGCTCATCCCGCCCGAAGTGCCGATGCTGCCGATCGGTTGAGCGTGTACGTGGTCGCGGGGCGGCTCGGGGTCGCGGCGCTGGCCGCCTTCTGCGTGGCCGCCGCGCCGGCGCCGGCGCCGCCGACGCCACCGCCGAAGCCCACGCTTCGGCCCCCGCCCGGGTCGGGGGCTGGCCCCACGCCGGCGGCGTCCAAGGCGTCGAACCCGGCGCTGGCGCGGGCGCGCAAGCTGCTCGCCGCGTCGGACTACCCGGCGCTGGCCAAGGCGGCAGCGGCGGCGGCGAGCTACCCCGGCGTGGACTTGCCCGAGCTGCGCGAAGCGCTGCTGCTCGGGGCGATCGCCGCTTTGGTGATGGGCGACGCGGCAGGCGCGCGCGCCGCGGTGCGCGCGGCGCTGGCGATCGGCGCGGACCTCGCCGCCGACCTGCCGGCCGAGACACCGCCGCGAGCGCTGGTGTTCTTCGACGGCGTGCTGGCGCGCGACGGCCCGGTGGCGCCGGTGCGCGTGTGGCTGGCGCCCGGCGGCGAGGCCGGCGCGACGGCGGTCCTCGTGCGCGTCGTCGACACCGAGCACCTCGTCGCGCACGTGCACCTGTACGTGCGCAAGCTTGGCGACGATACGTACGAGCTGCGCACCGTGGCGGCTTACGACACCGGCGCGCTCGGCGCCGCCGCCGTGCCGGCGCCGCCCTTCGAGTACTTCCTCGTGGCCGAGACCGCCACGCACACGGCCGTCGCGGCCGCTGGGGACGCGGGCGCTCCGGCGCGCTGGCCTCCCGGCGCCGTGCTCGAACGCGCCGCGGCTGCGCGCGCGCCGGCCGCCGCCGCCGGAGCCAGCGCCGCGCCGGACGCCGCGGGCGCGGCGGGCGGCGACTCGCCCGCGGTGGGCGCATCCCCCCCGCCGCCCGCGGACCGGCTCACCGTGGACCGCGTGGCCAGGAGCCCCCTGGTCTGGATCGTCGTGGGCGGCGCGCTCGCCGCCACGCTCGCGACCGCGCTGGTGGCCGAGCTGGTGCCGTTCAACGGGCGCTGATCAGCCGCGTGCGAACAAAGATTTCCAGGTCCAGGGCCAGGCGTGGCGCGAAGGCTTCGCCTGAAAACGTGCGATACAGTCGCTGCGGCCGCCATGCGTGACAAGCGCCAGCGCCACGACCACTTCTTCAAGAAGGCGCGCGCCCAGGGGTACGCGGCCCGCTCCGTCTTCAAGCTCGAAGAGATCGACGCGCGCCACGGCCTGTGCGGGCCGGGGCGGCGCGTGCTCGACCTCGGCTGCGCGCCCGGATCGTGGCTCGCCTACGTGGCCCGGCGCGTCGGCCCTACGGGCCGGGCGGTCGGGCTGGACCGCGCCGCGGTCACCATCCCCCTCCCCTCCCAGGCGGTCGCGCTGGTGGGCGACGTGCGCGCCGTGCCGGTGGAGACCCTTCGCGAGGCGGCCGGCGGCGCGCTCGACCTCGTGCTCTCCGACATGGCCCCCGACACCAGCGGCGTGGCCTTCGCCGATGCGGCCCGCTCGGTGGAGCTCGCCGACCGCGCGCTGGAGCTTGCGCTCGAGCTGCTCGCCCCCGGCGGTGCATTTCTCGTGAAGGTCTTCCAGGGCGCGGAGCTGAGCGCGTACCTGGACCGAGCGCGCGCGGGCTTCCGGCGCGTGGAGCTCGTGAAGCCCGCCGCGTCGCGCAAGCAGAGCCGCGAGATTTACGTGCTGGCGCTCCACCGCCGTTCCGACGGCGCCGGGGCCGGCGGCGGCAGCGGCGGTGGCGGCGACGGCGGCGGAGGCGGAGGCGGCGGCGGCGGCGGCAGCGCTCCGGGCGCGGCTACTCCTTAGGTCGCTTCTCTCCGCGCTTCAGCGGGAAGTAAGGCGTGCCCTCGCGCCGCTGCTGGCGCTTGCGCTTCTTCCCTCGCTTGACGACCTTGGCGAGCCGGACCCGCTGCGTGTGTGTCGTGTCGGAAGCCATGAATCCTCCTGAGCCGCCCGCCTCCCTAGCAGAAACGGCCGGTCGTGTCCAAGACCGGCGCGCTAGCCCTGAGAGACACCGCGCTCGGACGACTCGCAGAACGCGACCAGGCGGGCGACCTCGCGGGTCTGCGGCACCTCGGCGCGCACGGCGTCGATGGCGGCGCGCAGCGGCAGCTGGCTGCGGAAGAGCAGCCGGTAAGCGGCCTTCAGCGCGGCCAGGGCGTCGCCGCCGATGCCGGCACGGCGCAGGCCCACCAGGTTCAGGCCGTGAACGCGGGCGCGGTCGCCGGTGGCCAAGCAGTAGGGCGGGACGTCGAGCGAGACCATGGCGCCGGCGGCGACGAAGGCGTGCTCGCCGATGCGCGCGAACTGGTGCACGGCGGCGAGCCCCCCGAGGATGGCGGCCTCGCCCACCTCGACGTGGCCGGCGAGGTGAGCCCCGCCGGCGAGCTGCGCGCCCGACCCGATGACGCAGTCGTGCGCCACGTGGGTTTGCGCCATGAAGAAGCAGAAATTCCCGATGCGGGTGACGCCGTCGGCCCCGCTGCCGCGGTGCGCGGTGGCGAACTCGCGGAACGTGTTGCCGCCGCCGATCTCCAGGCGCGCGCGCGCGCCCGACGGCGACGTCATGTGCTGCGCCGGCTCGCCGAGGACGACGTGCGGATGCAGGACGTTCTGCGCGCCCAGCACGGTGGGCCCGCTGAGCACCACGCCCGCGCCGATGACGGTGCCCGAGCCGACGACCACCTCGGGGCCGATGACGGCATACGGCCCCACGGTCACGTCCGCTGCCAGCTCCGCGCGCGCGTCGACGAGCGCCGTCGGATGGATGCGCTTCGCGCCCGTCACGCGCCCGCCTCCTTCTCCACGAGCTTGGCCATCATCTGGGCTTCGGAGGCGCGCTCACCGGCCACGGCGGCCGTGCCCTTCACGACCCAGAGCGTGCCGCGCTTCTTCACGGCTTCCACCTCCAGGTCCAGGCGGTCGCCGGGGACGACGGGACGGCGCCACTTCACTTGATCGGCCGAGGCGAAGAGGATGAGGTGGCGGCCGGGCTCCAGCTTCATCGTGTGCAGCGCCAGCAAACCAGCCGCTTGCGCCATCGCCTCGAGGATCAGCACGCCAGGCATCACGGGGTTGCCGGGGAAGTGGCCCTGGAAGAAGGGCTCGTTGAAGGACACGTTCTTGTAGGCGCGCAGGACGTCGCCGGCAATCGACACGACGCGGTCGACCAGCAGGAACGGGTAACGGTGCGGGAGCAGCTCGAGGATGCGCTCGATGCCGAACGCCTGCTCCGGCGCCGCGCCGCCGACGCCGCCGCCTCCGACGCCTCCTCCTCCACCGCCGCCCTCGCCTGCGCCTTCGCTCATTCGCCGTCTTCCTCCGCGTCGCCCTCGCCCGGCCCCTGCCCGCGCCCACCGCCGGGCGCCAGCCGCTCCCACAGCCACGCCACGCGCTGCCGCAGCCGGCCGAGACCACGCAGCGCCGCTACCGTGCGCCGCCACTCGCCAACCGGCACGGCAGGCGAGCCGCCCAGCGTCGCGCCCGCCGGGTAGTCTCGCCCGGGCACGCCCGCCTGCGCCGCCACCCGCGCGCCGTCGCCGAGCCGCGCGTGGTCGCTTACTCCGACTTGCCCCCCGAGCGCAACCTCCGCGCCGAGCACGGCGCTGCCCGACAGGCCTGTCTGGGCGGCGATCACGCTCCCCGGACCGATGCGCACGTTGTGGGCGACGTGCACGAGGTTGTCGAGCTTCGCCCCGCGGCCGACGCGCGTCTCGCCCAGCGCCGCGCGGTCCACGCAGGTCCCGGCGCCGAGCTCGACGTCGTCCTCCAGCACGACGATGCCCACGTGCGGCACGCGGGCCCGCCCCGCGCCGCGGCCGGTGAAGCCGAAGCCCTCGCCACCGACCACGGCGTTCGGCCCCAGCACCACGCGCGCGCCGAGCACGCAGCCGGGCCCGACGTAGGCGCCCGCCCCGACACGGCTGGCGCGCCCGACGACGGCGCGGTCCATCACGCGCGCGCCGGTCTCGAGCACCGTGCCGGCACCGACGACGGCGCCCGGCCCGACGTAGGAGAAAGGAAAGAGCGTGACGTCGGGAGCGACGTCCGCGCCCGGCGCGACGTACGCCTGCGGGTCGGCGCAGCCCCGGCCCGCCGGAGGCGCCGCCGCCCACGGCCGCGCCCCGTGCAACAGCCGCGCTGCCTGCGCCAGCGCCGCGCGCGCGTCGTCCACCTCGAGCCGCGCCACGCCCTCCGGCCACGCCCCCGCCCAGGCCAGCGACGACGCCCGCCCCGCCGCCGGCGCCGACGACGACGACCCCGAAGCCGACGCCGATTCCGACGCCGACGCCGACGCCGACGCCGACCCCGACGCCGATTCCGACGCCGACGCCGACGCCGACGCCGATACCGACGCCGACGCCGACCCCGATTCCGCTCCCACGAGCACCGCCGCCGCGCGCGTCGTCATCAGCGCCGGGGCGGCGCGCGCGCTGTACAGCGCGGCGACCTCCTCCGGTCCCGCGTCGTCCAGCGACGCCACCCGCTGAACTTCGCGCTCGGCGTGCACGGCCGCCCCGGCGCCGGCGAGGCGCGCCCCCAGCGCCGCCGCCAGCGCGCCCAGCTTCATCGATCTACTTGGCGGTGGCGGGCTTCGGCGGGGCGGCGGTGGCCGGCTTCGGCGCCGCCGTCGCCGGCTTCGGCGCCGCCGTCGCCGGCTTTGGCGCCGCCGTGGCGGCCTTCGGCGCCGCCGTGGCGGGCTTGCCCGTGGCCGGCTTGGCCGTCCCGACGGGCTTGACCGGTCCCGGCCCGGGGCCGACACCGGCCGGCGTCACGGGCACCTTCACGTCCTTGCACATCCCGTCCTCGTACTTGCGGATCATCTCGCTCGTCAGGTCGAGGTGGTCCGGCGCCCAGAGGATCGACGAGTCGGGGAAGATCATCGAGTAGCCGTCCGCTTCGCCCATCTTCTTCAGGATGCACTCGAACCGCAGCAGGATGGGCTCCGTCAGCTTCTTTTCCTTCTCGGCCAGCTCGTTCTGCAGGTTGTAGTAGAGCGTCTGCAGCTCGATGTACATCTTCTGCAGCGACGCTTCCTCGTCCTTGAGCGCCGCGGGCGTCAGCAACGCCTTCTTCTTCTCGAACGCGTCGCTGGCCTTCTTGAAGTCTTCCTGCTTGGCGTCGAGCAGCTTCTGCTTCTCGTCGAACTCCTTCTTCAACGAGTCCTTCGCCTTCTTGCCGTCGGCCACTTCCAGCATGGCCTTGTTGATGTTCACGTAGGCGACCTTGCCGGGCGTGGTGGCGGCGGCCGCGACGCCCGCTCTTCCCAGGAGCGCCGCAGCCAGCGAAGCCCCCAGCGCCGCCCGCGCCCGCGCCCGCGCCCTCACCCCCGCCCAGCCGAACCCGCGCCGACGCATCCCGTTCGTATCCATCCTGCTCTCTCCCTTCGAGTGAAGACGTCCGCCGACGGCCGCGTGTTCAGAAGAAGTTCCCGATCGTGAACTCGAACTCGGTGCGCCGCTCGCTGCGCAGCGGGTCGCGTTTCAGCGGGAAGCCCCACTCGAAGCGCAGCGGCCCGATGGGGCTGAACCACCGGATGCCGAACCCGACCGACGAGCGGATCCACAGCCCCTCGGGCGGGAAGAACTTCGCGCCGATGACGTCCACGTCCGCCACTTCGGTGAGCCCGCCCC
>DASYRF010000224.1:0-3515 GCA_036004705.1 Myxococcota bacterium
ATTTCATATAACGACGGGGGACGATTTCAGAAACGACGGGGAGCGATTTCAGAAACGAGGGCGCCGTTTCACGACGATTCCGACCACGTCTGGACGTTCCCGCGGGAACGGCGTTATGCAGGCGGGATGGAGATCAACGGCATCGCCCACGTGCAGCTCACGGTGGGGGACTTCGAGAAGGCGCGCACGTTCTACGGACGGCTGCTGCCGTTCCTCGGGCTGACCCCGGTGATGGACGGGGACGGGTTCTATTACTGCGTGGGCGGGCGCACGGGGGTGGCGATATCGCGCGCGGACGAGGAGCAGCGCGGCACGCGGTTCGTGCAGCGGCGCGTGGGCCTGCATCACGTGTGCTTCCGCGCGCGCGAGCGCGGCGACGTGGACCGCGTGCACGCGTTCGTGGTCGAGCTGGGCGCCGCGGTGGTCCATCCGCCCGAGGACGGCTTCTGGGCGCCGGGCTACTACTCCGTGCTGTTCGAGGATCCGGACGGCATCCGCCTCGAGGTCAACCACGTTCCGGGCAAGGGTCTGCTCGACCCGAGCTTGCGTCGCTGAGCGGCCATGAGGGGACTCTTCGCTCGCGGCGCGGTGGCGGCGGCGGCGGCGGCGGCGGCGATGGCGGCGATGGCGGCGCCGGCGGGGCTGGTAGTGGTGTTGTCGGCGGCGGGCTGCGCGTGTGGCGGCGCGGGTCGTCACACCGACGCGGGTGCCGGCGGCGACGCGGCGCCTTCCGACGCCGCGCCTGGCAGCGACGCGGCCGGTGCCGGCGATGGGGGTGCCAGCACCGACGCCGCCGCCTGCGGCGATCCGGCCGTGGCGGCACGCTACGACCAGTGTCTCCAGGCCGCCGATCAGACGAGCTGCGAAGCGGCCGGCGGGAGCTGGGAGACCGTCGGCCTGGCGCCCGGCCCGGAGTGCCAGTGCCCGACGGGGCAGGGGGGCTGTTCGTGCGCGCGCGGCGGCGATTGCCTTTCTTCGTGCATCGCGCCGACCGGCCCGGGCGGCAACTTCGACTGCGCCGGCGTCGCGCAAGGCACCTGCTCGCCCGCGTCCATCACCGTCGGCTGCTGGTGCTTCTTCGACGACACGGGGACGCCGACGGGCCTGTGCGTGGACTGAGGCGGCGGTCATCGCGCGCTGTGCACCGTTGGGGCTGGCGGCGCCGTGCCACCGTCCACCACCCGCCTGACGCGCGGCGCGCTGCGGTTGACGGGTGCGGCGAAAGGGCGTTACGGGGCGGCATGCGCATCGGCCTGGTTCCGGAGAACGTGATCGAGCGGTTGGTGCTGATGACCGACCTCGCGCCTGTTCCGCTGGCGGAGAGCTGGTTCACGTTTCATCTGGCGAACGCGATCATGAACGGGGTCAAGCTGGGCGTGTACGACGCGCTGGCGGACGGGGCGCTCGAGGCGGGCGAGCTGGCGGTACGCATCTCGGCGAGCCCCGAGGCGCTGGTGCGGCTGCTCAACGCGCTGCTGGGGGTGGGGCACCTGACGTTCCAGGAAGGGCGCTACGGGCTCGCGAAGTCTGCGCGCAAGTGGCTGCTGGCCCGAAGCAAGCATTCGGCCCGCGACAAGATCCTGTTCCAATTCCTCGAGTGGCGGTGGCTCGCGCACACGGAGGAGTTCGTCAAGACGGGGCGCCCGCTGGCGGTGCACGAGCACCTGACCGACGAGGAATGGGGTCTCTACCAGCGCGGCATGCGCTCGGGCATCGACGTGATGGCGCACGAGGTCGCGCGCCGGCTGAAGATCCGACCAGGCGCGACGCGCATGCTCGACATCGGGGGCTCGCACGGCTACTTCTCGGTCTCGCTCTGCCGGCGGCACAAGTCGCTGTCGTCGGTCATCCTGGATCTGCCGCAGGCGATCCCGCACGCCGCGCCGGTGCTCGCCAAGGAGGGCATGGGCGATCGTGTGGTGCACCGCGCGGGCGACGCGCTGAAGGACGACTTGGGGCGCGAGCAGTACGACCTGATTTTCATCGGCAGCCTCGTGCACCATTTCGACGACGCGACGAACCGCGCGCTCGTGAAGCGCTGCGCCGCCGCGCTGCGACCCGCAGGCGTCCTCGCCCTGTACGACGCCGTGCGCCTGGATCCAGGGCGCGGCGTCAGCCAGATCGGCGGCCTGCTCGACCTGTTCTTCGGCGTGATCAGCAAGTCCGGCACCTGGTCGGGCGACGAGATGGCCTCCTGGCAGCGCGACGCGGGGCTCGCGCCTCGAAGGCTCATGCGCATGCGGCTGGTGCGCGACGTGGGCATTCAGGCGGCGGTGAAGCGCTAGGCGGCGGGGCCTCGCGGGGTGCGGGCGTGTCGGCACAACCGGTACGGCGGCGACGACGGGGCCCGGGAGCGGGGGAACGTTGCTAGAATCGGCGCGTGACGCGGGGTGCGGATCGAGGGGCGGGGGAGGGGGAGGGGGCGGAGCGCGACGCGCGCCCGGAGGGCGCGGGCGACGAGACCGTGCCGACGCCAGGGGCACCGGGGCTGGCGGAGATTCGAGCGGCGGAAGCGGCGGCGCTGGCGGCCACCGCGGCGGCGGGGACGGCGGAGGAGCACGGGCTGCCGGAGCGGTTCGAGGTCAAGGGGACGCTGGGGCGCGGGGGGATGGGACTGGTGCTGGAGGCGCACGACCGCACGTTGGGGCGTGACGTCGCGGTCAAGATCCTGCCGCCGGCGATGCGCGACGACGCGGCGACGCGGGCGCGGTTCCTGCGCGAGGCGCGCGCCGCGGCCAATCTGCGCCACCCGGGGATCGTGACGGTCCACGACCTCGACCCGGTGGGCGGGTTCATCGTGATGGAGCTGGTGCGCGGCGAGTCGCTGCGCGAGATGCTCAAGCGCGAGCACCAGCTCCCCGCGGCGGAGGTGCGGCGCCTGGGGGCGGTGCTGCTACGCGCGCTGGGTGCGGCGCACCAGGCGGGGGTCATTCACCGTGACGTCAAGCCGGCCAACGTCCTCATCGACGCGGAGGGCGCGCCGAAGCTCGCCGATTTCGGCATCGCGTCGTTCGGCGAGTCCGACCTGACGAACCCGGGCTCGTACGTGGGGACGCCGGCGTACATGGCGCCCGAGCAGCTGCGCGGGCGCGCGGTCGACGCGCGCTCCGACCTCTACGCGGCGGCGGCGACGCTGTTCGAGGCGGCGACGGGCATGAAGCTCCACCGGCCCGACGGCTCGGTCGAGGACCCGTCGTCCGCGGTGCGCGCCGCCACGGGCGACGCGGCGCTGGCGGCCGCGCTGGGCGTGGCGCTGCGCGAGAAGCCCGAGGACCGCTGGGCCGACGCCGCCGCGTTCGCCACGGCCCTCGCCCGCGAGGCGCTCACGCCGGACGAAGCCGCCGAAGCGGCGTCCGCCGGCGCCGAGGCCCGCGCGCCCACCGTCGAGCTGCCGGCGCGCCCCGTGCCCGCGGCCACGGCGGGGCGCACCGCCGCGCCGCGCCGCCGCGCCGTCACGCTGGCGGTCGTGGCGCTGGCGGTCGGCGCCGCCGCCGCCGGGGCGTTGGTGCAGCGCT
>DASYRF010000225.1:0-6025 GCA_036004705.1 Myxococcota bacterium
GACCACCGACGAGTACCGCAAGTACATCGAGGAGGATCCGGCGCTGGAACGGCGCTTCCTGCCGATCATCGTCGAGGCGGCCGACGAGGAGCTGGCGACCGCCATCCTGCGCGGCATCAAGAACACCTACGAGATCCACCACGGCGTGCGCATCGACGACGACGCGGTTGTGGCGGCGGTCAAGCTCTCGGCGCGCTACATCACCGAGCGCGCGCTGCCGGACAAGGCCATCGACCTGATGGACGAGGCGGCGGGGCGGCTGCGCATGGAGCTGGACTCGGTGCCGAGCGAGCTGGACGACGCCGAGCGCGAGGTGCAGCAGCTGCAGATCGAGCTGCGCGCGCTGGAGAACGAGAAGTCGACCACGGCGACGCGGCGGCGCGCCGAGGTGGAGAAGCGGGTGACGACGGCGGCGGCCACGACCCAGGCGATGCGCACGAAATGGGAGCGCGAGCGCGAGCTCATCGCCACGCGGCGACAAGTCTTGGCGGAGAAGGAAGCCACCGAGCAGTCGCTGGCCGGCGCGGAGCGCGGCGGCGAGCTGGGGCGCGCCGCCGAGCTGAAGTACGGGGCGCTGCCGAAGATCGTCGAGAAGCTGGACGCGGCGGAGGCGGCGCTGGCGGCGCTCGACAAGGAGGGCGGGCGGCTGCTGAAGGAGCACGTGGGCCCGGACGACGTGGCGAAGGTAGTGGCGCTGTGGACCAACATCCCGGTGTCGCGGATGCTGGAGGAGGAGCGGGTGAAGCTGGTGCAGATGGACGATCGGCTGCGCCAGCGGGTGGTGGGGCAGGACCACGCCATCAAGGCGATCGGCGACGCCGTGCGGCTGTCGCGCGCCGGGCTCGGCGACCCGAACAAGCCGATCGGGTCGTTCATGTTCCTGGGGCCGACGGGCGTGGGGAAGACGGAGCTGGCGCGGGCGCTGGCCGAGTTCTTGTTCGACGGCGAAGCGGCGATGGTGCGCCTGGACATGGGGGAGTTCATGGAGAAGGCCGCGGCGCAGCGGCTCACTGGCGCGCCGCCCGGCTACGTGGGCTACGACGAAGGCGGACAGCTGACCGAAGCCGTGCGCCGGCGTCCCTACGCGGTGCTGCTGTTCGACGAAGTGGAGAAGGCGCACCCCGACGTCTTCAACACGCTGTTGCAGCTGCTGGACGAGGGGCGGCTGACCGACTCGCACGGGAAGCTGGCGAACTACGCCAACACCGTCGTCATCATGACCTCGAACCTGGGCGGGCAGGACATCCTGGAGCTGAGCGGCAAGGACGACGAGGCGATGGAGGCCAAAGTCCGCGCCGCGGTGAAGAGCTTCTTCCGGCCGGAGTTCGTCAACCGCATCGACGAGATCCTCGTGTTCCGTGCGCTGGGAAAAGAGCAGCTCGCGCTGATCTTCGACATTCAGCTGAAGAAGCTGAAGAAGCTGCTGGACGGGCGGCAGATCGGCATGGAGGTGACGGCGCCGGCCAAGGCGTCGATAGTGGAGGCGGGGTACGACCCGCGCTACGGGGCGCGGCCGTTGAAGCGGGCGATGACGGCGATGCTGCAGAAGCCGCTGGCGGCGAAGCTGCTGGCGGGCGAGTTCGCCGACAACGACACGATCGTGGTGGACGCGGCCGGGCCGAAGGTGGAAGAGTTGACGTTCGCCAAGAAGGCGGCCGGCTGACATGGCCGAGGGGCTGGCGCGCGCGGCGGCGCTGGTACAAGCGGCGCGCGACGTCGTGGTGTTCACCGGCGCCGGCATCAGCACCGAGTCGGGGATTCCAGACTTTCGCTCGCCGGGCGGGCTGTGGTCGCGCTTCGACCCGCGGCAGTTCACGTTCGACAAGTTCGTGGCGAGCGCCGAGGCGCGGCGGCTGTACTGGGAGATGGGGCGCGAGGTGGGGCCGGTGCTGCGGCGCGCCGAGCCGAACGCCGGACACCACGCCATCGCGCGCATGATGGCGGCCGGGAAGGTCAGCTGCGTCATCACCCAGAACATCGACGGCCTTCACCAGAAAGCGGGGTGCGCGGCCGAGAAGGTGATCGAGCTGCACGGAACGGCGCACCGGGTCGGCTGCCTGAGCTGCACGAAGGAGTGGCCGCGCGAAGAGATCGAAGGGTGGGTCGAGGGCGGCGTCGCCGACCCGCGCTGCGACGCCTGCGGGGGAATGCTGAAGCCGCGCACCATCTCGTTCGGCCAGGCCATGCCCCAGCACGAGACGGCGCTGGCGTTCGAGCGCGCGGCGGCGTGCGACCTCTTGTTGACGGTGGGAACGTCGCTGGTGGTCTACCCGGCGGCGTCGCTCGCGCCGGCGGCCAAGCAGGCCGGCGCGCGGCTGGTCATCGTGAACCTGGAGCCAACCGACTACGACGAGATCGCCGACGCCGTGGTGCACGCCAAGGCGGGCGAAGCGCTTCCGCGGCTCTACACCTGATCACGAGATCCGACTCAGCGGTCGCCGCGAGCGATCTCGCGCAGGCGCACGGCGAGGTCGTCGACGAAGCCGAGCAGGGCGCGCTCGCCTTCGTCCGCGCGCGCCGCCGGATACGTGAAGCGGACCTTGACGAAGTTGCCGCGTAGCGCCGTGAGGAGGAGCCAGGAGGCGTTGTCCACGCCGTCGAATTCGTAGGCGAGCTCGGCCAGGAACGCCGGGAGGCTACCGGGGCCATGACCTATCGAGACCTTGTCGACCTTGCGCACTTTCACGCCGTGGTAGCGGCCGATACGCTCCATCTCGGCGAGCTCGGCGAGGGAGCGTTCCAGCTCCGCGCGCGCCACGTCCGACTCGATGCCGTCGGGGATGGCGGCGAGCTCCATGTCGTACACGTAGACCGTGGCGTAGATCCCGTGCTCGCCCATGTACTCGATGCCGATCCCGGCACCGGGCTCGTCGAACCGGAGCGTCTCGCCTTCCGTGAGCAACCCGAGCCGGTGCGGGAGTGGGCCGCCGTCGCCGGCCGTCGGAGCGAACGGATCGCGGATCGCCCCGTGCGGCGCGGGGGCCGACGGCGTGGCCGCACCCCGGCCGGAGGTGGCGCAGGCGCCGGCCAGCCACACGGCGGCCACGCCCGCCGCCAGGCTACGGAGCGGCCGCGCGCTCAAGAGCCAGGGAGCGCGCAGATGCCGTCGGGACACACCTCGGTCGGCGCGCAGTCCGAGGCGGTGTCGCAAGCGCGCACGCACACGCCGAGCAGCGGCTCGCAGGCGCGACCGCCCGGACAATCGGCGTCGGTGTCGCAGCCGGGACGCGGGACGCACAAGTCGAGCATCTCGTCGCAAATCTCTTCGCCGCGACAGTCGGTGTCGAGCGCGCAGGCGCGCGGCAGGACGCGGCAGGCGCCGGCGTCGATGTCGCAGACGGCGTCGCGCGGACAATCGGCGTCGACTTCGCACGCGGCGGGCTGGCCGCGGCAGACGAGCGTGTCGCGGTCGCAGATCTCGCCGGGCGCGCACTCAGGGTCGGCGACACATGGGACCGGCGCGACGACGTTGAAGCGCTGGTAAGTGTCGCCAACGGGCGAGCTGGGCGCGCGGGCCGTCAGGCCGTCGACGTCGCGCGCCGCCACGAAGTAGTTGACGATCGTGCCCACGGGGAAGCCCGGAATCTCGCCGCGGTACACGCCGGGGATGACCTCCAGCATGGGCACGCGGACGAAGAACTCCAGGCGCGGCGACTCGCCGTCGAGGTAGCGGAGCCCGACCTCGTCGATGCCGTGGTCGTCGATGACCGAGGCGTACACGACGTAGGGGCCGATGGTGTCGGTGGTGTCCTCGATGACGGTGAACTCGAGGATGGCGGGCGGCTTGGCGCATCCGGCGGCGCCTGCGGCGCCGAGGGCGGCCAGCGCGACGTAGGCGGCGAGGGTTGCGGCGGCGGAGCGCTTCATGAGAGCCGACGGCGGGAGTGTAGCACGCAGCGGCGGGACTACCGCCGGGGGCCGGTTTCGGCGGCGGCGGCGACCCCGAGGGCTAGCCAGCCGGACCAGGTGGGCGCGTAGCGGCCGCCGTCGCGCGCGACCCAGGCGCGCTCGCCCGAGGCGCGCACGTAGAACCAGCCGAAATGGAGCGTCGCTTCGGCGGCGCCGAGCAGCAGGGCCGGGCCGTCCCCCGCGGCGCTGATCGCGGCGGTGAACGGACCGAGGCGCTCGATCGACGCGCGCGCGTACCAGCGGTGGCCCGCCCCGCCGCCGGCCGGACTCGTCCAGCCGGCGGCCACGGCCAGGTCGCCGGCCGTCACGGCGGCGTCGACGACGGCCATCCCCCGCGACGGCAGCGCGCCCAGCGCCGCACCGAGCGTGGGCGCTCCGGCGGCGACCGCGCCGCGCGCCGGCAGCGGGAAGCCGTAGCGCTCCAGTCGGTACAAGGGCCCGAGCACCCCCGGCAGATAGCCCGGGCCGGCGAGGACGGCGGCGGCGCGGACGTCGATCGTCACGCCGGCCGCGGGCGAGATCCAGAGGTGCGCGCCGCCGTGCAGCCCGGCGCCGCCCGACGCGCCGGCGCCGTCGGGGGTGCGGGCCGCCGCGAGCGCGCCCGCGACGGCGAAGGGCGCCAAGCGCCATGCGGCGCGGGCGAACAGGAGGTATTCGGCGTCGAGGGACAACGCGCCGAGGCTCGGGACGCGCGCGGCGTCGGGAGGCGCGGCGAGGGCGTCGAGGTCCTTCGAACCGACGGCGGGGCGCCAAGTGCCGAGCCCGGCGCCGGCACCACCCCAGCCGGGCGCGCGCCCCGGGGCGCCGAGGTCGGCGGCGAGCGTGAGCCCGACGCCGAGGCGCGCGGAGCCGGGGGCCAGCGCGGTCAGCGCCGCGGGGCGGAGCAGCGCGCGCGCGGCGACGACGTCCGTGCGCGGAAGGTCGTCGGCGAGGAGGTCGAGGTCCAGCGCGTCGGTGCGCAGGCGGGCAAGCACGCCCGCCGCGTGGTGGTCGGGGTCGGGGTTGCCGAGGTAGCCGCGCACCAGCGCGCCGTTGCCGAGCGTGACGCCGGCGAGCTCGCCTCCCCACAAGAGCGCGGGGCCGACGTGCACGACGGCGCGGCGCAGCACGCGCAGCACCTCGTCGCGCTCGTCCCAGTCGCGCGCACGCGGGCGACCGTCGAAGCTGAAGCGAAGGGGGGCGCCTAGCCAGAGATCGACGGCGCCCTTCCCGGCCTGCAGGCCCACGAGCGGGTCGAGGCCGATCGCGGGCTCGCCGGCCACCACGCCGGCCCCGGCGTCGACGCTGGCGGCGAAGGCCAGGGCCGCCAGTACGAAGGGTGTCACGTGCCTACAATATACTACCTAGACCTACATGCCAGTTTTGCGAGGAGCGCGGTCGACGAACGTGCGCGAGCCGGCTTCGGCTTCGGGCCGACACTCAAGGCGCGGCACCGGCGGCCGATGTCCGGTGCATGATGCCGTTGCGTGATATGATGGGTTTAACGGAGGGAATCACGATGGGTGCGAACGAAGGCGGCCCAGGAGAACCCGGCGCCCCGCCCGCGCCCGGCGGCGCCGCGGCCGCGAGCCCTCCCGCCGAGGAGACCCGGCAGTGGATGGTCCCGGCGGCCAAGGGCAAGGGGCACACGATGCTGTGTGTCGACGACGAGCCGCTGGTGCTGAAGGCGCTCGTGCGCGCGATGCGCCCCGAGGGCTACACCATCTATGCGGCGCCCGGCCCGGCGCAGGCGCTGGAGGTGCTGTCGACGCTCCCGGTGGATCTCGTGCTGTCCGACAACCTGATGCCCGGCATGACGGGGCTCGACTTCCTCATCAAGGTGAAGGGGCTGTGGCCGGACACGGTGCGCATCATCCTCACCGGCCAGTCCACGCTCGAGACGGCCATCCGCGCCATCAACGAAGGGCAGATCTATCGCTTCCTGGAGAAGCCGTGGAACGACACCGAGATGCGGATCACGGTGCGTCTGGCCCTCGCCGCGCTCGACCTGAAGCGCGAGAACGAACGGCTGCTCAAGACGGTCAAGAAACAGACCGACTTCATCGACAAGATCGACCGCCGCCATCCCGGCATCGCGTCCATCAAGCGCGACCGCCACGGCGCCATCATCATCGAC
>DASYRF010000226.1:0-18315 GCA_036004705.1 Myxococcota bacterium
CGGCGTCGGCGGGGGCGGGGGCGGCGGCGGGGGCGGGGGCGGCGGCGGCAGCTGCGGCGGCGGCGGCGCTTGCGGAGGGCGGCACGCCGCGCGCGCACGTGGTCATCCTCGGCGCCGGCTTCGGCGGGCTCTACGCCGCGCGCGCCCTCGCCGAGCTCCCGGTGCGCGTCACCGTCGTCGATCGCCGCAACCATCACCTCTTCCAGCCGCTCCTGTACCAGGTCGCCACCGCCGCGCTGAACCCGAGCGACATCGCCTCGCCCATCCGCAGCATCCTGCGCGGCCAGCGCAACGCCCGCGTGCTCCTCGCCGAAGCCACCGCCGTCGACGTCGCCGCGCGCCGCGTGCTCCTCGCCGACGCCGACCCGCTCTCCTATGACTTCCTGATCGTGGCGACCGGCGCCGCTCACGCCTACTTCGGCCACGACGCCTGGGCCGCCTACGCCCCCGGCCTCAAGACCGTCGAGGACGCTCTGGAGATCCGCCGCCGCGTGCTGCTCGCCTACGAGTCCGCCGAGCGCGAGGACGACCCCGCGCGCCGGCGCGCCTGGCTGACGTTCGTCGCCATCGGCGGCGGGCCCACCGGCGTGGAGCTGGCCGGCGCGCTGGCCGAGATCGCGCAGCACGCTCTCGAGCGCGACTTCCGTGCGATCGACCCGGCACAGGCGCGCATCGTGCTGGTGGAGGCCTCCCCGCGCATCCTCGGCGCCTACCCGCCGTCGCTGTCGGCGCGGGCGCAGGCGCAGCTGGAGCGGCTCGGCGTGGAGGTCCGTACCGGCGCGCGCGTCACCGGCATCGACGCGCAAGGCGTCACGCTCGCCGGCGACCAGCGCCTCGCCGCGCGCACCGTGCTCTGGGCCGCCGGCGTCGCTGCCTCGCCGCTGGCGCGCACGCTCGGCGCGCCGCTCGATCGGGCCGGGCGCGTACACGTCGCCGCCGACCTCACCGTCCCCGGCCGGCCCGAGGTGTTCGTCATCGGCGATCTCGTCGCGCTGGAGCAGGACGGCGCGCCCATCCCCGGCATCGCGCCCGCCGCCATCCAGCAAGGGCGCCACGCCGCGCGCACCATCGAGCGCGCGCTCGCCGGCGAGCCCCCGCTCCCGTTCCGCTACCTCGACAAGGGGAGCTTCGCCACCATCGGGCGCGGCGCCGCCGTCGGTCAGATCGCCGGGCGCATCAACGTGTCGGGCTTCCTGGCCTGGATGGCCTGGCTCTTCATCCACATCCTGTATCTCATCGGCTTCCGCAACCGGCTCCTGGTCATGTTCGACTGGGCGTACAACTACCTCACCTGGCGGCGCGGCGCGCGGCTCATCACCGGCGGGCCGGCGTCCGTCGCGCCGGCGCCGTCGCCTTCACCGCCGTCGTCCGGCGACCCGAGGCGCTGAGCGGTTCAGCGTCCGGCCTTGGCGGCCGTGATCACGGGGACCAGGACGTCCGCCAACGTGGGAGCGCCGACTTCCTCCAGCTCGTAGCGCACGCGACACACCGGCGCGTCGATGCGCAGCACCCGCCGCAGGTCCACCGGCGTGGCCACCACGACCACGTCGCAGGCCGCGCGCCGGATCGTCTCTTCCAGCTCCGCCACCTGCGCCGCCCCGTAGCCCATCGCCGGAAGCAGCTCCACGAGGCGCGGGTGCGCCTCCAGCACGCCGTGCAGGCTCCCGACGGCGAACGGACGCGGGTCGCACAGCTCGCGGGCGCCCAGCGCGCGCGCCGCCAGGACGCCGGCGCCGTAGCTCATGCCGCCGTGCGTGAGCGTCGGGCCGTCCTCGATCACCAGCACGCGCTTTCCGGCCACGAGCGCGCGCTCGGCGTCGTCCACCTTGAAGGGCACGGCCGCCCGCACGACCGCGGCGCGCGGGTTGTGGCGGTGCACCGCCGCCAGCACGGCGGTGACGTCGGCGGGCGCGGCCGTGTCGACCTTGCTCACCACCACCACGTGCGCGCGCAGCAGGTTCACCAGGCCCGGGAAGTAGGTCGTCTCGTGGCCCGCCCGGTGCGGGTCCACCACGACGATCTCCAGATCGGCCCCGTAGAACGGCAGGTCGTTGTTGCCGCCGTCCCACACGATCACGTCGGCCTCCGCCTCGGCGCGCCGCAGGATCGGCTCGTAGTCCACGCCCGCGTAGACGATCGACCCGGCGGCGAGGTGCGGCTCGTATTCTTCCATCTCCTCCAGCGTGCACTCGTGCACGCGAAGATCGTCCAGCGTGGCGAAGCGCTGCACCGCTTGACGCGCCAGGTCCCCGTACGGCATCGGATGGCGCACCACGACCACGCGCAGGCCTGCCGCCTTCAGCGCCGCCGTCACCCGGCGCGTCGTCGGGCTCTTGCCCGCACCGGTGCGCACCGCGCACACCGACACGACCGGCCGCGCCGCGCGCAGCATCGTGGCGTGCGGCCCCAGCAGGCGGAAATCGGCGCCCGCCGCCAGCGCCCGCGCGCCTACCTCCATGAGCTGCTGGTTGGACACGTCGCTGTAGGCGAACACCACCTCGTCGACCGCCAGCTCGGCGACGAGCTTCTCCAGCTCCTCTTCGGCGTGAATCGGAATCCCCTCCGGGTAGAGCGGCCCCGCCAGCGCCGCCGGGTAGCGCCGCCCGGTGATGTTGGGGATCTGCGTGGCGGTGAAGGCGACGACCTCGTGCGCCGGGTCGGTGCGGTAGACGACGTTGAAGTCGTGGAAGTCGCGCCCCGCCGCACCCAGGATCAGGACCTTGCGTCTCGGCACTTCGCCTCCCTCCTCGGCCCCGCCTCGCCTCGCGCCGCGCGCGTTTCAGCGCCGGCCCGCGCCCCGCCCGCGCTAATTGTCCAGTGCCCCCTCCGCGATCCATTCGCGGATCGCGTCCAGCTCGTACTGCGGAAGGCCGTTGTTCCCCTCGACGTTCGGCATCGGGCGCCCTTCGTTCGCCGCCAGGTGGTCTGCCCCCAGAAGCTTGTCCATCAGGAAGCTTCCGTCCGGGTCGCCCGCGATGACCCGCACGCGCCCCACCGGGTCCGACGTGTACGTCACCAGCATGTCGCCCTCCGCCGCCACGCCGACCAGCTCGCCGAAGGACCGCCCCTCGTCCAGTGCCAGCCCCCCCGCCTCCATCCCGTCCCCCGCGCCGCTGTGACACGATCTTTGATTGCAACGCCGGTCGAAGATCTTCGCCTGGATGTCCGACAGCGTCGGGTCGACGTGGCACCCGCCGCTCCCCAGCACGACGAGCCATAGCCCGACCGCGAGAAGGCCCCCCCGGCCGCGCGTTCCGCATCCCACCGATATCCTCGACGAGCCGGGAGTCTAGCACCGCCGCCGCGTTGTACCCTCTTGTTGGGGCGGGCGAACGCCCGGCGGGCCTCGTCGGCCAACCGGGCGTGCGGGTACGGCGTGGGGATGGAGCGGGTGATCGGACTCGAACCGACGACGTCCACCTTGGCAAGGTGGCGCTCTACCAACTGAGCTACACCCGCAAACCGGCGGTGATCTAGCCGCTTCGGCGGGGCGTGTCAACGGGCGCGGGGGGCGTGGTACCCTTGGGCATGCGGAGAGGGACGGGCGCGAAGGGCGCGCGCAGGGCGCGCGGCGGCGCCGCGGCGCGGGCGGCGGCGTGGGGGGCGATCTTGGCGTTCGCGGCGGCGGGATGCGGGCCGGAGCCGCCGTTCGACGGGGGGACGGTGCCGGATCCGGATCCGGGGATGCTGCCTTGTCCGACGGTGGGGATCACGGGCGTGAGCCCGGGGTCGGTCGCGAACGGGCAGCCGGCGACGATCGCCATCCGGGGGTCGGGGTTCAACAACGGCGCGACCGTGGAGATCGTCGGGCACGCGGCGGCGTGCGGAGACGCGCCGGCGGCGGTCAGCGGGGTGACGGTCGTCTCGCCGTCGCTCATCACGGCGACGTTCACGCCGGCGGTGCCGGGGGGACATACGGTGAGGGTCACGCGGGGTGGGGTGGACGCGTGCGTGGCGACGGCGCAGCTGCGCGACGCGGTCTTCGCGGGCGTTCCGTCCTCGGGGACATTCTTTGCGGCGGCGGCGGGAAACGTGCCGGACTTCGGGCTGACGTTCGACGGGGTGGAGCCGGGCCATCTGGTGGCGGCCGACTTCGACTGCGACTGTCGCCTCGACGCGATCGTGGGGGTGCGCGGCAACAGCAACGTGTATGTACACGGCGGGCCCGACAGCGACGGGGACGGCGTCGTCAACTTCACGATCGGCGGCGGAGTGGGCAGCGGGCGCACCGACGAGCTGGCGGCGGCGGACATGGACGGCGACGGCGACCTGGACGTGCTGTACGCCGACGGCGAGATGGGCATGGGCGGGGTGCATCTGCTGACGAACATGGGCGACTGCAGCGGCACGTTCGCCGACACGGTGCTGTGGGACGACGTGGAGGCGAGCGACCTCGCCGTGGGCGACCTCGACGGGGACTCCCTGCCGGACGTGGCCATCGTCGCCGACGCGCGCCTTGGTGGCGCGGTGTTGTTCAACGAAGGCGGGGGCTCGTTCCGCGCGGTGGGCGTGGGGTCGGTCGCGCCCAAGGCGTTGGTCACGTCCGGCGCGCACGACGTGGCGGTCGCCGACCTCAACGGCGACGGGCTGGGCGACATCGCCGACGGTGCCGCGATCAGCCAGGACACCGGCGCGCCGCTCGGCCTGATCCTGCGCAACGCCGGCGGGGGCTTCGCCGACGTGTCGGAAGCGTGCGGCTTCGGCCCCGAGCTCCTCGGGGTCACGCACGTCGTCGGCGCTGGCGACCTCGACGGCGACGGCGACACCGACCTCGTGTGGGGTGCAGGCACGTCGTTCGTGGCGCTCAACCGCGCCAGCGCGCTCGGCGCGTCCGCCTGTGCGTTCGACCGCACCGACGTTCCGCTCGCCGGCGACGTCTCGCAGCAGACGGTGCTCGTGGACGTCGACCTAGACGGTGACCTCGACGTCTGGAACGGCTCCGACGCCTTCCTCGAGAACAACGGCAGCGGCACGCTCGCGCCGACGTTCGGCACCGCCATTCCGGCCGTGGCGACGGTGGTCACGCACGGCGTGGCGCTGGCCGATCTCGACGGCGACGGCAAGCTCGACCTGCTGGCGATGCGCAGCGCCGCCCCGTACCTCTTCCTCTTCGTTCAGCAGTAGCGGCGCGCGCTACGGTCCGGGGGCGGCGTCGCCGGCGGCGGGCGCGGGGGCGCCGTCGGCGAGCCCTTCCACGCGGTCGACGCGCCAGAGGCCGCCCTCGCGAACGAGCACTAGCGCGCGACCGCGGTCGAGGGCGACGCGTGCGCGGTCGCCGCGCGGCTCGACCCCCGCGGCGATGGCGACGCGCAGCGACTCGATCACAAGCGCAAGCTCGGCGTCGAACTCGGTGCGCAGGTGCGTGGAGAAGAGCCCGACCACGGGCTCCAGCCGTCCGGCCTCCAGGGCGCGCACCAGCGAGCGCAGGCATGCCTCCGGGGAGCTGGGCGGGGCTTCGGAAAGCGCACTCTCGTCCACGTGCCAGCCGTCCTTCTCGCGCAGGAGGCGTACGCTTCCCCCGGTGGTGAGCGGGACGTCGGCGTGCTCGGGCAGTCCGGCCGCCGCATGCGTGTCCATCTCGTCGGCGCGCAGCAAGAGCTCCTCGCGGTCGTTCTTCAGCAGCGCTTCGAGGTCGGCGCGCGTGAGCTTCGCCCGAGCTGCAGGCGTCAGCAGCGCCCAGGCGCGCGCGGAGTCGCCGGCGCGCACCGCCGCGACGTAGGCGTGCACGGCGTCCTCGGGTCCGCTGCGCACCGGCGCCCCCGCGCCGTGCGGACACCCTGCCAGCGACAGCGCCGCCAGCACCGCCGCGGTCGTTCGCGCCGGCGCGGGCGCTCGTGCAGCCGGGATCGCCCGTACTGCCGCCGACGACGCGCGCGCCGCTGTACGCGCGTTCATCCGTCGAACATGCCGGGCTCGCCGCGGCGGACGAGCGTATCGCGCGCCCACAGGACGTCGTCGCGCTGCGGACAGCTGCGCGTGAAGTGCAGGCCGCGGCTCTCGCGGCGGCGGATGGCGCTCTCCACGATCATGTTCGCCAGCAGCGCCAAGTTGCGCAGCTCGACGAGGCCCTTCGTCACGCGGCTCCGCCAGTAGTACTCGTGGATCTCCGCCTGCAGCCCTTCGATGCGGCGCCGCGCCCGCTGCAGCCGCTTGTCGCTGCGCACGATGCCGACGTAGTTCCACATGAAGCGGCGGATTTCGTCCCAGTTGTGGGACACGACGACCGCCTCGTCGGAGTCGGTCGCGCGCCCCGGGTCCCAGGCCGCCACCGCCGCGTCCTCGCCCGCGCCGCCCGCCGCCAGGAACTCGTGCGCGTGGCGCGCGGCCTGGTCGGCGAAGACAAGCCCTTCGAGGAGCGAGTTCGATGCAAGCCGGTTCGCGCCGTGCAGCCCGGTGCAGGCGACCTCGCCGACGGCGTAGAGCCCGGACACGGCGGTTGCGCCGTGGCGGTCGGTGGGCACGCCGCCGCACATGTAGTGCGCCGCCGGTACCACCGGGATAGGGCGCTCGCGCATGTCGATGCCGAAGCTCATGCACTTGGCGTGGATGTTGGGGAAGCGTTTCACCACGAACCCCGGGTCGAGCTGCGTGAGGTCTAGGCAGACGTGGTCGTCGCCGGTGCGCTTCATCTCGGCGTCGATGGCGCGCGCGACGATGTCGCGCGGGGCGAGCTCGGCGCGCGGGTCGTAGTCGCGGGCGAAGGCGTAGCCGTCCATGCGCCGCAGGATCGCGCCCTCGCCGCGCAGCGCCTCGGAGATGAGGAAGCTCTTGGCGTAGGGGTGGTACAGCACCGTGGGGTGGAACTGGAAGAACTCCATGTTCGCGATGGGAAGGCCGGCGCGGTAGGCCATGGCGACGCCGTCGCCCGAGGCGGTGTCGGGGTTGGACGTGTAGAGGTAGGCCTTGCCGCCGCCGCCGGTGGCGAGCACCGTGACGCGCGCGCGGTAGGTGGCCACCTCGCCGCCGGGCGACTCCAGGACGTAGGCGCCGAGGCAAGCGTCGGATGGCGAGCCCGGGCCGCCCGGGCCGGCGGCGGCGGCGCCGTGCCCGAAGCGGCGCCGCGTGAGGAGGTCGACGGCGACGCGCTGCTCGACGAGCCGGATGTTGGGGCGGGCGCGGGCGGCCGCGAGGAGCGCGCGCAGTATCTCCTGGCCAGTGATGTCGCCCGCGTGCAGGATGCGGCGCGCGGAGTGGCCGCCTTCGCGCGTGAGGTCGTAGTGGTCCGAGTGCTCTTCCTTGGTGAACTGCACGCCCAGGGCGATGAGCTCGCGCACCAGCGGCGGGCCGGCCTGCACGCAGAGCTCGACGACGGCGCGGTTGCAGAGTCCGGCGCCGGCTTCGAGCGTGTCGGCGACGTGCGCCTCGAAGGAGTCCTCGGCGGAGAAGACCGCGGCGATGCCGCCCTGCGCGTAGTTCGTGGCGCACTCGAGCAGCGTTTCCTTGGCGAGCACGGTCACGGCGTGGCCGCGGTCCGCCATCTTGATGGCGAGGGTCAGGCCGGCGATCCCGCCGCCCAGGACGAGGCAGTCGGTGCGCACCTCCTGCATCGCCGCGCACGATAGCACGGCGCGGGCGGCGGCACGGCGGCGGTGGCGCGGGCGGCGGGCGCTGGAAACTGGCCCCGTGGGCCGGATGGCCTTAGGATCAGCGCGTGATGCAGGAACGTCATGCGCACTTGCCCGCGGCTCGACCGCTGCCGTGGCCCGCGACGCGGCGGCGACGGTGGGCGGGCGGACGGGCGGCGGCGACGGCCGTGGCGGCGGCGGCCGCGGCGCTGGCGCTGGGGGTGGACGGCCCCGCCGATGCGGACATCTGGAGCTACACCGACGCCGAAGGCGTGGTGCACTTCACGAACGTCCCCCCCGGCGCGGCGGCGAAGAAGGGCTGGAAGCTCTTCATGCGCGAGACCGCCAAGCCGGCGAGCGACGCGCCACGTGCGTTCGACGCCGCGGTGGCACGCTACGACGACGTGCTGGCCGAGGCGGGCGCGCGCTACGCCATCCCGCGCGCGCTGCTCAAGGCGATCGTTCTCGTGGAGAGCAACTTCGACCCGGGGGCGGTGTCGTCGAAGGGCGCCGAAGGGCTGATGCAGCTCATGCCCGGCACGGCGGCGGACATGGGCGTGGGCGACAGCTTCGACCCGCGCGAGAACCTCCTGGGCGGGGCGCGTTACCTGCGCGTGCTGGCGAACCGCTTCGGCGGCGACCTGGTGCTGACGGTGGCGGCCTACAATGCCGGGCCGGACGCGGTGGCCAAGTCGGGGCCGGGCATCCCGCCCTACACGGAGACGCGCGCCTACGTCACGCGCGTCCTGCGCTTCTACTACCATTACAAATCCCTCGGGCTGTAGACTACCGCCGCGAGGATGGCGGCCTATCTAGAGACGCCCGGCGCTTCGGGCGAGCAGTTCCTCGTCGACCTCAACCGCGGCACGTTGCTGCTGCAGCAGGGAAAGGTGGACGAGGCGCGCGAGGTGCTGGAGCGCGCGCGCGCGCGGCGGCCGGAGGACCCCCAGGCGCTGAACCAGCTGGGGCTAGCCTACTTCCGGCTGGGGTGGTTCGGGCAGGCGCGCGAGATCTTCGGCGCGCTGCTGGAGCGCTTCCCGCACGAGGCGTCGCTGCACTTGAACCTGGGGCTGGCGTGGCTTCGGCTGGGGGACGCGCGCGCGGCGCTGCGCGAGCTGGAGGCGGCGCTGGCCATCGACCCGATGCACCGGCGGGCGAACGCCTACGCCGGGCTGGCGTACGCGCGCCTGGGAGACCACCCCAACGCGGCGGGCGCCTTCCTGCGCGCCGGGCTGGACCACTTGGCGCTGAAGATGGAGGACCGCGAGTTCGGGCCGAAGCCGGGGGTGATACCGCGCGGCGGGCGGTTCGCGGACATCGAGTCGGAGATCCTGGGGGGCGCGGACGGTGCCGGCGCGGGCGCCGGCGCGGACGTGGGTGCGCGCGCGGGCGCCAGGGCGGCAAAGGGGGCCGGCGCGGCGGCCGTGGCCGGGACGGGGCCGGGGACGGGGACGGACGTCACCGAGACGGTCGAAGGGGGGCCGGATCCGGACTCGCTCCAGATGGCGATCGAGTCGTCGCTGGAAGAGCCGGAGATCGTGTCCTTGGCGTTGCTCGAGCCCGCGCCGGTGGCAGCGGAGTCGGTGGCGGCGGCCGTGCCGGTGACAGCGGAGTCGGTGGCGGCGGCTGCGGCGGCGGCGGCAGAGTCGGCCGCGGCGGCCAGCGAGCTGGAAGCGGCGTTCGCGTCCATTGATCTGAACGGCGCCGCGCCGGAGATTTTCGCCGAGTCGGAAGAGCCGGGCGCGGCACCGCACGCGGGCGCGTCGAACGCGCCGCCCCACGCGGGCGCGTACACCGCGGTCCCGACGGTGGCGGACGACGGGCTCGCGTCCGAGGCGCGCGGCGCAGGGGCTCGGCTGACGCCGCCCGACGTCGCACCGAGCGAGGGCGTCCGCGCGGAGGACGTGCGCGCCGAGGAGGAGCGCGCGGAGGCGGCCGCCGCGCTCACGCCGTCCGAGGACGGCGTCTCGGTCACGGAAGCGTTTGCGGCCGGCGGCGTGGTGGCACCGGCCGGCGCGGACGTCGCGCCCGGCGCGCGCCATGCGCCGGTCTTCTCCGCGGCGGCCCCCGGCACGGTCGCCGCGCCGGTCCCTGACGTCGACCTCTCCGACGACGGGCCCGCGCTGTCGGAGGCGACGGCCGCGCCCCGCGCCGCGGAGCTCCCGGCCGCGGCGCTCGTCTGGGCCTCCGCGCCGGCCGTGTCGGTTCCGGCGCCGCCGGCGATGCATCCCGCGGCGGTGACCCTGGCCGGGGCGGCGCTGGTGGCCGCGGCGCGGGAAGGGCTGCCCGCCTGGGCGCCGGGCACGGCGGCGCTGGCGGCGGTGCCGGGCGCCGCCACGATCGTGAGCTTGCGCGTGGCCCACCGTGCCTTCGCCCGTGCCAGCTTCGTCATCGCCGCCGAGGGGCCCCTCACCTACACCCCATTGCCTCGCCGCCAGCTGGGCCGCCCGCTCGAGGAGATCATGGGCGGCGGGGACCCCGTGTGCGTGGTCGACGGCGACGGCCGCCTGACCCTGGGCGGCCTCGGGCACGTGCTGATCGTGGTGACGCTCGCAGGCGAGCGCGCCTACCTGCGCGAGTCGGTGGTAGTGGCGTTCGACGACCGCGTCGTGTGGGACTCGGGCGTGCTGCGCGGGCTGGGAGAGACGCCCGAGCCGCTGCTGCACGTGCGCGGACTCGGGCAGGTCGTGCTGCACCTGCCGGCGGCGCCGCTGGCGGTGCCGGTGCGCCCGGGCGCGCCGACGCGCGTGCGCTGGCACCACGTGGCGGGCTGGCTGGGCAAGGTGGTGCCGGCGGTGGTGGCGGCGCCGCTCGACGCCGAAGGCGCGCGTACGGCGCTGGAGTTCACGGGCGAGGGGGCGGTGCTGTGCCACGATCTCGGGCCCGAAGGCGGGCTCATCCATTGACGGCCACCGCCGCCGCGGCGCCCGCCGGTCCCGCGCGTCGCCGCCTGCGCGACGAGATCCTCAACCTGCCGAACCTCATCACCATCGGCCGGGTCTTGATGATCCCGGCGGTGCTGCTGCTGTTGTACTTCGAGTCGCCGCTCAACAGCTTCTTCGCCGCCGTGGTGTTCGGGCTGGCGTCGGCCACCGACGCGCTCGACGGCTATCTCGCGCGCAAGACCGGACAGACCTCGACCTTCGGCAAGTTCCTCGACCCGCTCGCCGACAAGCTCATCGTGATGGCGAGCTTGGTGATGATGCTTCCGATGGGGAGGGTGCCGGCGTGGATGGTGATCGTGCTGCTGGCGCGCGAGCTGACGGTGACGGCGCTGCGCAGCATCGCCACAACGGAGGGGCTCGTCATCGCCGCCAGCCGCGAGGGCAAGTACAAGACGGCCCTTCAGCTCATCGGCATCGTGGCGCTGATCCTCCACCATGAATATCCGCTGTGGCTGTTCGGGCTGGGCGAGATACGCGTGAGCTTCCACGTCGTGGGTCTGTGGCTGCTGGTGCTGTCGCTCGTCTTCAGCGTGTTCTCGGCCGGCGACTACCTGGCGCGCTTCCTGGCGGCGGCGGCGCGCGGGACGCGGCGGTCGGGCCCGCCGGCGTGAGCGGGGCGGCCAGCGCGGCGCGCCGGCTGTTCGAGGCGCGGCGCGGCGAGCCGTTCCCGTTCCTGCTGGAGGGAGCGGGGCCGGCCGGGCCGCGCAGCCGCTGGAGCTGGGTGGGGGCGTCTCCGGCGGAGCGGATCGAGGTGCGCGGCGAGGTGCGCGGCGCGGACCCATACCAATCGATCGGCGCGTTCGTCGACGAGCAGACGCTCGGGCGCGGGCGAGTGGTCGTCGGGTTCCTCGGCTACGACCTCGGACGGTTCTTGCCGGGGGCGCAGAAAGCCGGCGCGGAGCCGCTGCCGCGGCCGGGACCGGACGACCTGCCGGACGCGTGGCTGGGCGCGTACGACGGCGCGGCGCGGTTCGACCATGCGGGCGACGCGGATCGGAGCGAGGAGGAGCCGAGGTCGAGGTTGCGGTCGTCGTGGTCGGCGGCGGCGTTGGCGTCGGCCTCGGCCTCGGCCGCCGCATCGGCGTCTTCGCCTTCGTCTTCGTCTTCGTCTTCGTCTTCGTCTTCGCCGGCGCCGGCGTCGGCGTCGGCTTCGGCGTCGGCGTCGGCTTCGGCGTCGGCGTCGGCTTCGGTTTCGGAGTCGGCGTCGGCGGCGGTGGCGGTTGAGGTGGAGCCTGCGCGGGAGCGGTATTTGGCGATCGTGGAGGAGGCGAAGCGACACATCGCCGCGGGAGACGTGTACCAGGTGAACCTTTCGCGTCGGTTCGTCGCCGCGGTGGACGGCGACGCCTGGACGCTCTATCGCCGCCTGGCCGCTGAGAGCCCGGCGCCGTTCGGGGCGCTGCTCGACCTGGGCGACGCGCAAGTGCTGTCGGTGTCGCCTGAGCTGTTCTTGCGCGTGGAGCCTCGACCCGACGGGCGGCGCGTGGAGACGCGGCCCATCAAGGGCACGCGCCCGCGGCGCGCGGGCCGCGAAGAGGACCGGCGCGAGGCCGAGGTGCTGCGCGCCTCCGAGAAAGACCGCGCCGAGCACCTCATGATCGTGGACCTGGAGCGCAACGACCTCGGACGCGTCGCCCGCCCCGGTACGGTGCAGGTCGAGAGCCTCTTCGAGCCGTACGAGCTGCCGACCCTGCACCACCTCGAGTCCACCGTGAGCGCCACCCTGCGCGACGACGTCGACACGGCGGCGCTGCTGCGCGCGACCTTCCCCGGCGGCTCCATCACCGGCGCCCCCAAGCTCCGGGCGATGCAGCTGATCGGCGCGCTCGAGCGCGCGCCCCGTGGCCCCTACTGCGGCGCCGTGGCGCTGTTCCTCCCGGACGGCGCCGCCGCGCTCTCCATCGCCATCCGCACCGCCGTCCTCGCGCGCGGCCACCTCGACTACCGCGCCGGCGGCGGCATCGTCGCCGATTCCGACCCGCTCCAGGAATTGGCGGAGACCGAGTGGAAGGCCGCTGCCTTCTTCCGCGCGCTCGCCACCTGAGCGTGCTGGGACCGGGACTACGACGCTAGGAGCCGCGCCAGGGCGACGTGGGCGGCGTGGCTGGAGCGGTGGAGCGTCAAGCGCGCGTGCAGCGGACGGCCCAGGAGGGAGAGGTCTCCGAGAGCGTCGAGGATCTTGTGGCGGACGGGCTCGTCGGGGAAGCGCAGCCGGCCGGGCCCGACGGGCGCGCCGGCAGCGTCGAGCACGAGGGCGTTGTCGAGCGTGCCGCCGCGCGCCAGCCCCGCGGCGTGCAGGGCGTCCACCTCGTCGGCGAAGGCGAACGTGCGGGCCGGCGCGATGTCGCTGCGAAACGTCTGCGCCGTCAGGGTCAGCACGAGACGCTGCACGGGGAGGCCGCGGCCGGGGTCGTGCGTCGCGTCGATCTCGAGGCGCGGCCCGAGGCGCGGGACGTCGCCGGCTCCGACGAGCGGCTCCAGCGCGGCGCCTTCCACGCCCAGCCGAGCGCGGACCACGAGCGGCGCGGGGGCGTAGCCGGCGACCTCGGCCACGCCGGCTTCGTCGACGGCGTCCAGCCAGCCCTGTGCGCTGCCGTCCAGCGCGGGCAGCTCGGGGGCGTCCAGCTCCACGCGCGCGTCGCAGACGCCGACGGCGTAGAGCGTCGCCAGCAAGTGCTCGACGGTGCGCGCGCCGCCGGGGGTGCCGCCGGCGGGGGCGAGCGCGACGCAGCGGCGCACGTCGGCCACGGCGTCCACCGAGGCGCGCAGCGCCGGCGTGCCGCTCAGGTCCACGCGGGCGAACACGATGCCCTCGCCGGCCGCCGCCGGGCCGAGGCGCACGCACACCGGCGCGCCGCCGTGCAAGCCCACGCCTTCCCGCACGACCGCGCGCGCCAGCGTCCGCCGCACTTTCCCTCCGGCGCCGTATCAATGGGCGCGCCACCCATGGTAAAAGGAGACGTGAGCCACGGCGACCTGGGCCTGCGTATCATCACCCGCCTGCGCCGCGATCCGGACGCCTTTAGCCGCAACCGCAACTTCTACGCCTACACCGACCCGGTCGTCGCCCGGGCGCGCCGCCTGTGGCGCCATCTGCGCGCCCTGGAAGCCGACCTCCATCGCGCCGGCGAGACGCGTGTCACCGTGCACCCCGCCCCCGACGGCGAGGCCTACCGCGTGGTCGTCCGTCTGCCGCACCTCGGCGCCACGCGCATGGCCTACGTCACGCGCGCCGAGTTGGACCTTCTGCGCGAGGAGCCGCGCACCCGCGCCATCCTCGAGGCCGCCTACTTCGGCTCCTTGTAGAAGACCGTGATGGTCAGGCAGTGGAACTCGCGGTCCGACGACTGCGTCACCTTCGTGTCCACGACCTCGACCGCCGGGTGCTCTCCGAGCCACTGCGTGATGCGGTCACCGAGCTCCTCGCGGTCTTTCGCCTTGGTGGCGCTGAACACCTTCACGCCGCTGTACGACATGCCCCGTCCTCCTCCATCCCGCCGACGTCCAGCCCCCCGCCACACGCCCGCGCGCCCTGCGCGAAGGCCCGACGATCGTAACGGACTTGCCGCCGCGGGGTCAAAGACCCGTGCCTGGCGCTATGTCACCAGCGGCAGGCGCACCGTGAAGACGCTCCCGCCCCCTGCGGCGCTCTGGACGCCGATGTCGCCGCCGTGCGTGCGGGCGATGGCGCGCGCCACCGCCAGGCCGATCCCCGCTCCGCCGTAGCGCCGCGTGGGCGAGCTGTCCACCTGGTGAAAGCGCTCGAAGATGCGCTCCTGCTCGTTGGGCGGGATGCCGATGCCGTTGTCGGCCACGGTCAGCTCCGCGTGCGCTTCGGGGGCGCGCCGCAACGTCACGCGCACGCAGCCGTCGGCCTCCTTGTTGAACTTGATGGCGTTCGAGACCAGGTTCAGCACCATGCGGTGCAGCTCGGACTGGTTCGCTCGCACCGACATGCGCTCGGGCGGCGCCTCGAACACCAGCTGCACGCCGCGCTGCGCAGCCCGCGGGCGCTGCAAGTCCAGCGCGTTCTCCGCCACTCCGCGCAGGTCCACCGTGGCCAGCGGCGGCTCGTTCACGTCCAGCTCGCGGCGCGCAAAGTACAGGAGGTTGTCGATGAGGTCCACGAGGAGCGCCAGGTTGCGCACCGCGATGGTCAGCCCGCGCCGCTGCTCCGAGGAGATCGGCCCGAGCGCCTCACGCAGCATCAGCTCGTTGTAGCCCTGGATCGACACCAGCGGCGTGCGCAGCTCGTGCGACACCGTCGCCAGGAAGTTGCTCTTGGCGCGGTCCAGCTCGCGCAGCTCGGCGTTCAGCGCCTCCAGCTCGCGAGTCTTCTCCGCCAGCGCCGCGGTGCGCTCCTCGACGCGCCGCTCCAGCGAGCGCGCCAGCGCGGCGTTCTGCAGGATCAGCGCCGCTTGCGACGCCCACACGTCCATCATTTCCAGCTCGCGCGGCTCCTGCGCCGCGTCGGAAGCGAAGGTCATGATGCCGACGTGGGTGCCGTGCACGCGCAGCGGGATGACGCGCAGCGACTTCGTCCCGGTGATGCGATCCACCTCGTCGAGCAGCTCGCGCGGCGCGGCCGTGCCCGGCACGTCGGCGCTGCCCCCGAACGTGCGCGGGCCCTCCCAGCTCTGGGACGAGTTGACCAGGTTCGGCCGATCCGTGGGGACGGCCATGCGCGGCGGATGCAGGCCGTAGCGCCCGAAGGCGGCCTGTACCGCGGCGGCGGCGGCGGGCTCCATGTCGAAGCGCGCGCGCAATTGACCCGTCTCGTGGTCGACGACGCTGAGAGCGACGCTGAGCGCGCCGGTGGCGCGTCGCGCCGCCTGGGCGAGGCGGTCGAGGAGGATGTCGATCTCGTCGGCGCCGGCCACGCGCGTTCCTGCCTCGGTCCGCCCCCGCGGGAGAAGAGGTGCTTGACACCCCCGGAGTCGTCCGGTAGCGTCCCGCCCCTCCGAAGGGTACCGCAATCAGGAGAGGTGCAGTGGACGAAAGAAAGGACCGGGGGGATCGGCCGGACCGCGGTGACCGCGGCGACCGGGGCGATCGCCCGATGCGCCGGACCGGCGAGCGCCCCATCTGCCGCCCGCTCGAGGTCGTCGTGGGCGACCAGCCGGTGGAGAAGGCCGTGCGCGCTTTCCGCAACAAGGTCGCGCGCGAAGGCATCCTCAAGGAGCTGAAGCGGCGCCGCTTCTACGAGAAGCCCAGCGCCGTGCGCAAGCGCAAGGCCCGCGAGGCCGAGCGCCGCCGCCGCCGCACCGCCCGCCGCATCATGCGCCGCAAGAAGGACTAGGGTCCTCCCCCGAGCTCCAGCTCGCCGAACCGCCACAGCGCGTGGAAGTCGCCCACCAGCGGCGGCGACCAGGCGGAGCCGCGGTTCGTCGACGCGCCGGGCGGCATCTCCAAACGGAACAGGTTTGCGCGCCATACGTCGCCGGGCAGGGGCGGGGCGTGCGGGGCGTCGGCGACGGCGGACCAGGGGATCATCATCTCCACCGTCCAGCCTCGGTCCACGTCGCCGGGGACGTTGTACGTGCCGTCGACGTGCGTGCCGACCACCATGCCGCTCGTCCAGCCGTTCTGGTTGGCGCGGTAGCGCGGCAGGAACGAGTCGAAGATCACGCCGCCGGGATTGGACTGAAGCTCCACGTAGTCCTCGCCGTCCCCGTCCCCGTCGAGGAACACCTCCACGGCCTCCTCCTTGTATATGGGGTCGTCGCGCGCGGAGAAGCTGGAGTGCACGTCCTCGTCGGCGCAGTCGAACGCCACGTAGAGGCCGCTCTCGTGCCAGAGGAGCCGCGCGCTGGTGGCCGGCGACGTTTCGCCGCCCGTCATCGTGTCGGTGAAGGGGCCGGTCGTGGCGGCGGCCGCCCAGGCGGGGTCGTCGAGCAGGCCGTCCACCACGGGAGGCGCC
Source organism: Myxococcota bacterium (assembly GCA_036004705.1). Taxonomy (GTDB): domain Bacteria; phylum Myxococcota_A; class Polyangia; order DASYRF01; family DASYRF01; genus DASYRF01. The sequence continues at coordinate 16,431 of DASYRF010000226.1, forward strand.
GCCGCGCGCGGCACCACCAGGCGCTTGAGCGCGCCCGGCGGCGGGGCGAACGCGAGCATGCCGGCGCGCACGCGCCCGTGGCGGTCGGCGGCGGTGGCGGGGGCCACCGGCGCGTTGGTCTTGTCGCGGTAGAGCCCCACCCAGAGCGCCGCGTCGGTGACGGTGAAGTCGGCGGGCACCGGCACGGTCCAGTCGTCCTTGATGATCTGCCCGGGTTTCCAGGCGCTGGTGGGGTAGGCGCCGGCCACCGGGTCGTGGTCCATCTGGAAGCGCGGCCGCCCACCGAAGCGCCCCTCGACGTGCACGAACACGCGCCAGTCCTCCGCCAGCGGCGCCAGCGACTCCCAGTAGAGCGTCAGCGTGAGCGGCGGGCCGCCGGGCACGGCCGGCTGCGGCGCGGCGTCCCAGCCGAGCAGGCGTACCGTCCCGCCGGCGAGCGTCACGTCCAGCGGGTGCGCCGGGGCGGGGCGCGCGCTGAGCACGGCCGCGCGGATGGCATCGTCGCGCGAGCCGCAGGCGCAGCCGCCGGCGCCGGCCGGCACGGCGGCCAGCCCGAGCGCGAGGGCGAGGGCGGCGAGCGCGGCGGACGTCGGCACGCTGGTACGCATCGCCGCCGATGCTAGCCTCACAGCGAGGGCCAGGGGTAGACCCCACCGGCGACACGTGCCATATCAATCGCCCATGTCTCGCACCGGCGCGCCGGCTCACCGGTCCACGCGGCCGCACCGGCGGCGGCGGCCGGCGGCGGCGGCGGCGCTGTTTCTCGCCGCGGCGACGCTGTTGGCGGGCTCCGTCGCTCTCGCCACCGCCAAGGCGGTGAAGACCTTCCACGGCGGGTCGTCGGTCGTCACGGCGCTGAGCCTCGTGCCGCGTCTCGACACGGAGGACGAGTACACGGAGGCCTGGGCGTTCTACGCCTGGCTCGACGGCGGCTACACGGCGCAGGTGCGCTTCGTCGCCACCAACCTCGGGCCCGGCGAGAACAACGGCACCGTCGAGGCGCGCATCACCACGCCCGACGGCAGGATCCTGCGCAGCCACCCCAACTACAAGAAGGACGAATGGGCGCACGCCGCCGACGCCTTCTCCCTGAAGATGGGCGAGAACATCGCCGGCGGCGGCCCCACCAGCTACCTGGTGAAGGTCGTCGGCGAGGGGTTCGGCTTCAGCTTGACCTTCAAGAACACCATCGCGCCGTGGGCGCCGCGCGGCGGTGAAGTCACGTTCGGCGACGGCCCCGACGCGGCCAGCTACCACCTGAACGTGATGGCGCCGCGCGCCGACGTCAGCGGCAAAGTGACGGTCGGCGGCGCCGTCCACGCCGTCAGGGGCAGCGGCTATGCCGACCACACGCGCACCACGCTGGCCAGCTACAAGATGGCGCAGAGCTGGGACCGGTTCCGCGGCTTCACCCCTACGCACACCGTGGAGTTCCTGCAGTTCATCACCCCGGCGAAGTTCGGGTACCGCGCGGTGCGCTGGCTGCTGGTGGCGGAGGGCGCGCACGTCGTGCTCACCGACTTCGGCTACACGCTCACGCGCACCGACCCGCGCCCCGACACCGTCACCTCGTACGGCTACAAGCCGCCGTGGGGCTGGACGCTGTCGTCGGTGAACCCCAAGGGCAAGGTGACCGGCACCATCAAGGCGACGGCCATGCTGGTGGTGAACGACTGGCTCGCGGAGATGAACCCGCTGGAGCGCGCCGTCATCAAGGGGTTCGCCAAACCGGTCGTCTACGACCAGCGCTGCTCCTATGAGTTCAAGGTGGAGCTGACGGGGGCGCCGGCGCCGTTCACTGTGACCGGATCGACCGACGCGTGCGGGAGCACGTTCACCAACAAATGATGGGCGACTACGCGCGCGAGCTGGAGGTGGCCCGCGC
>DASYRF010000227.1:0-17691 GCA_036004705.1 Myxococcota bacterium
AGTCGCCAGACTGGTCGCAGGGCTCGCCCTCCCCCGCCCCGCCGCAGTGGCAGCCGGCCGCCGCGCCGCCCAGTCCCACCATCGCCATCAGCGCCGCCGGCGCAAGCGCGCCAAGTCGATGCCGCCGCCAACCCGTCATCGGGCGCATGTCCCCGCCTCCTTCATGGTTTCATCTATAGAAGCACACCTCGCGCACGCGGTCACGGCCGCCCCGCCCAACGCAACACCCGCGCGGGAAGCGCGCGGAGAGGGAGGCTCGCCCGGCTTTGCCGGGCGAGGGGGGGCGGGCAGGCCCCCTTTACAGGTAGCCCCAGCGACGGCGCAGCCACCATTCGGCGCCGAGCAGCAGCGCCGCGCCGCCGAGCGTCCACCACGTGGCCCAGAGCGGAACGTCGCGCCGGCGGTTCACGCGCGCCACTTCGGCCGGACGGAAGCCGAGGTCGGCGACGTCCGAGGCGTCGAGCGACACCGGCAGGCGGCGGAGCTCGCCGCCGGTGGCCTCGGAGATGGCGCGCAGCACGTCGGGGCGCGGCGCGGGGCGGTCGAGCTCGCGGCCGGCGGCGGCGGCGACGACGGCGGTGAACGACTCGGCGGGGCGGCCGTCGATGGTCGCGCGCGCGCGGAAGCGCCAGGCGCCCGGGGCGTCGAGCGGGAAGTCGAGCGCCGCGGCCCCGTCGTCGCCCGTCGTCAGCGCCACGTTGCGCAGCGGGCCGGCGCCGGGGGGGTCCACCTCCAGCGTGACGACCACGCCGGCAGCGGGGGCGTACACGGGCGTGAAGGCGCGCGCGTCCAGATGGACCTTGTCGCCCACGGCGAACGACCGCTTGTCCGCCGTCAGGCGAAGCAGCGCCAGCTCGGGGTCTTTGATGAGCCAGCGGATCGCGTGGCGCCAGAGCTCGTAGTACGGCTCGGAGGTGTCGCCGTCGCCGACGGCGGCGAAGTTCCAGCGCCAGAGTGTGTCGGTGGTGACGGCGAGCGAGCGCCCCTTGCCGACGTCGCGCACCGCCACGAGCGGCGCCGGCTTGCCGTCGGGCCCGCGCGCCGTGGGGTGCTCCAGCAGCACCGCCGTGCCGTCGGGCACGGCGCCCACGGCGTTCATGCCCACGAGCGGCGGCAGCCCCGCGTAGAGCGCCTTGGTCGCCGCCGGGTCGAGCCCGAGCGCCGTCACGGGGTGCGTGAGGCCGGCGTCGGTCACGCGCGGGCGGAACTCGCCTTCGATGATGGGCGCGCCGCCGGGCCCCGGCCCCTCGCCGAAGCCGACGAGCGGGAACGGCAGCGCGTCCTCCACCGGCGTGCCGGCGTACTGCCCGGCGCCGAACGAGAGGTCGCCGCCGACCATCACGAAGCCGCCGCCGCCCTCCACGTACTCGCGCACCTCGTCGAGGTAGAGCGACATCCCGTAGGGGCGGTAGTTGAAGTTCTGGAAGATGACGACGTCGAACCCCGGCAGCTCGCTGCCGAAGAGCTCCTCGGTGGGGAAGGGGATGAGCGACAGCTCGTGGCTGGCGGCGAGCGCGTCGTCGGACGGCGAGCGCAGGATGAAGAAGGAGATGAGGTCGACGTTGGGGTCCTTCTTCAGCAGCTTGCGCAGGAAGCGCTCGTCCCAGCTCGGCGCGCCGCACACTTGCAGCACGCGGATCTTGTCGCGGATGACCTCGATGACGAACTCGCGCTCGTTGTTCAGGGGCGTGGCTTCGCCGCCGAGCAGCGGCGTGCGCACCGAGTAGACGAACGTGCCCACGGCGTCGGGCACGAGCGAGAACGTCACGTGCCGGTGCGCCGGGTCGTCGCCGGGCGGGACGGTCTTGCGCAGGACGACGGCGCCTTCCTTGCGCAGCTCCACGTCGACGCGCATCGCCTTCTCGAAGCCGAGCACGTCGATCGTGGCGTCGACCTCCACGGCGTTGCGCACGAAGGCGAAGTCGTCGACGTGGAGCGCGGCGACGGCCACGTCGCGGAAGGCGGCCGGATCGCCGGCGGCGAACGTATGCACCGGCACGCCCAGCGCGCGCAGGTCGGCGGCGGCGCCTTCGGGGAGCGGTGCCCCCGTGGCGGGGGCGTCGCGGTCGGCGCCGTCGGACACGATGATGGCGCCGCCGAGGCGCTCGGCCGCCAGCAGGGGCGGCGCACCGCCGCTCGTGGCCGCGCCGGCGGCGGCCGGCGTCGTTGTGCCGGCGGCGTCGAGCAGGCGCGCGCGCAGCGACGTGGAAGCGCCGGACGCCGGGCGCGCGGGGTCGGCGAGGGCCGCGAGCGGCAGCGGGGCGCGGTCCTCCGACACGCCTAGCGCCACCACGTCGTGCTCGCGCGCCAGCGCCTCGAAGAATCCGGCGTTGTCGGCGACGAAGCGGCGAGCGGCGTCGATGCGCGGGCCGGCGTCCCCGTCGGCGAGGGACATCGACGCCGACTCGTCGAACAGCAGCACGACGCGGCTCTTCAGGCGCTCGACGTCTTCGAGGGCCAGCCCCGGCTCCAGCACGAACAGCAGCCCGGCCGCGGCGGCGGCGGCGCGCAGCGCAAGCAGCACGGTGCGGCGGCGCGGCGTGGAGGCGTCGCGCAGCCCGTCCCACGCCAAGAGCACCGCGCCGGCGGCCACCGCGCCGGCCAGCGCCAGCACCCAGCGCGGCCAATCGCCCAGGGCGACCAGGTGGCAGTCGTCGAAGCCGGCGCTGGCACCGCCCGCCGCGCCCGCGCCCGCGCCCGCGCCGCCGGCGAGCGTACGGCCGAGCCACTCGCACAGCCCCGCGGACACGCGCTACTCGTCCCCCCGCCACTTGCGGTTCTTCATGATGAACGGCACGTGCACCTGGTCGTCCTTGTAGTCGAGGCAGAGGGCGTACATCGCGAGGTTCACGCCCAGGCGGTAGGCCGCTTCGCGCTGCGTCTCACCGCCGGGCACACAGGCGTTCACGTAGTCGATGGAGTCGCGCGCCCACGCCCCGCCCAGGTCGTGGCGCGACAGCACCACCAGCGCGCGGTCGTCGTGCTCGATCATCTCCAGATAGTCGGGCGTGGCCACGCGTCCGGCGGGGCGGTCTATGAGAAAGAACGACTTGTAGACGGTGTGGTCGCGCGGGACGCGCACCGGCGCCAGGTCGGGGAGGATGGCGTGCAGCTCGGCGCGTACGGCGGCGTCGAAGCCGGCGCCGGAGCGGCCCTCGGCGTCGTCCACCAGGAGGAAGCCGCCGAACAGCAAGAACCGCCGCAGCCGCTCGCGCGCCTTTTCCGGGAAGGGCTTCATGGCGCGGTCGCCGCGCAGGTAGAGGAACGGATGCAGGAAGAGGTCGGACGCCTCCGGGCCGATGGGCGCCGGCGCGCCGGAGGCCACGACGACGCTGGTGCGGCGCTGCACCTGCTCCAGCAGCGGGCGGATGACCTCGGGGGCGACGTCGGGCAGCCCGGGGGCGCGCAGCGGCGTGATGGTGAAGCGCGGGTCGGCCTCGCCCATGGCCGCTGCTTCGCGCACCGCCGCGGGGACGAGCGGCCAGAGCGCGGCGCCGGCGCCGGCGGCGAGCCCGGCCCGTAGGAACGCGCGCCGCGTCGGTCCGCTCATCGCGCCAACGCTAGCACGCGATGGCGGCCCGCGCCGTGTGGCGCGGTGCGGCGAGCGCGGCGCCGGCCGCGCTTGACCCTTCGATCGCCCGCGCCCTACCATTCGAGGAAATGAAGCCTGCGCGCGTTGCCTCGCTTGCGGCGCTGCTGGGCGTGGCGTTGCCCGCTTCCGTGGCCTTGGCGGTAGAGCCGGTCATGGTGCCGACGGCGGGGAAACCCGCCGAGGGAACCACGTCGCACAAGCTGATGTTCGGCATCCGCCTCGACGGCGGCGACGGCTGGGAGTTCGCCGTCCCGTACATGGACTCGCCGCCCGGCTGGTGCGCCGGCGGCGACACCTGCTCGGCGCGCTCCGCCATCTTCGGAGACCTCGAGCTGACGTTTGCCCCCACGGGCGCCATCGAGGTCGTCGCCGGGATCCGCTACGAGTTCGAGAAGAACGGCAACGGCGAGCACGACATCGTCTTCCGCCCCGGGATCATCGCCTACCTCGACGAGTCGTCGCTGGTGAAGGTGTTCCTGATCTTCCAGGGGTTGCTGGAGGTCACCGGCGAGCTGAACGTCGGCTTCGCTCCCGGATTCGGCGTGCAGTTCGACTTCCATCGTTACGTCGGCATGTACATCCAGGTGCAGGCGAACTTCATGTTCCTGGAGGTGGTGCGCTTCGCGGTGGACGGCTCGCTCGGCATCCAAGGGCGCATCGGAAAATAGGGGCGGACGGGCCCGGGAAAAACGGCCCGCGCCGCTCGACGCTCCGGCAGGGATGCTATGCTGGCGCCGGGACCATGCGCATCGACGTCATTCCAGGCGTGAGCGCGCTTCCGCCGGGCCGTGCGGCCCGGCTGCAAGTACTGGTGCGGCTGCGCGCCGATGCGGAAGACGACGTGCCGGTCCCCGCGCCGGGGGCGGGCCACGCCGCCGTCGCCGCCGTCGCCGCCGCCGCCGCCGTCGCTCCGCCGGCGCGCCGCCGCTCGCTCGCGCTGGCGCTGGTGCTCGACCGCTCCTCCAGCATGCGCGGCCGCCCGTTGCGCCACGCTGCGGAGGCGGCGCGCCTGGTGGCGAGCCGCCTCGACCAGGACGACCGCCTGTGCATCGTCACGTTCGACCGCGAAGTGTCCACGCTGTTCGGCCCCGAGGGGCTCGACGAGCGCTCGCGCGTCCGCCTCTCCGACCGGCTCGACTATCTGATGAGCGGCTACCTGACGAACCTGGGCGGCGGGCTCACCGAAGGCTGCAAGCGCGTGGCGCCGTTCGCGCGCGCCGGCATGCCCACGCGCGTCGTGCTGCTGACCGACGGCTTGCCGTCCTACGGCGTGAGCGACGCCGCGGAGCTGTGCGAGCTGGCGGCCTTCTATCACGAGTTCGGCATCACCATCAGCGCGGTGGGGCTCGGCATCGGGTTCGACGAGGAGCTGCTGACGCGCATCGCCACGCGCGGCGGCGGCTCGTTCCATTTCGTGCGCCGCTCGGACGAGGTGCCGGCGGCGCTGAGCGCGGAGCTGACGGACCTCTTCCACCTGGCGGCGGAGGGCAGCCAGGTGCGCATCGACATGACGGCGGCCGCCGACGGCGTGGACGTGCTGCACGCCTATCCGGCGGCGCGCGAGGGCGCGGAGGTGGTGGTCGACGTGGGCGAGGTGTACACGGGCGCGCCGCGGCTGTTGCTGCTGGAGTTCGCGCTGCCCGAGGCGGCCATGGCCGCGCCGGGGGAAGTGCGCGTGGCGTCGCTGTCGGTGCGCTACCGGCGCGGCGGGCGCGGTATCTCCGAGGAGCGCGTGACGGTCACCACGCAGGTGCAGGCGGGCGTGGCCGAGGCGGCGACGCCCGAGGTGGCGCGCCAGGCGGCGCTGTTGCGGGCGGCGGCCGCGGAGCAAGCAGCGGTGCGGCGCGCCGACGCCGGCGACCTGCGCGCGGCGCGCGAGATCCTGGAGCAGGCGGCCGAGGCGTTGCGCGCGGAGCTGGGCGCGGACGCCCACGCCGAGCTGCGCCGCAAGCTCAGCGAGATCTGCGACGCCGCCGACCGGCTGCGCGCCGGCGAGTACGGCCACGCGCAGCGCAAGGCCATGGTGCAGTCGGCGTGGCGCACGCACGTTTCGCGCGTGGCCCCGATGCCGCGCGCCGCCGCGCCCGCCGGAGCGCCGCCCCACGACAAGGCGTCCGGCGCGGTCCTGACCGACGACGCCGAGTCCGAAGTCGACGGCGAGACCGTCGACCCCGACGAAGAAGACGAATAGCCCGGCGCCCGGCGGCTACTTCAGCGTCGCGTAGATCGAATTGATGGTGCCGTTGGCCGCGCCGAACTTGCCGTCCGTGAAGTCCTTCGTCGCCGACGTGAAGAGCGGCCAGATCGTCCCGTCGTCGGGCGTGATCTTCTTCTTGGTCAGGTAGCCGTTCAGCCGCGCGATCTTCGCCGACACGAACGCGCGGTCGATCTTCATTTTGTCGACCGTGTCGGCCAGCGTGTCTGCGATGACCTTCGCCGTCGTCCAGTCCTCCTTGCCGATGGCGGCGTCGATCTGGTCGGCGAGCGTGTCGGCGCCCGCCGGCAGGTCGCTCGGCAGGATGCCCTTCTTCTTCATGAGCGTCTTGGCGCGCGCGTAGGACGCGTCGACGTTCTTGCGGGTGTAGCTCGTGCCGGCCGGAACCTCGATGCGCGTGATCATCGACATGCCCCCGCCGGCGAGCTTCGCCTCGCGCTCCGCCACCGCGGCCTCGCGCTCGGCCAGCGTCTTCTCGCGCTTGGCCAGGTCGGCCTCACGGTCTGCCATCTTCTTTTCGCGCTTGCCGAGGTCGTCGCTCGCGCCGCCGCCCCCAGCCGCGCCGCCGCCGCCTCCGCCCGCGCCTCCCCCGCCACCCGCGCCGCCGGCACTCGCCCCGCCCCCGCCGGCCGCGGGCGCTGCCGCCAGCCCTCCGGCCGCCTTGGCGATGACCTTGTCCTTCTTGTCGTCGAGCGCGCTCGCCTTGGCGTAGTAGTCCGCCTCCTTGTCGCGCAGCGCCTTCTCCTTCTCCAGCAGCGCCGACAGCGCGGTCGCGAGGGCGTCGGCCTTGTCTTTGCCCTTGCCCTTGCCTTTGCCCTTGCCGCCGGCGTCGCCCGCCGCGGGGTCCCCGGCCGAGGCGATGAGCTTGGCGCGCGCGTCGTCAAGCGCGGCGCGTTCGTCCTCGATCTCTTTGCGCTTCGTGTCGAGCCCTTCTTTCTCCTTGGCCAGCTCGCTCGTGTCGGCTTCGATCTCGATCTTCAGGCTCTCGGTGCCGCGCGCGTCGCCTCCGCCGGCACCGTCGCCGTCCCCGTCCCCGTCGCCGTCCTTGTCCTTGTCCTTACCGGACTTGCCCTTGTCGCCGCCGAGGCCCGAGCAAGCCGAGAGGGCCAGCGCGGCGGACAGCCACAGGCCGCCGACGCTCCGCAAACGATTCGTGAGTCTCATCAATTGTGTAAGTCTACTGGCGGTGCGCGGCCGCAACAAGTTCACGTGGGGTCGGCGACCGCCCTCACCTCGAAGAGCCGCACCGGATCGGCGATGCCGCGCAGCGTCGTGGGGCCGAGGTCCACCACCGTGGCGCGGTCCGCGACCTTGCGATAGGTCGCTTCCGCGGCCAGCACCTGCCCGCGCCGGGCGAGCTCCTCGATGCGCGCCGCCACGTTCACCGCCGGCCCCATGACCGTGTATTCCAGGCGCTTGGTCGACCCGACGTTGCCGGCGACGACCCGCCCGGTGGCCACGCCCACCCCCAGCCCCACTTCGATATCGCCGGCGGCGCGGCGCGCGGTGTTGCGCGCTTCGACCGCCGCCTGGATGGCCAGCGCCGCGCGCAACGCGCGCGCCTCGGGGTCTCCCACCGGCACCGGCGCCCCGAACAGCGCCATGATGGAATCGCCGACGAGCTTGTTGATGCTGCCCTCGTGCGCGAAGACGATGTCGATCATCTCGGCGAAGAACTCGTTCAGGAGCTGCATCAGCGCGCGCGGCGGCATGGCGCGGCTCAGCTGGGTGAAGCCGCGGACGTCGAGGAACACGACCGTGACCTCGCGCTCCTCCCCCGTCAGGTCGAGGTCGCTCTCCTCGGTGAGGAGCCGCTCCGCCACCTGCTCGGAGACGTAGCGGCCGAGCGTCTCCTTGTAACGCTCCTTCTTGCGCAGCTCGGTGGTCATGACGTTGAACGCCGTCTGCAGCACGCCGATCTCGTCCTGGCCGTGCACCTCGACGCGCGGGGTCAGGTCGCCGCGCGCCACGCGCCGCATCGCCGCGGCCAGCTCCTCGATACGGCCGACGATGGCGCGCCCGAGCAACAGCGCCCCCGCGAGCCCGAGCAGCAGCGCGCCGCCCGTGACGAGCAGGTTCGCGCGCAGGTCGGCCGCCAGCGCGGCGTCCAACGCGGTCAGGTCGAAGCCGACGCGCAGCACCTTGCCGCCGGGCAGCTCGGTGCGGAACTCCTTCAGCCGGCCGCCGAAGTCGACCTCGCCGGCGGCGAGCTGGGCGAGCACGTAGGACTCGCCCTGGCCGTCGTAGGTGCCGGCGAGGTCGGCGCCCAGCGCGCGCCACATCTCTTCGTTGACGCGGCCGCGCTCGAGCGTGTCGCCGCCTTCGCCCTTGCCGGCGGCGGAGAGCGTCGCGTAGACGAGGCCGTTGTCCAGCGACACGGAGTTCTTCACCAGCGTCTCGAGCTTGGCGAAGTCCAGCTCGGGCGCGCCGCTGGCGCCCACGTGCTGCAGCAGGGCCATCAGCCGGGCGGCGTCGCGGAAGCGGGCGATGGTCTCGGCCTCGCGGCGCGCCGCCCCTTGCACCACGAAGAAATAGGCCATGCCGCCCGCCAGGGCGATGACGAGGGCCGCGGCGAACGCCGAGACTTTCAGGCGCAGGCCGACGCGCATCAGGCCAGCTCCACGAGCTTGGCGCCCGACTCGACGGGGTCGCCGGGCTTCACGTGCACGGCGGCGACCGTGCCGTCGCGCGGCGCGCGCAGCTCGTTCTCCATCTTCATCGCCTCCACGACGACCACGCCGGCGCCGCGCGTCACGTGATCGCCCACGGCGCAGGCCACCCGCACGACGCGCCCGGGCATGGGGCTGCGCACGAGCGCGGGGCCCGTCTCGGCGCGGGGGGCGGCATGCGCCAAGGCGGCGGCGCGGCGCGCGTCCACCACGCGGAGCTCCAGCACGCGCCCGCGCGCCGCCACCGTGGCGCGGTCGCCGTCGAGGTGCACCTCCAGATCGTAGCTGCGACCTTCGAGCAGCACCGAGTAGAGCCCGGGGCCGAGGCGCGCGGCGTCGAGCACGACGCGGCGTTCGCCGGCGCGCAGCTCCCAGCGCCCGGCGCCGTCTTCGCGCACGTCGACCTCCTGGCGCGCGCCGGCCGCGTCTTCGATCAAGTAGCGCATGCGCTGCGAGCCTACCCCAACGGCGCGCCGCGTTCAGCGGCGGCCGCGGCGCTGCGGGCCGGAGTCCTCGTCGTCGAGGCCGGCCAGCGGGTCGTCTTCGGCCGCGAGCGGGATCGCGGGCGTGGCAGTGCCGCTCGGCTCGACGGCGCCGAAGACGCCGCTCTCGTGCAGCATCGATTCGGCGAAGGCGATGTCCGACTCGAGGTCCAGAACGCCCGCTTCGCCGGTGTGGCCGCTGGCGCTCGACGGGGTGGTGGCGGCGGCTGCGGCTGCGGCTGCGGCAGGTCGCGGCAACGGCGTGGGGCGCGGCGGCAGCTCGTCGACGGCCGGTTCGGCGTCCGACGGCGGCAGCGCGTGCAGGCCGCTCTTTTCGATGGCGTCGTCGATGGCGGCCTCGACGAGCGCGTCCGTGGAGATGGGCTCGGCCTCGACGACGAAGTCGTCGGGCGAGGGCTCGACGGGGACGTCGCGGATCTCGATGACGTCGGCGGTGTCGATGAGCGGAAATTCAGCGCCCTCGTCGGAGCGGGCCGCCATCGGGTGAGGTGGCGCGCGCGGAGGTGCGGGCCTCGGCATGGGCGTCGCGCTGCGCGCGGCCAAGGGCGAGGCCGAAGGCGGCGTGGCCGAGCGACGCGCCGCGGACGGCGGCGGAGCCGAGGCTGCGGCGGCCGGGCGACGCGCCGCGGACGGCGGCGGAGCCGAGGCTGCCGCGGCGGGGCGACGCGCCGCGGACGGCGCCGAGCCCGGCGGCGCGGTGAACGCGCCGAAGCTCGAAAGGCGAGGCGGCGGTGCGGCAGGGCCGGCGGGCGCCGGTGCGAACGGGCCGCGCGGGGCCGCGTGCATGCCGATGTTGGACGGCGCGCGCGGCGGCTCGACGGCCGCGTCGTGGTCCTCGTCGATCTCGAAGCCCACCGTGCCTCCCGCGCCGGGTCGACGCGGGGCCGGCGGCCGCGGGGTCGGGTCGGTTCGCGCGTGCGAGAACGCCGCGGGCGGTCCGCCTGGCGGCGGCGGGCCGACGTCGCGCACCTCGGCGCCGCCCAGGCCCGGCAGGTCGTCGCGGAACCCGTGCTCGATCTCGATCTCCCCGCTGGGACCGTCGTGTTGCGGCATGGCGATGGCTCGCGCCGGCGGAACCGGCGTGACGTCGCGCCGCGCCGGCACCACCGTGCGCCCACGTTGCTCGGCGGCCGCCAGCCCGGCCGCCGCGATGGCGTTGTCGGGCCGTACGCGCAGCACCGCGCGGTACAGCGCCGCCGCCTTGGGCGCGTCCTGGACGTTCGGGTAGAGGCGCGCGGCGGCGAGGTAGCAGCCCACGGCGTCGTCGTCGGCGCCCGTCCGCAGCAGCAGCTCCGCCTGGCGCTGCAGCGGGATAGGGTCGTGCGGGTCGCTGGCGCAGGCCTCCTGATAGGCTTCGAGCGCCTTGGCGAGCTTGCCCTTCGCGACGAACGCGGCGCCCTTTTCCAGGAGTTTGCGGATGTCGGGCATCGATGCGGATTCGTTCCGGCCCCCTTCATCCAACCGCGAAAGCGCGGCGAACGCAACGTCCGGCGCGTGCTACAAGCCGAGAATGAAGCGAGCGCGCCGCACGCTCTTGCTGTGGGCGCTATGTGCCACGCTCGGCGGGACGGCGGGCGCGGCCTGCAGCTGGTTCGTGCCGACGATGACGCCGGCCGAAGCGGGCGAAGGCTACGCCTGCCCGCACGGCACCGGTTGCCGCACGGGAATGCAGTGCCTCGACGGCCGCTGCCGCTGGCCGTGCGCCGGCGGTTGCCCCGGCGGGTACGTCTGCACGGGCACGACGCGCGACGGCAAGATCGACTACTGCCTGCCCGTGAAAGCCCCGCCGCCGCCCGAAGACATCGAGCGCTAGCCCGCCTCGAACGGCCAATGTGACACAGCGCGCGTCGCGGCGTGCGCCGCGCGACGCCGCCGGACGAAATCGCGTCGCGGCGCCGTTCTATGGTCTAATGAGCCCTTCATGAGGTCCGAGCGGCCCCTCGCCCTCACGACGCTCGCCGTCGCGGCGCTCGCCGCGGCGGCCGCCGCTGCCACCGCCGGCGCAGGATGCGCGACGTCGCTGTCGACGATGCAGCCCTACCAGACGCTGAAGCCGGGCGGCATGCACTTCGGCATGGGTTACTCTGTCAACGCGCCCGTTAGCACGTCGGTGCGCAGCGTCGAAGCGGCGGTGGAGCTCGCGTCGGCGGCGTCGCGCCATTCGCGCTGGGACGGCATGGCACTGCGCGACGACGGCATCGACACCGTCAGCCGCAAGACCTGGGCGAAGGTCGCCGCCGGCGCCATGGCGGTGCTGCTCAACACGCCCGGGTTCGAGAACGAGTACATGTTCCGGCTCGGCGTGGTGAAGGACGTCGACGTCGGCTTCCGCTGGGCGTGGTCGACCGCGCGCGTCGACGGCAAGTTCCAGCTCTACCGCTACAAGCCGTCGCGGCGCTTCGACATGGGGCTCTCGCTGGACGTCGGCGCCGGCTACCATTTCTTCGACGGGCTCGTCTTCGACGTCCTCGAGTACATGAACATCGACAAGTTCCGCCGCTTCGACGCCGAGGCCAGCCTCATCGCCGGCATGAGCTGGGGCACCTACGACGCCTTCCAGATCTGGTTCGGCCCCAAGGTCATGCAGAGCTTCTACGCGGTGGACGGCAACCTCGCCGGCCTTTGCGAGCCGACCAAAGAAGTGTGCACGCCCGACGACTACCGGCTCGTGGACGCCAACGATACGAACGGGCGCATGGGTCTGTACGGGGGCTTCTTCGGCTTCGCCGTCGGTTACCGCTGGATCTGGTTCGTGGGCGAGATCACCGCCATGTGGATGGTGGCCAGGCACCACCTGCTGCCGGGCATCCTTCCCGAGCCCACCGATCTGGGCGGGCTCGTCGTCTTTCCCTCCTGGGGCTTCATGGGCCGGTTCGAGCTGTGACGTGCCGCTGACCGGCAAGCAGCGCCGCCATCTGCGCGCGCTCGGCCATGCGCTCGACCCCGTCCTGACGATCGGCGCGGGCGGTGTGACCGACGCCGTCGTACGGGAGCTGCAGGGCGCGCTGCACGCGCACGAGCTGGTGAAGGTTCGGATGCTGCGCACCGCGCCCGCGCAGCGCGCCGAGACGGCCGCCGAGCTCGGTCGCCGGGCCGGTGCCGAGATCGCGCAGGTCCTTGGCCGCACCGCGCTCCTTTTCAAGGCGCGCCTCAAGGACCCGTCGATCAAGCTTCCGCCGGCGCCCTGAGCGCGCGCCGTGCCGGGAGCTGCCCGTCAAGCTTCCGCCGGCGCTCTGAGCGCGCGCCGCGCCGGGATCCGCCGTCAAGCGTCCGCCGGCGCCCTGAGCGCGCGCCGCGCCGGGATCCGCCGTCAAGAATCCGCCGGCGCCCTGGCGGCGCGTTGCGCGAGGGCGAGGCCGGCGAGGACCGCGGCCGCGCCGCCGGCAAGGGCGAGCGTGGGCTTTTCCCCGAGCGCCAGGATCGATACCGCGGCGGCGATCGGCGGCTGCAGGTAGGCGAGCAGCGCGACGCCGCCGGCGCCGAGGCGCTCCAGGCCCCAGTAGTAGAGGAGGTACGCGGCGGCCGACGACAGCAGCGACACGTACGCGACGGCCGCCCAGGCGCCGGCCGGGAGCGCGCTCCAGTGGACGGCGGCGAGCGCGGGCGCGCCGACCGGCACCAGGAAGGCGACGCCGGTGAGGTGCGCGACGGCCGTCACGCCGGCGGCGCCGGCGCGGTCGACGACCTTCTTGCCGGCGAGCGTGTAGATGGACCAGGCGACGACGGTGCCGACGGTGAGGAGGTCTCCCCAGACGGTGGGGGTGGCGGCCGCGCCGGGCGAGCCCGGGGCGGCGGGGCGCGCCGGTGCCGTGACGAGCAGGACGGCGATGCCGCCGAGGGCCAGGGCGACGCCGGCGGCGCGCCGCGCGCTGATGCGCTCCTTCAGGAAGACGGCGGCCATGACGAGAACGGCGATGGGGATGGTGGAGACGATCAGCGCGGAGTGCGACGGGCTGGTGCGCTCGAGCCCGGTGATCCAGAGGAGCTGGTTGGCGGCCACGCCGGCGAGGCCCAGCAAGAGCGCGTCGCGCACGTCGCGGCGGGTCATGCGGCGGAGCGCGCCCGTCGCGGCGGCGATGGCGAAGAGCGCGACCGTCGCGAAGACGACGCGGACGGCGGCGAAGGCGAACGCCGAGAAGTAGCGCAGGCCGATCTTGGCGACGACGAAATGCACGCCCCAAATGGCCTCCATGAGGACCATCGCCGCCCACACGCCGGCCTGGCCGCTGGTGCGGCGCGGCGCGGCGGGCGACACTGCGCCCGGCGCGGGCGCGGGGGGCGGCACCGCGGCGACGGCCATGGCGTTCGTTTGTAGCAGGAAGGATGGCGCGTGCGCGACCGCCTGATCGAAGCGTTGCGCTCCTGCGGCGGGGTCGCCGACCCGGCGTCGCTGCTGGTGCGCGCCGGCGTCGTCGCCGAGCTGCCGCCGCCGCCGGTCGCCGCGCAGCTGGTCCGCACCGCGCTCGCGGGCGATGTGCGCGTGGCGCTGGAGCCGGGCCTCGTCCGCTTCGTGCACCTGCATCCCGCGCCGGTCTTTGCCGTCCTTGCCGTGGTGTCGCGGCCGCGGCCGCGGCCGTGGCCCGTCTCCGCGGAGCACGGGCACGATGATTTCTTCGACGACGTCCCGCAGGCCGTGTCGGTAGAGTACGGGCACGACGATTTCTTCGAGGCCGACTCCGGCGCGGCGACCGCCGCCGCCGCCGTTCGTGCGCGGGCGCGCGATCGGGCGCCCCGCGCGCGCGATCCGGACCGCGGCCACGGCGACGAGATCGCCGGCGTGAAGGTGGTGGGCCCCGCCGCCGACGAGCTGGCGGACGTCTTCGACCCCGGCGGCCTGGCGCCAGCGGAGGTCGCGCCTGCGCTGCAGGCCTGGCTCGACGGCGCCGTTCTGGTCGGCCACCCCCTCGGCGCGCTCGCGCGCCGCCTGCTCGACCTCGGCCTCGCCTTGCCGCCGGAGCGCTTGTGCACGCGTGCACTCGGGCGCCGCCTCGTTCCCGGCCTGCGCTCGTCGCGTCTCGAAGCCCTGTGCGGCGCGCTCGAGATCGACTACCCCGGCGACGCTCGCGCGCGCGCCCGCGACGCGGCCCGCGCCATCGCTCATGCGCTCGTCGAGCTGCGCCGCCGCGCCGGCGTTCCCCCCGCGGACCTTTGCGAGCTTTCTCGCCGGGCCCCGGCCGGCTTCTCCGCGCGCGCCCCCGCCGCCGCGGACCCCGCCACGCAGGCGCGGCTGGACGAGGTGCTCGCGCGCGCCCCCGCGGCGCCGGGCGTGTACCGACTCCTCGACGCGGAGGGCGAGACGATCTACGTCGGCGCCAGCGAGGACCTGCGCCGCCGGCTCGGCGAGCACTTCGGCGCCGGCGCCGCCGCCCACTCGCGTCGCCTCGTGGCTGCGGCGTTCGACGCGAGCTTCGAGCCCAGCGCCAGCGCGCTCGAAGCGTTCCTGCGCGAAGCGGAGCTGATCGCCGCGCTCCGCCCGCGCCTGAACCAGCGCGCCGCCGCACTGGGGCGCGCCGTCTATCTGCGCGTCGTCCGAGCGCGCCGGGGCACGGCCGGGGCCGCCGCGCCCCTCCGTCTGGTCGCCGCACCGCGCCCGCCCAAGCGCAGCCGTGCGTTCGGACCGTTCGTCTTCCCCGGCGGGGCGCGCGCCGCGCTGGCCGCGCTCGCCAACGCCTTTGCCGGCGCCGAGGAGCGGCTGGAGGCCTTCCTCGCCTCGGGCGACCTCGCGCTCGCGCCGCGCCGCGGTCCCGAGGTCGTTCGCGTCGCCCAGGCGCGCGCCGCGGTCCGCGGCAGTTGGGAAGCCGGCACGCGCGCCGTGCTTCTCCCCGGCGGCGCGATCCTCCTGCTGTACGGCGCCGCCGAGCACGACCTCGTGCGCACGCCCACGCCGGAGAAGGTCGCCGCGCGTCTGGCGGACCGCGCCTGGCGCGCCACCGCCGTGTCGCCTTCCACGGCCGCAGTCACGCCCGAAACGCTCGTGACGCCTGCCGCGCCGCCGCCGCCGCCCGACCACGTCCCGGCCGATCGCGCCGCGCTGGCCGTGCTCGTGCAGCGCTACGCCGCCGGCCTCCCCGCGGCTCGTCTCGACCTTCTGCCGGACCTCGACGCCGTGCGCCGCGCCGTCGCCGCCTTGATCGCTCCCGACTAGCCTCGCCACCCCCGTCCGGCGCAGGGGGCGCGCCTGATCGCAGGAGGCTCGGGCTTGCTAGCGCCGCGGCAAGTCGTGCGCAAGCCGCAGCCCGGCGTTGGCGGCGCGCGTGATCGAGTACGGCAGGTTGCGCCCGGCAACGCGGCTGTATACGGCGATGCTGCTCCACGAGCCGCCGCGCTGCGCGCGTAGCTCGGTTCGAGCGCGCAGCGTGCCCTCCACTGGCTCGGCGGCGGCCAGCGCCTGCTCCGCCCCGATTTGGCCGTATACGTCGGCGGCCCAGTCCTTCGCGCCGCCCGCCATGTCGCGCACGCCATAAGGGCTCTCGTCGCGGGCGAACGCGCCCACCGGCTCCGGTTGGTTGCGCCCCGCGCGCGACAGCCGCATCTTGCAGAACGTCGGATCGAAACGGTCGCCCCAGGGAAAGCAGCGCCCGTCGACGCCGCGCGCGGCCTTCTCCCATTCCGCCTCGGTCGGCAACCGCAGCGCCCGCCCCTCGCGTCCCGCGCGCCAGGCCACGTACGCCCGCGCGTCGAACCAATCCAGCCCCATGGCCGGGACCTCGCCGGCGCGCTCCAGCGGACAATAGCGCCTGGCCTCCTCCCCCTCGATGATTCCCTCGGGCCGCGCCACCCACCGCCCCGCCGCGTCCTGGCGCACGAGATCGTTGTCGCCCGACTCGCTATGCGGCGCCCGGCGCCGCGCCTCGGCGGGGTCGCGCGCGCCGACGTCGTTGACGAACTCCAGGTACTCGTCGAAGGTCACGGGCAGGCGCGCGATGGCGAAGTCGTCGACCGTCACCACCTGCCGCGGCAACGTGTCCGTCGCTTCGTCGTCGCCACCCATGACGAACGGCCCGGCCGGCACGTGCACGAAGCGCGCGCCGATCTCTTCTTCGGTGTAGAGCCGAACGCGGCCTTCGTGGTGGGCGCCGCGCGCGCACAGCACCGGATAGCGCGCCTCGCGGAAGCCCGCACCGCGCACCAGCAGCAGCCAGCTCCCCGGCTCCAGCCGCGCCTCGCGCACCGGCGTGCGACCCAGCGGCGTCTCGCCGGCCGGCACCAGCACGCGGTCGCGCTCCACCCACCGCCACGCCACGACCTCCGCCCCCGGCGGGTCCGACTCCAGCGACACCCACGACGCCGCTCCCAGACGCGCCGCGTAGCGCCCGTCGTCCACGTTCAGCACCAGCTTCTCGTAGTAGACGCACGCCGCCGCCCGGCCTTCGCGCGCCGCCTCCTCGGCGCGACCCCAGTACAGGTCGGCGAGCCCGGCGCGCGCCCCCGCGTGGCCGGGCTCGTAGCCGAGCGCCTGCGCGTACAGCTCCACGGCGCGGGCGAGCGCCTCGGCCGCTTCGGCGTCGGCCGCGCGGGCGCGGTCCTCCTGCGCCCAGACGGGCCGCTTGCGCTCCACCTCGTCCCACGGCTCCACGCGCGCGGCCGCGCATTGCGCCTCGTCGAGGCAGCGCTGCCGCTCCTCGGCCAGGGCGCGCACCGCCGCCACCGGCTCCGCCGCCGCGGCCACCAGCCGCTCCGCCTCGGCGCGCCGCCGCGCGCGCTCCTTCGCGCCTTCGAGGTACGCCTCCACCTCGGCGGCCACCTCGCCCGCGGACGCCGGGCGGTCCTCGGGGCGTTTTTGCAACAGCTTCAGGCACAAGTCCTCCAGCACCAGCGGGCAGCCGGGCGCCAGCTCGCGCGGCGGGCGCGGCGCCTCCTCGACGGTCTTCATCAACACGTCGAACACGGCGCGGCCGTCGAAGGCGCGCCGCCCGGTCAGGATCTCGTAGAGGACGGCGCCGAGCGCAAAGAGGTCGGCGCGGTGGTCGACGTTCGGCCAGTCGCCCAGCGCTTGCTCCGGCGGCATGTACCCGGGCGTGCCCAGGAGCTGCCCCATCTGCGTGACGCTCTCCGCGGCCACCGCCGCCGCGGCGTCCGTCGGCGCAGCGCGAGCCAGCAGCCCGGCCGGCACCGGCTCGATCCGCGTGTCGTGGAGCAGGCGCGCGATGCCCCAGTCGGCCACGTACACCTCGCCGTACTCCCCCAGCAGCACGTTCTCCGGCTTGAGGTCGCGGTGGACGACGCCGCGCGCGTGCGCGTAGGCGAGCGCGCGGCACACCTGCACGAAGACGGAGCACAGCCGCCACAGCGGCCAGTCGCGCCGCGGCTCGGGCTCGCGCAGCACGTCGCGCAGCGACCGGTGTTGCACGACCCGCATCGTGTAGAACGTCTGCCCGTCGGGCAGCACGCCCAGGTCGTAGATGGGGATGACACCCGGGTGCTCGAGCTGTCCGGTGATGCGCGCCTCTTCCAGGAAACGGCGCACCGCCGCCGCGTCGTCGCGCGTGTCGGCGCGCAGCGTTTTCACGGCGACCGCGCGGCCGATCTCGCGGTCGACGGCCACCACGACGCGCCCGGCGCCGCCGCGCCCGAGCTCCTCGCCCATCTCGTAGCGCGACGTCTGGTCGGACGGGCGCGCCGGCGGCGCACCGAGCGGGCGGGTGGAGCGCGCCGCGTCGAGGACGGTCTGGCTCGTCTCGTCGTCCGCCGGCGTCGGCGTCGTGCTCGGCG
>DASYRF010000228.1:0-5224 GCA_036004705.1 Myxococcota bacterium
CCCAGCGCGCACGACTATCTGGCGGCGGGCGGGGATCTGGAGACGCCGTTCGGCACCGGCGAGGGCTTCCTCGGCTTCGACGCGCTCGACAGCGACGCGCGCTTCGTGAAGTTCATCGCCCCCCCGGAAGGGTCGGCGCCCGGTACCGCCGCGGTGGCCGCGACCGACGAGGCGGACGCCGCCAAGGGCGAGGCGGGCCCGCCGAAGGAGCGGCTGGAGGCGCTCGAGCACGCGGCCGCGGAGAACGTCTTCGAGCTCGCCTCGCGCACGACGGCGGGCGCCGGCGCCGGCGCGATGGCGCGCGGCGTGCTCCCGGTGAAGTTCGTGCTGCCCGAGCGCGGCGTGCTGGTGCCTTTCACCACCGCGCTGGTGCTGCCCGGCGAAGCGCCCAGCGTCTACGTTCGCTACGGCCCCAGCTGGGTGCGCGCGGCCGCCAGCATGACGGGCGCCGGCGCGGTCATGGCCGGTCTGCTGCTCGTCGCCGCCGCGCTCTTGCGCGCGCGCCGCCGGCGCTCGCTCAACGGCGCCGACGTTCGCCTCTGGGCGGGCGTGGCGACGATCTTCGTCGCCTGCGCCGTGGTCCTGCTGGCCGGCGGCACGTTGCTGCCCGTCGGCTTCGCCGGCTTCGGCCTCGCGGTGGCCTACGGCGCGTTGCGCTGGCTCGTCGAGCGCCGCGGCCGCGCCGCCGCCACCGCGCCCGCGGCCGCCGCCGCCACACCCACGCCCACGCCCACGCCCGCCGCCCCGCCCGCCGCCACGACCTAGCCACGCCCCCGCGCCGCGGACCGCGGCGGGGAGGTCACGGCTGTTGCCCCCGGCCGATCGGCCGCGCGGGTTTCGCCGGAACGACGGGCCTAGGCTTGAGCAGCGGGTCGGTCAGCCGCTTCGCTCGCTCAATCGTGATCTCGTCGACCGACAGGCCCACGACCGTGGCCTCGTCCGGCACGTTGTCCACCATCGACTTCAGCAACTTGATCTTCAACGTGCACGCCGCGGACGACTTGCCCGTCACGGCGGAGCCGGCCGAGCGGAAGGTCTGCGCCAGGCAGCGCAGGCTGAACCCAGTCCCCAGGCCGACGCTCACGCGCAACAGGTGTCCGTCGAAAAGCCCCAAGTCGCGCACCGGTCCCTTGACGGTGACGTCGACCACCGTAGGGTCCAGCTTGACCTCTCCCTTGTTCGTGTCCGTCACGGAGATCCTCACCTTCGCGTACGAGCGCTCGGTCGTACACGTCGCCAGATAGAAAGGCGACGCCTCCGCCGCACTCTCATTGGAGAGGAGGCGCACTTTGTCGGAGAGGTTCCGCGGATCCGCGAGGAGATCGCAGCGTGCCACCGGGCAATCGTCCTTTGCGTAGTAGCTCGCCGGCGCCGGCATCGTTCCGCCCGACCAGCAGACGCGGTCGTTCTTGTTCCAGGAAAAGTCGACCCCTTCCATCGACGCGTCCGTGAGATCGGCGCCCTCCACCCGGGCGTCGGCGAGCACGGCCCCATGAAGACGCGCCCGGCGCATCACGGCGGCCCCGAGATCCGCGTTCCGCAGGATGGCGCGCTCCAGGTCGGCGCCCTCCAGATCCGCCCCCACCAGGTGCGCCCCCGACAGGTCGGCACCCTCCAGGTTCGCCCCCACCAGCTTGGCGGTGTCGAAATACGCGCCGTCGAAGTGGGCGTCGCGAAGGTCCGAATACGACAAGTCGGCCCCCTCGAAATGAGCGCCTTCGAAGTGCGCGCCTGCCAGCACGGCGTGGCTCAGGTCCGCTCCGCACCACTCGGCCCCGGCGCCCTTCACGCCGGAGAGGTCGGCGCTGCCGGCTCTTGCCTTGACCAGCTCGGCCTTGGTCAGCGTTGCGCCGGCCATCCTGACGTTCTCCAGAAAGGCGTCCCGGAGGTTGGCCTCGGGCAACTTGGCGTCCCTCAGGTCCGTGCCGGCATGCGTGCGGTCGCAGACGCCGCCGACGATCGCTCCGTGCAAGTTCGCGAGCCGCAGATTCGCCGACCGGAACGTTCCGCAGAACAGCTTCGCGTCCTCGAGGTACGCCCCCTCGAGGTTCGCCCAGTCCAGGTCGACGCTTCTGAGATCGGCCCCAAGCGGCGACGTCTCGCCTTCGGCGTTCGGAGTCGATACGCGGGCGCGCGGAAGATTGGCGCCCACTTCCCAGCGCGGGAGCCAGAGCGTTTGCGTCAGCATCGCGCCCGCGACCGCCACCAGGAGCGCCAGCGCGAGCAGGCGTCCCACCTTGATGGCGCGAGACGCTTCGACCGAGAGCCCTAGCCGGTGGTCGAGCGTCCTGCGCGCCACGAACCAAACGAACGCGAGAGCGGCGGTGGCGAGCGCCAGCAGGCCGACCGCCGTCCACGAGGGAGGGGCGCCCATGTAGACCCACTTCGAGATCGAGGACCGGAAGCGGATGAGGCGCGCGGCGTAGAGGCCCACCGTCACGGGCGGCAAGACGTACACGAACCCGGCGAAGATCACCCGGACCATTCGGCCGACCGGTCCCTGCTGCTCCGAAAGCGCCCCCAGCCAGGTGGACGCGCGGTCGGGATCGACGTCGCGTCCCTGCCGGCGCGCGTGAAGCTTGAGCCGCCTCCAGAGCCGCTTCACTTGGCCGAGGTACACGTGCAGATACCACGTGACGCCCACCACCAGGACGGGCGTGAGGACGAAGAACACGCCCGGCGAGACGTCCACGTCCAGAACGGGGAGCTTGATGGTGCCGACGTAGCCGAAAAAGTCCGCGTCCTTGACACGCGCCAGCGCGAGCAAGGCATACGCCAGCACGGACATGTAGATAGCGAAGATGGTATTCGTCTGCCTGGCCGCGTCGTTCAGGCAGGCCAGGAGATCCGGCGCGGACGACGCTTCCGTCCCGTCGCGCGCGGCGTCGCCCGTGCGCCCGTCAGGGGTGGCCGCGAGCCCGTCGGCCTGCGTGTAGCGACGCACCTCCGCATCGAATTGACGCTTGGCGAACCGAAGGGGAGCGGCCACGAACCGAAACCGTTCGCGCGCAGAGCGCCCTTCGTCAGGCCTGGTCGTGCCGGGGCTCGCACTCGCCCCTTCCGGAGGTTTGGAATCCGCGCCCACCCGCTCTTCCCCTGCGAGAACGCGTCCCCGCGTGTACCAAAGGCTATGGTGGGTCCACCCTGAGCCCGCGTCAACAAACGCGCGTCCGCGCGAAGACGTCGGCGACCGCCAGGCGCAAGGAGTCGGCCAGCGCCCGCAGGTCGCTCCGCGCCGCCGGCAGGTGGGCGCTTTCGAGAAAGGGGACGCCGAGGACCCCGCCGAGACACTCGGCGGTGGCGCGCCGGCGGGGTGCTTCCGCGGCATGTGGCGGCGGCGCCTGCGGGCTCAGGCAGCGCGGGCACACCGCCGGGCGATCACCTGGTCGTGGGCAGACCCTGCTCGGCCGCGTACCCCTCCGCGCAACGCCGGATGAGCGACTCGGCCTCGCCGACCGTCATCCAGCCGGCCGAGCGGGCCTTTCCCTCGTAGACCTCCTCGCTGTAGAAGCCGCCCTCTCGGGAGGTCATGCCCGCCGGATCCACCTCCGGACTGCCGGCGACTGCGAAGTGCCACGTCTCGTTCTGCGCGGCGAAGTACAACCGCCGCCCGTCGACCGTGCCTTGCCCCATGACAGGGCAGAAGCCGCCCACGTGAACGTCCAGCGCAATGTGTTGATCGATCACGTGACGAGTCTGCTCGCGCATTCCTCCTCCGTCTGGGCCCTCGAAGCAGCGGGCCGGTCTGCCTTGCAGGCTGCACGTGCAGGGTAGCGCGCTGCCAGAGAAAAGCATCCGCAAACCGCAGGCGCCCGATTCGACGCCCGCCAACGACGCGCAAGACCTCCCTCCGCCCGCGCCGCACGTTCGAGTGGGCGCTCCCGCCGGGTGCGACGATCGGCCGCATGGAGTCGGCGCGGCGCCCCTGATAGCGAGGGGCGATGAAGCCCATACGATGGATTGTCCTGCGTGGGAGCGTGGCGGTTGGGGCGGTCCTGGTGATCGCCGGCGTTGCCTGCGGGCGGCCGGCGGTCTGCAATGAAATCACCGAGGCTTGCCACCCGGTCGACCCCGGGTCGGGGCCCATTCACGACTGCCACGAGGGGTCGGAGGCGGGGGGGCGGGCGCGCCGAACGGCCCGCTGGTGCTGATCGGCGCGCAGGCGGGCATGGGGGCGCCCGAAACGGCCGCGCTCTGGCGCGTGTATGCGGCGGCCGTGGTGCGGCCGGGGCTGGTGCTCGATGCCGGGCTCGCGGGCACGATCGACGCGTCGGCGGCGACGCTCGGACTGCACGCGCACGTGGGCGCGCGCGCGCTCGCGCCGTTGCGCGGGCCGCGAACGTCATAGTGGAAGGCAGTCCGGATCGGTGGCTCGTGCGCGGGGCACCGGCGGCGTACGTCGAGCAGTCGCTGGCGGCGGGGATCACGCTGCCGGGCCGCGCCGGCGTGGAGCTGGGCGCGGCGCTCCTGGCTCAGGAGTCGCTGGCGAGCGCGGCATTGAACGAAGTGCGCGCGGGCGGCGTGGACCTCAGCGCGGTGCTCCTCGGCGCCGTCCCGCTGTCGGCGTCATGGCGCCTGACGCTGACCGCCGGCCTGGAACGCGCACCGGGGGCGGCCGCGCCGGCCGCCTGGGGGCTGGCGGGCGTCGAAGTCGTCGTTCTGCGCCCGACCGACGCGGCCGCCGCCACGGCCGGGTCTGGCGCGCCCGAGAGCGGCCCCTGCCTTTGCCCCGACCACGTTTCGAGCCATCATGGTTCATTGGAACGCCCCACCGCGCATCGGACAGGAGAGGGACGATGAAGGAGCTGGAGCTTCGGGCTCGCGTTCGCCGCTTTGCGGCCTGGCTGGCCGGCGCGGCGGCCCTCGTCGCGCTGAACGCGGGCTGCAAGCCGTGCGAGCCCGTCTACCTGGGCGAAGCGAGCGATGAGGCCTGGCTCACGATGAAGGACGCCTACGACAGGGCGACCGACGACGCGGCCTGCAACCCGGCGTTCACGAGCCCCGCCACGGACGGCGGCGCGATCGCCGGCGGCCAGCTCGCCTGGTCGTCGCCCTGCCTGGCACTCGGCCCCGCCGCCCCGGCGCCCGAGCCGGACCGCGTGGCTGTGCGCGGCGTCCGCTGCGACGGCGGCGTGTCGAGCGCGGCGCTGTCGGTCGCCGACGGCATCGCGGACCTGCTGTCGTCGCCCGCGGCGGCGCACCTGCCGCCCGTCACCGGCGACAT
>DASYRF010000229.1:0-15512 GCA_036004705.1 Myxococcota bacterium
TCAGCAGGCCAGCCGCGGCGGCGGCGGCGAGGGTCAGGACGAAGGCGGCGGCGGGCGGCGATGCAGCGGGCAGACGCATGGGACCTCCTGGTCCGTGGGCGCGTGTCGACCCTCGGACCCGGTCGCGCCGGCGAGGTTAAGCCGAACCGGCGCCCGCTAGGGCTTGGGTGTCATGAAGACCAGCACCGTGGCGCGCGCGCTGGAGGCGTTGTGCAGCGCGTGGGCCTCTCCCGGCGCCGCCCACGCCGCTCCGCCCGGCCCGAGCACGCGCTCCTCTCCGCCGACGCTCACGCGCACCTCGCCGCTCATCACCACGTAGACTTTGTCGGAGGCGGCGTGCGCGTGCGGCTTCTGCGCCTGTCCCGGCTCCAGGCAATAGAGGTCGCAGAACATCCGCTCCGACTCGAAGAGGTTGCACTTCTCCATCTTCCCCGCGCCGAAGCGCGTGTGGTCGGCGAGCGCGACGAAGCGGCTCATTTCGTCTCGTCCGGGAAGCGAATGTCGACGACCCCCTCTTTGGGATAGATGGGCGGCGACTGGATGGAGAAGAGGACGACGTCCTCGTCGGGCGTGCTGAACCCGTGGGCCACGCCCGGCGGCACGTAGATGAAGTCGTTCTGCGTGACCTTGCGTTGCTTGCCGTCGACGTCGAGCAGCGCCGACCCCGACACGACCCACAGGAACGACTCCGCGCCGTCGTGGATGTGCGGCTTCAGCTCGGACCCCTTGCGGATGTGCACGTGGTCGGCGCCGACCGCCGGCAGCTCGTGCTTCTCCAGGCAGCGGCGGATGGTCGCGCCGTAGAGCTCCTCGCCTTCGATCTGCTCCAGACGCTTCACGTACCAGCTCGACATGGGTCGGCCCCTTTCTTGCTGGCGCCATCAAGCCGAATCGGCACAACATGGTCAAGGGGCGGCGGAGGCGAGGGCACATGGGCACGACCGACCATCGCGACGCAGCGGCCAAGGCGACCGGCGACGCCGGCACGCCCGTGGGCTGCGCCGTACTGACCATCAGCGACACGCGCACCGCCGCCACCGACACCGCCGGCCCGGCGATCCAGGCGCGCCTACGGGCGGCCGGCTTCGCGGTGACCGAGGTCGCCCTCTGTGCCGACGACCCGGCCGCCATCCGCGCGATCGTGACCTCCCTGTGCGCGCGCCCTGACGTCGACGCCGTCATCGCCACCGGCGGCACCGGCGTCGCCCCGCGCGATCAGACCCCCGAAGCCCTTGAGCCCCTCTTCGAGCGCCGCCTCGACGGCTTCGGCGAGCTGTTTCGCCTGCTGAGCTTCCAGCAGATCGGCGCCGCGGCGATGCTGAGCCGCGCCGTCGCCGGCACCGTCGGCGCCAAGGCCGTGTTCGCCCTCCCCGGCTCCCCCGCCGCCGTGGCCCTGGCCCTCGACCGCCTGATCCTCCCCGAGCTTCGCCACCTCGTCTGGCTGTTGCGCGGCGCCGTCGCGCCCGCCCCGAGCGCCCCGGCCCCCGCCCACGCGCACCATCGCCACCATCACCATCAGGCCCCGCACGCGCACTCGCACGATCACGACCACGGTCACGGCCACGATCACGCTCACGATCACGACCATGCTGACGATCACGACCACGACCACGCTCACGCTCACGACCCCGACGATTCCTCGGACCACGACCACCCGCACCCACACGATCACGGCCACGCGCACGACCGCGCCGCCCCCAAGCCGCGCCCCCCGAAGCGCGGCGGCGGCCGCTCCGTTCACTAGATTCGTCGTGCGAGCTCGAAGACGGCGACGAACCAGCCCCGCATCGCGTCCTCGTCCAGGCCGCGGAATCGGGCATGGGTGCGCAACTCTCCGCCGGAGACCTCCATCACGCTGTTGGAGCGCGCCTCGAAGATGGCGCTCATCGAACGCGCCAGGTCGTCCGGAAGGGTCGCATCGCCTCGCGCAATGACCCGCAGCCGGGGCCTACCGTCGATGTACCGGACCTGCTGGTCGGTCCAGCGCTCGCGCGCCGCCAGCGTCGTATCGCTGACGAGCAGCTCCACCCGGCCGCCCGTCTCGGCCGCGCTCGCGAACAGGCACAGAGGCTCGAACCTGGTCTGGTCGGCTTCGTACTCCGCCTGCTCGCGAGCCGTCAGGCGTGTCCCGCTCTGCGCGGGAGGCGCGCTCGGACGCTCATCGTCCCAGCCGAGCCTCTTCCCGACCTTCTCCAGCCATCGACCGAGGAGACTGAGCGGCCAGAATACTTCGAGCGGCTCCGCCGGCGGGCGTCGCGGCCACGTGCGGGACTCCAGCTCTCGTGCGCCATCGCCCTGTCCGCTCATGAGTGACGCCGGACTGGCGCCTTCGCAAGCTGTCGTGCGTTCGAAAAACGATCCAGCCAGCAAGTCACAAACGCCGTCCGACGCGCGGCGCGCGGCTTCACGGGCGCCGATCCCGGCGAGGTCGATTCGGTGGTAAGAGCGGTCATGGCCTCTTGCCCCGGCTCCAAGGGCGGGCGCTGACGTGGTGGCGGAGCGCATCGTCTCGCTCATCGCGAGCGCCACCGAGATCCTGTGTGCGCTCGGCCTGCGCGACCGGCTTGTCGGCGTCTCGCACGAGTGCGACTACCCGGCCGACGTGCGCGGCTTGCCGGTGCTGTCCGAGCCGAAGATCGACCCGGGGCGGCCGGGCGGCGAGATCGACGGCTCGGTGCGCGCCCTCGTCCGTGAGGGGCTGAGCGTCTACCGCGTGAAGACCGACCTTCTCGAGCAGCTGCGCCCGGACCTCGTCGTCACGCAGGACCAGTGCGAGGTGTGCGCCGTGTCGCTGCGCGACGTCGAAGCCGCGTGCGCCGCGCTGGCGCGCACCGATGTACGCGTCTGCTCGCTGCGGCCGAACGTGCTGGACGACGTGCGCGCCGACTTCCGGCGTGTCGGGGAGGCGGCGGGCGTGCCGGAGCGCGCCGCCGACCTCGTCGCGTCGTTCGACGCGCGCCTCGCCGCGCTCGCCGCACGCACGCGCGGATTGGCCCGCCCGCGCGTCGCCCTCGTCGAGTGGCTCGACCCGCCCATGGTGGCGGGCGGCTGGATGCCCGAGCTCGCCCGCCTCGCCGGCGCCGAGCCCGTCATCGTGACCGCGGCCGAGCGCTTCCGCACCGTGACGTGGGACGAGATCGGCGCCGCCGACCCCGACGCCGTCGTCCTGCTGCCCTGCGGCTGGGCGCCCGATCGCACGCGCGCCGAGCTGGCCGACCCGAGCACCGCCGCCGCCGTGCGCGCACTGCGCGCCACGCGCGCCGGCCGCACCTGGGTCGCCGACGGGAACGCTTTCTTCAACCGCCCCGGCCCGCGGCTCGCCGACAGCGCCGCGATCCTTGCCGCGATCCTTCACGCCGGCGCGTTCGGCGCGCCGCCGCCCGCCGCCACGGCGGCCCCGTGGGGGTCACGATGACCGAAAACGAGTTCCGGCGCCTGGCCCTCCGCCTTCCCGGCACGACCGAGAGCGCGCACATGGGCCATCCCGACTTCCGCGTCGCCGGAAAGATCTTCGCCACGCTGCGCGCGCCCGCCGCCGGCTGGGCCATGGTGAAGCTCACGCCCGACGACCAGCAGATCTACGTGCACAGCGAGCCCGACGCCTTCGTCCCCGTGAAGGGCGCCTGGGGCCGCCGCGGCTGCACGAGCGTCCGCCTCTCCGCCGCGAAAACCGCCGGCGTGCGCGGCGCGCTGCAGCGCGCCTGGCGCCACACCGCCCCCCGACGCCTCGCTGCCCAGCACCCGGAAGAGTGACGCCACGCGCGCTCCCCCAGGCTGCGCCGCGGGGCGGCATCGTTGATTTGTCATGATGCCGGCCTTCCATGGCGGGCAGCGCACTACCTGTTGATGCCGGCACGCCGGCGCAGTCCTTCGAGGCGTTCATCATCAGCGGCCCAATAGGCTCGGGGCGGCGATCCTCAGCCGCCCGGCGTCACGCTGCCGGCGACGGTCCGCGCCGTCAGCCGCGCGGCGCGGGGCGCGGGCGGAACAGGGCGCAGCGCAGCACCGGCTGCGCGGGGTACTTCTGCGCCTCCGGCATCAGCGGGCACAGGATGAACGCGCTCGCTTTGGTGCGGACGATGCGCGGCGGCGCGGCGCAACGGTGGCAAAGGCTCTCCGGCCACGGAGCCGGCGGATCAGGCGTCGGCACGGACTGAATCTACCTTCCGTCCTTGGGGCCGGGGTGCAAGTGGTGGTCGCGGTCGACGAGGCGCAACAGGAGCCGGGGCGGCGCGCCGCCGGGCGTCGCGGCATAGACGGCGCGCGCTTCGTGCTTGTCCCACGTCTCGGGCCGGCCGTCGCTCTTTCCCACGCTCCACGCGGTGTTCACGTAGAGCAGCTTCGCGCCGTCCGGCGTCCACGCGAAGTCCTCGACGAAGCCGGTCTTGGGGACCGGAACGCGCCCGGCGAGCGCACCGCCGGGAACGACTCGCACCTCGATCGCGTCCGTGCCGGGGCGCCAGAACGCGATGCGCTCGAGGTCGGGGGCGAGGGCCAGCGGGTCGCTCCAGGCGACCGGCAGGCGCAGCGGCGGCGGCGACGGCCGCGGCAACGGCGGCGGCGCGACGGGGGCTGCGCCCGATGTCCCCGCGGAGGCCGCGCTCAGCACGAAGAGGTTCGCCCAGGGGTCGGTCCCGGCGTGGGTCTCGAGGATCGCCAGACGATCGCCGCCGCGCGAGAACGTGGCGCCGTCGTAGGTGCCCGCGGGCAGCAGCACGCGCGGCGCGGCGCCGCTGCCGTCGGCGGCCGCGATCGACACCGGCGCGAGGATGTCCTCGTGCGGCTCGCCGTACCAGGCGACCCAGCCCCCGTCGGGCGAGAGCACCGCCGCGTGGCGCGCGGGCAGGCGACGCAGGACGCGCGACGCCTCGCCCGCCGCGCGCAGATCCCCCTCCATCAGGAGCGTCTCCGCGGCCGGCTGCTCGACGAGCCAGCGCAGGCGGTCGCCGGCCACGCGCACCGCGGCGCCCGGCGCGCGCGCCACGTCCGGGAGCGAGGCCAGCACGCGCATGGCGCCGGTGGCGCGCTCCACGGCGACGACGGCGGGGCCGGCCGCGGCGCGGTGCGCCGCCACCACGATGTACTCGCGGTCCAGCCAGAGAACGTGGTCGAAGTAATCGAACGAAGCGTCCCTGGGCAGGAGATGCCGCTCGAGCTTGCGCTTCAGCGCGGCCACGACCAGCGCGTGCTCTCCTCCACCGTGCATCGGCCAGAACAACGCCGCCAGCTCGTCGCCGCCTGGCGCACAGGCGGCGCCGACCGGCCAGTAGAAGACGTATTCTCCGCCCTTGGGCCGATCGAGCGGCTTGCGCCCGCCCCCGAGTCCCGTCCATTCCAGTGACCGGCCCTCGGGCGCCGCTACCAAGCCCCCGAGGCATGGCGCGTACGGCACCGGGTCGCCCCAGTCCGCGCTCGAAGCGCCGTGCGCCAGCACCGTCGCGGCCCCGACGACCGCCGCCAGCACGACGCGCGGCAACGAGCGCGTCGGACGCTTCCGCGGAGTCGTGCGCAGCCGCCTCCACGGCGGCGGAATCGTCGGCGCGAGCAGACCAGCCGCGCCGGTCAGGGGCCGCTCCAGACGTCGTCGTTGCGGCCGGTGAACTGGTTCCAGCCGCCCATGAGCCACAGGCGGTCGTCGAAGACGGCGGAGGTGTGGAACTTGCGGCCGCTCCAGTGCAGGCCCGCCGCGTCGACCGGGAGCCACTCGGAGCCGTCGAGCGTGTACCAGAGGTCGTCGTACTCGACCGACGGCGTGATGGCGCCGGCCATCACCCAGAGGCGCCCGTCCCAGACGACGGCGCTGTGGCCCGAGCGGGCGGGGAAGCGGTCGGGGACGGTGGCCTCGGTCCAGGCGGCGCCGTCGGCGGAGACCCAGGCGTCGTCGAAGAACGTGTCGGTGTCGAAGCGCCGGCCGCCCAGGAGCCAGAGCTGTCCTTCGAACGCGGTGAGGGTGTGCTGCGTGCGCGCGGGCCACGGCGGCGCGGCATTCACCTCCACCCAGCCTTGCCCGTCCACCGACGACCACACGTCGGCGTAGTACACGCTGTCGAGGTAGTTGCCAGTGGCGCTGTAGCTTCCGCCGGTGACCCACATCTTCCCGTCGAGCACGGCCGCGGCGTGGCCGGAGCGCGGCGACCAGTGGCCGGCGGCGCCTTCGTTCGTCCAGGAGACGCCGTCGGGCGACGACCAGACGTCGTCGTCCTCGCCGTTCCAGGTAAGCCCGCCGAGGATCCAGAGGCGATCGTCGTAGACGAGCGCCTCGGAGGCGCCGCGACCGCTCCAGTGCGGACCGGCCGCCACCCAGGCCCAGGTCGTCCCATCGGACGAGCTCCAGATCTCGTCGCTGATGCCGGTGTCGGTGAAGCCGCCCAGCACCCAGAGGCCGCCGTTGAAGACCGCGCTCTCGTGGTTCACGCGCGGGGACCAGTGCAGGCCGGCGGGGGACTCGTTCCAGATCATCTGCGCGGTGACGGGGACGCTCGTCGCCCAGTCGGCGTCGCCGCACCCGCCGAGCACGGGCCGCACGCGGAACTCGTAGCGGCCGGGATACGGGAGCGCAAACGTCACGGGCGGCCCGGCGACGTTGGTGCAGCTCCAGTCCGCGTACGGCGCCTCCGCCGTACAAGCCTCGTACGCGTCGGCGCGCGCGGCGGGGTCGAACTCGAACGTGAAACCGGAGCCGGCCGGGCCGATGGGCGGCGCGACGCTGATGCCCCCGAGCGGCGGCGGCGGCCAGTCGAGGCAGGAGCTCCCCGTGTCGTCGAAGCGGCAGCCGGCGAGCCCCGCCAGCGCCACGAGCGCGGCCGCTACACCGGCACCGCCGCGTGCCGGCGCCACGCCGCGTACGCGCGCGAACGCCACAGACCCCCGCACCATAGCGGCATGCTAGCAGGGCAAAGGCGCCGTCGCATCGACCGCACCGGCGAACTCGCCCGCGACCCCCTGTCCGGCAAGGACCGCGACCTAGCCGATGGGGCAGCCGCCGGTGCCGCCGCCGCCGCAGGTGGGGCAGGGGAAGGGGTTGCCGGAGCAGCACTCTTCACCGGCGGAGCAGCACGTGCCGTTGCAGCAGACGGCGCCGTTGGCGCACGTGGTGCCGGGCTGGCACTCGGCGGCGGGCGTGCACATGCTGGAGTCGAAGCCGGGGGTCGAGTCCGTGCCGGGACCGGGACCGGAATCCACGCCGGGGGCGGAGTCGGTGGGGGGCCCCGAGTCGACGAACGGCGTGGAGTCGGTGCCGGGACCGGGCCCGCTGTCCCGGCCGCCGGAGCCCCCGCCGCAGCCTGCGGCGAGCATCGCAAGCGCCAGGACGATGGCATTCTTCATCAGGCCTCCTCGTTGAGCGTCTTGGCCTACGATAGCGCCCGCGGAACAGAGCGGGAAGGCGCGTTGCGCGTGGCGCGAGGTTCAGCCCCGCGCGCGGCGGCGCGTGAGGACGAGCGCGAGCGCGAAGGCGAGGAGCGCGGCGAGAGGGCCGCCGGTGCCGTACGGGCGGAGGGACAGCACGGCGCAGCCAGCGGCGTACGCGGCGGGGTCGTCGGTCGAGGCGGCGGCGGGGTCGGACGCGTCGTCGTCGAGCGCCACGGCGCCGTTGATCGCCATCGTCACGCCGGAGGCGCCGCAGTAGAAGACGCCGCCGGTCGGGTCGCGCAGCTCCAGCGAGGCGCCCATGGGGCCTTCCATGCCGGCCTCGCAGCCGACCTCGAAGGGCAGGCGGACGGTATCGCCCGGGGCGACCTCGGTCTCGATCACGGCGGGGACGTCATAGGCGGCCCACGAATCCGTCCACAGGGGCGAGCGCTCGCCGACGGGGACCGTGCCGAGCACCACGCCGTAGGCGGGCCAGGGCTCGGTGCCGGTGTTGCGCAGGACGAACCAGGCGTCGCCGACCTCGCCGGGGCTGAGCAGCTGCGGGTAGGAGCCGTCCACGACCTCGGCGCGGAACGGCGGGGGCGCGATCGTCACGCTGGGATGCACGGAGTCGCCGAAGCGGCCGCTGCCTTTCTCCATGCGCCAGACGGCCTCGGAGGCGCCTTCGACGGCGCCGGTCGTCAGCGTGAAGCTGAAGGTCACGGACTCGTTGGGGGAGACGGCCTCGGGCAGCCCGACCGTCGCCGGCGCGTCCAGGTCGCCGGTCACGTAGCGCAGGCGGAAGCTGGCGCCGTTGGTCCACGTGCTGGTGCCGGTGTTGCGCATGGTGATCGACACGTCGTAGCTGCCGCACGCGGTGAGGTCGCCGGGGATGGTCTCCGACACGAGCGCGGCGTCGTTGCACACGCCCTCGTCGACGTCGCCGTCGCAGTCGTTGTCCACGCCGTCGCACACCTCGCCGCCGGGCGTGCACACGATCAGGTCGTCGCGCTCGCGCGAAACGTAGGTCGAATCGAGACAGCGCGTCTGGTGGCGGATGCCGCAGGCGGTGCACTGCGCCTCGTACAGCTCCTCGCACCCCCACGGGTCACCGGAGGCGAAGATCGCGATGTGCCCGGCGCCGTCGTCGTGGTGCACCATGGCGTCGCCGCGCGTGGTGCTGGCGCGCGAGATCGACGACCAGTGCCACGACTCGTACTTGAAGTTCCAGGTGCTGTACGGGTGGTACGTGCAGCTGTAGTCGGTCGCCACTTCGATCGGCACGTTCCACACGCGCGCCACGTAGCCGCTGCAGTCGGCGCCGCCCCAGCCTTCGTCCCACGACCGCCAGCAGGAGTGCCCCCACCAGTACGGCGAGCCGGTGCCGGTGGCGGCCTTGGCGATGATGTCGTCGCGCGTCATGGGCACGACCGCGCCCGCGTCGGCCGGCAACAGCGCCGTCAGCGCGGCCGCCGCGGCCAGGGCCGCCGCCGCGCCCCCGAGGCGCCGGTTCTGGGCAGTCTTCATCGGGACCTCCACAGAACCTCGACGAACTTCACGCCGTCGGGGCTGGTCTGCATCTCCACGAGCGCCCCGTCGCTGCGCACGGCCAGGAAGCGGCGCGCGTCGGACCAGCGCACCGGGTCGACCGCCGCCGCCCCGCGCAGCGTGCCGTCGGGCGCGGCCACCGCGACCACGGCGCGGTCGTCGACGTAGAGGCCGGCGAAGACGTCGCCGGCGGCGTCGGTGTCGAGCGCAAAGAGCGACAGGAGCGCGCCCGGCGCCGCCAGCGCGAACTTGCCGGCCGGCGCACCGGCGGCGTCGTGGGCGACGAAGCGCACGGTGTCGCCGTCCTTGCGCGCCTCCCAGGTGCGGCCGGGGGCGCTGCGGTCGGGGCGGCCCGCCGCCACGGGATCGGCCTGCTCGGCGGCGGTGACGGGGTGGCCGTCGAGCCTGGCCACGCGGAAGAGCGGGCCGTGCCGCGACTCGACGAGCACGTCGTTGCCGGCGACGAAGAGGCCGGTCGGCTGCGGGACCCAGACGTCGTACGACGCGGTGACCTTGCCGTCGGCGGAGACGCGCACCACGTCGTAGAGCTCGCCGCCGGCGCCGTCGCCGGTGCGAAACTCCAGCACGAAGACGCCGCCGTCCGGCGCCGCGGCGACGTCCTCGCCGAGCCCGGGAGGAAGGGCCACGACGTCGATCAGCGCGCCGCCGCCGTGCGCGACGTCGATCGGCGTGCCGCCGCCGTGCGCGGCGTCGATCAGCGCGCCGCCGCCGTGCGCGACGTCGAACCGCTGCAGCCGCTCGTTCATCGTGTCGAGCACGACGAGCCGCCCGGCGGCGTCGAACGTGAAGGCCATGGGTCCGGGGCGCGCGCCCTCGTCGGAAAGATCGACGCCGAACGCGCCGGGGCCGTCGCCCCACGCCGCCGACAGCAGCAGCGTGGTCTCCGTGCTCGGCGCCGCCAGCGTCGCCGCCAGCCCAGCCGTATCGCCTGCCGCCAGCGGCGCCGCCAGCGCGGCCGGATCGCCTGCCGCCAGCGGCGCCGCGGCCGCGCCCTCGCCCGGGCCCGGCACGGAGTCGGCAGCCGCGCAGCCGCTCCAGGCGGCGGCGCTCAGCGCGCCCACCAACGCCAGCGCTTCGCGCGCGGACCTGCTCAGCCGCGTCGTCATCACATGCCTCCTTCGTTGCGGTACACGGCGCCGGTGAGGCCGGCGCGGGCGGGCGACTGCTGCAAGTAGAGATGGCCGGCGCCGCCGTCCACGCTCACCAGCACGTCCGGCGTGCCGTCGGCGTCGAAGTCGGCCACGAGCGCCGCCGCCGAGGTGCCGCCCCCGGCCGCCGCCAGCCGCGAGCTGTAGTCGAACATTCGCCCGCTGCCGTCGTTGAGGTAGAGCGCGTCCGGCGCCTCGCCGAACTTCGCCACCACGACGTCCAGGTCGCCGTCCAGATCCAGGTCGGCGAGGGCGGCGTGCTCGGAGTGGTTCGGGTCGGCGGGCAACAGCTCCAGGCTGAAGTCGTGCAGCCGCCCGCTGCCGTCGTTGAGCAGCAGCACGTCGACCCCCGCGGCGTTGGGGACGTACACGTCCACCGCGCCGTCGCCGTCGAGGTCGCCCGCCGCGGCGAGCTTCGCGCCCACGCTCAGCGCCGGCACCCAGCCCGGCGGCGCCAGCGAGAAGACGCCCGCGCCGTCGTTCAGCAAGAGCACGCAGGGTGCGCCGTCCACCGCGACAAAGACGTCGAGGTCGCCGTCGGCGTCGAAATCCGCCGGCGCCAGCCCGAAGGCCGACACGTCCAGCGCGGGCACGGCGCCCTCGCCGAGCGCGAACGTCCCGGCGCCGTCGTTCACCAGCACGCTCACGCCGCGCGGGGCGTCCGCCGCGGCGCCGGCGCGCCAGTCGGCCACGATCTGATCTACGTCGCCGTCGGCGTCGGCGTCGGCGAGCACCACGTCGGTCGAGCCCGCCGCGACCGCCGGCATCGCCGCCGCCGTCACGTCCTCGAAATAGGGCGACACGTCGAGCCCGCGGGCCAGGTACAGGCGGTTCTGCGCGCCGATCCCCGCCTCGCCGAGGTTCGCCGTCACGAGGTCGGCGAGCCCGTCGCCGTCGACGTCCCCGACCGCCACCGTGATCGTGTCGTCGGTCGCCGGCGGCATCCAGCGCGGCGTCATGTCGGTGAAGGCGCCGTCGCCGTCGTTCTCGAGCACGCGCACGCCCGCGCCGCGCACCGCCTGCAGTACGTCCAGATCGCCGTCGCCGTCGAGGTCGGCCGCCACCGCGCCGCGCCCGCGCACGCCGTCCACCCCCGCCGCGGGCAGCGCCGCGGAGGCGTCGTCGAACCGTCCCTCCAGCGCGTCGTAATGGAAGCCCGCCGGCAGCGTCACGGCGTCGCCGCCAGGCGCGGTGACCGTCACGTCGGCGTCGCCCGCCACGCCCGCCGGCGTGCGCACGCGCAGCGCGTCGTCCGCCGCCGTCAGCACCTCGGCGGCGCGCCCGCCGATGTCCACCGCCGCACCCGCGGAGAAGCGGCCACGCAGCACCAGCTCGTCGAGCCCTGCAGCGGTGCCGCGCGCCGGATCGACGGAGTCCACGCGCAGGCCATGCCCGCCGCACCCGCCCAACCACGCACCCGCCGCCGCCGCGCCCCACGCCACCATTCCCGCGGCCGCCGCCGCCCGCGCCAAGCCGCCGCTCATCGTCCGTCCTCCTTCCAGGTCGAGTCCATCAGGTAGAGCGAGTCCTGCTCGCCCTGGTCGTTGGCGAAGAACAGATCCACGTCGCCGTCGGCGTCGAAGTCGCCGCCCACCACGTCCATGCTGTGGGTGAGGCTCTTGGGCATGCGCACGGTCCAGTCGGTGAGTAGGCCGGTGCCGTCGTTCAGGTAGAGGCGGTTGTCGAGCCCGTTGTTGGCGATGGCGACGTCGAGATCGCCGTCCAGGTCGGCGTCGAACACGAAGGCCGAGCTGGAATAGGCCATGTCGTAGGGCATCGCGCGGATCGTGTCGTCGAAGAAGAACCCCTGGCCGTCGTTCACGTAGAGGCGGTCCTGCTCCACCGTCAGCACCAGCAGGTCGAGCGCGCCGTCGCCGCTGAAGTCGGCCAGCAGCACCTCGCGCGCGCCGGCGGCGGCGGCCGGCACTTGCCCGGGCGGGGCGAAGGCAAACGTGCCGCTGCCGTCGTTGAGGTAGAGGCGCACCGTGTCGCCGTCCTGGTGGTTGGCGGCGAGGAGGTCGAGGTCGCCGTCGCCGTCCACGTCGCCGGCGCTGAGCTTGATGGTGTTGTCGGCGTCGGCGGGGAGCGCGGCGTCGTCCGCTTCGAACGACACGACCATGTAGTCGGGGTCGGAGGTGTTGCGCACCAGGCGGTTCTGGCCGTTGACCGCGACGAGCACGTCGAGGTCGCCGTCGCCGTCCACGTCGGCGAACGTGGCGCCGTGGCTGGAGGTGGCGACGGCCGGCAGGAGGTCGGAGGCGTCCTCGAAGGTGGCGTCGCCGCGGTTCAGGTAGAGGCGGTCCGCCTGGTCGGAGTAGTTCGACACGTAGAGGTCGTCGTCGCCGTCGCCGTCCAGGTCGCCGGCGGTCAGCTCCAGCGTGTCCTCGGCGAGCGGCGCGGTCGGGCTCATCGGGTCGCCGGTCTCGACGGTCTCGGGGAGCGCGTCGGGGGCGAGCGTGAAGTTGCCGGCGCCGTCGTTCAGCAGCAGGCGGTTCGGCGCGTTGCGAACGGCCACGGCGAGGTCGAGGTCGCCGTCGCCGTCGAAGTCGGCGAGCGACGAGCCGCGGCTGGAGTCGGCGTCGGTCGGGAACGTCGAGGTGTAGTCGGTGAAGGAGACGTCGAGCGGCTGGAACGTGAAGCCGGCGGCGGCCACGACGGCCGGGCCGTCGGGCGCTTGCACGGTCACGTCCACGACGCCGGCGATGGCGGCGGGGGTGCGGGCCTCGATCACGGTGCCAGGCGAGACGACCGTCACCTCGACGGCGGGCAGCGCGCCGAACCGCACCGTGGCGCCCTCGCCGAAGCCGGTGCCGGTGAGGGTGACGACCGTGCCGCCGCGCGCGCTGCCGGCGGCGGGGTCAATCGACACGACGACCGGATCGCCGTCGTCGACGTGACCGTTGCAGGCGGCGGCAGCGGCGGCGGCGGCGCAGCAAGCTGCGGCGACCAGCGCGGCGCGCATCAGAGCGGGAGCGCGCGGGGGAGCGGTCGCGCGCAGTGGCGCCGGGGCGCGCGGCGAGCGCGGGGCGCGCGGCGAGCGCGGGGCGCGCAGCGCGGACGCAAGGGGTCCGAGGCAGGGGTTGGATCGCATGGAGCTCCTTCGCTGCCGCCCCATGTTGCAACGGGCAAGCCATCCGTTCCGCCGAGACCGAAGCAATGAATCCCGCGCACTTGGCGACGCGCCCGGCGCGCGCCGTCGCATGCAGCGGACGACCAGCGGCGCGTCGATCGGACGAGCGTCCCACGCGCCGTACAGTGTTACTGCCCAGTGGCGGCGCCCCGCGGGGCTTTACAAGGGCGCCGGGCTGAACTATCAGATCCCGGCCTGCGCGCGGCGCACGGCGCGATGCGCACGCGGGCCACAGGAGAATCCGGATGCCGACGCTCAAGGGATCGAAGACGCACAAGAACCTGAAGGACGCGTTCGCGGGCGAGTCGATGGCGAACCGCCGCTACCTCTATTTCTCGAAGACGGCCGACATCGAGGGGCGGCCCGAAGTCGCGGGCCTGTTCCGCGACACGGCGGACGGCGAGACCGGGCACGCGCACGGCCACCTGGACTTCTTGAAGGCGGCGGGCGACCCGGCGACCGACGAGCCGATCGGCGACACGCGCAAGAACCTGGCCTCGGCCGTCGCCGGCGAGACCTACGAGTACACGGAGATGTACCCGGGCATGGCGAAGGCGGCGCGCGAGGAGGGCTTCGAGGAGATCGCCGAGTGGTTCGAGACGCTGGCCCGCGCCGAGCGCTCCCACGCCGGGCGCTTCAAGAAGGCGCTGGAGGGCCTGGACTTCTGATCGCTCGGCGGGGCGGCGGGGCGGCTCGGCGGCGGCGGCGGCCGAGCCGCTTCTCCCGCGTCCAACGTGACGCATGAAGCCGGTCCGATTCGAGGATCTGATCCCCACGCCGGAGTACGTCCGCGCGCGCGATGCCTACGTGCGGGCCATCATCGAGCACAAGAGGGCGCGGCGCGTGGCGGTTGGCGAGTTGGTCACGGCGGTGTTCGAGGACCGCAAGACGGTGCTGTTCCAGATCCAGGAGATGCTGCGCGCCGAAG
The DNA here is from genome assembly GCA_036004705.1 of Myxococcota bacterium. Classification (GTDB taxonomy): domain Bacteria; phylum Myxococcota_A; class Polyangia; order DASYRF01; family DASYRF01; genus DASYRF01. The sequence continues at coordinate 14,126 of DASYRF010000229.1, forward strand.
GCATCGAGCGGCGCGAGGCGATCGACCACGAGATCGCCACGTACAACGGGCTGGTGCCGGGGGCGGACGAGCTGTCGGCGACGCTGCTGGTGAACCTACCGGAGCGGGAGCGCGTGCGCGAGGCGCTGGACAGGCTGGTGGGGCTGCACGAGCACGTGGCGCTGCGCGTGGCGGGACACGCGCCGGTGCGCGCGGTGTTCGACGAGATGCAGCTCGGGCCGCAGCGCATCAGCGCCGTTCAGTACGTGAAGCTGCCGCTGGGCGCGGCGGTGGCGGCGGCGTTCGGCGACGCGGCGGTGCCGGCGGCGCTCGTCATCGACCATCCCGCCTACCAGGCCGAGGCGGCGCTGGAGGGCGCCGTGCGCGCTTCGCTGATGAAGGACCTCCAGACTTCGTGAGCGTGGCGGCGCGGGCGGCGCCGGCGGGGCGCCTGAAACCCAGCAGCCGGGCGAGCGTGGCGGGCGACGCGCCGAGGATGAAAGAGCTTCACGTCGTCCCTGCCTCGAAAACCGCCGGGATGGATCCCACTCCCAGACTGCTGACTCGATCGTCGCGCGCTTCGCCCGCTCCTTCGAGTCAGAGGCTGCAGACGTCGCCGTCGGTGGGCATGTAGCCGGGCGAGTGACAGACCGACGTGGTGGTCTGCTTGCCCGGGACGATGCAGCAGGCGCCGGCGCCGTAGGCGGTCTGGCAGTCGGCGTCGCTGCCGCAGGGCGCCGTGCACACGAAGTGGCTGTAGGCGTTGCCTGTCGGGGGGCAGGAGCGCGGGCCGCCAGCCCAGCAAATGGTCACGTACCAGCACATCAGCCCGTCCTGGCATTGGCAGTCGCGGCCGCTGCCGCAGATGCCGCCGGGGCCGACGGTGGCGGTGCCCCCCGGGCAGGGGTCGGTCGTGCTGCCGGCGTCGACGCCGGCGTCGGTGCCGGGGAGCACCGGCTGCATGAAATCGGTGATGTCGCAGGCGGCCGCCGCGGACCCGTAGCGCATGATGACGCCGCCCGGGCCGGTGCCGCCGAGAAGATTGCCGCCGACGGCCCACATGCCGAAGCCGTCGCCGAAGACGGCGTGCAGCCCCTGCATGATGCCCGTGGGCAGCGGATCGGCGCCGTAGCCGGGGTTGTAGCGCGCCGCGTAGCCGTCGTAGCCGGCGATGATGGCGGAGGCGCCGGGCTCCGTCCAGACGGCGGTGAGGCCGGCGGGCGAGAAGTCCTGCGCGGCGATGCTCCAGGCGGCGCCGTCGTAGTGCAGCAGCAGGCCGCCGTCGATGCCGCCCACGGCCCAGATGTCGCTGGCGCCGCCGCCGAAGATCGTCGTGAGGGTGATCGTGGTGGGAGACGGAACCGTGGACCAGGCGAAGCCGTCGTAGTGGAAGATGACGCCGCCGGTG
>DASYRF010000230.1:0-5119 GCA_036004705.1 Myxococcota bacterium
GTCTACTCGACCGCCGATGCCGAAGGGGTGCACGTACGCTTCGCCGACGAGAGCGTCTGCATCGGCCCGCCGCCGCCGCGCCAGAGCTACCTCAACGCGCCCGCCGTCCTGTCGGCGGCGCGCATCGCCGGTTGCGACGCCATTCATCCCGGCTATGGGTTCATGTCCGAGAACCCCGAGTTCGCCGAAGCGTGCGAGGCCTGCGGCATCACGTTCATTGGCCCGACCGCCGAGACGATGCGCCTGTTGGGCGACAAGGTCCGTGGGCGCGCGGCCCTCAGCGAGCGCGGCGTCCCCATCCTTCCCGGCACCGGCGCGCTCACCGAAGAGGCCGAAGCCGTCGCCGCCGCGGCGCGCATCGGCTACCCGGTGCTGGTGAAAGCGTCCGCCGGCGGCGGCGGGCGCGGCATGCGCGTCGTCGAGAGCGCCGACCGGCTGCAAGAGCTGCTCGGGTCGGCGCGCGCCGAGGCCAAGGCGGGCTTCGGCAACGACACTGTCTTCCTGGAGAAGTACCTGGCGCGCCCGCGCCACATCGAGGTGCAGGTACTGGGCGACGGCCGCGGTAACGCCATCCATCTCCTGGAGCGCGAGTGCTCGCTGCAGCGCCGCCACCAGAAGATCCTCGAAGAGTCGCCCTCGCCCGCCATCGACGCCGAGACCCGGCAACGCATGGGCGAGACCGCCGCGCGCGCGGTGGCCGCCGTCAACTACCGCGGCGCCGGCACGCTGGAGTTCCTGCTGGACGAGGACGGCGGCTTCTACTTCCTGGAGATGAACACGCGCCTGCAGGTCGAGCACCCCGTGACCGAGATCGTCACCGGCACGGATCTGGTCACCGCGCAGATCCGCATCGCCGCGGGCGAGCCCATTCCGTACAAGCAGGAGGACATCGAGCACAAGTTCGCCGCCGTCGAGTGCCGCATCTGCGCCGAGGACCCCGCCACCTACACGCCGTCCGCGGGGCGCATCACCGGCTACCACGAGCCGGGTGGCCCGGGGGTGCGCGTTGACTCGGGCTTCATGGCCGGCTCGGTCGTGCCGCCGTACTACGACTCGCTCATCGCCAAGGTCATCACGCGCGGGCAAGACCGCCAGCACGCCATCCAGCGCATGCGGCGCGCGCTGCTCGAATACCTCGTGGAAGGCGTCAAGACCAACTTGGCGCTGCACCTGCGCATCCTGCGCGACCCCGACTTCCAGGCCGGGCGCTTCGACACGAAGTTCCTCGGCCGCTTGCTGGCGGCGCGGGAGGGCGGCGCTGGCGTTGAAGCGCCGGGCGGAACTCTGTAACATGGGGTGATTGTCCGCCGGCGGACGGGACGCCCCCCGTCGCGCCCGGGCCGGAGGTCATGGAGCCCACTTGGCTGATGCGGCGAAGAAAGCCAAGATCCTGCAGTCGGCTCAGAAGCTCGTTCAAAAGGGCCAGTACGACAAGGCCATCAAAGAGCTGCAGGTCCTCGTCAAGGAGGACCCGAAGGACGTCCGCGTCTGGTTGAAGATCGGCGACCTGCACGCGAAGCGCGGCGCCGCCGAGGACGCCATCCAGACCTACCTCAAGGTCGCGGAGTTCTACGGAGAGCAGGGCTTCCACCTCAAGGCCATCGCCGTCTACCGGCAGATCCTGTCCATCGATCCGGCGCGCCTCGAGTTCAACCTCAAGCTCGCCGACATCTACTCGCACCTGGCGCTGGTGCGCGAAGCGTTCGACCAGTACGAGCTGGTGGCCAACGCGCACCTGCGCGCCGGCCGCTCCGCCGAGGCCATCGCCGTGCTGCAACGGATGGTCGAGGTCGACGCCGAGAACATCCCGAACCGCATCAAGCTCGCCGAGATGCTGTCGCGCGACTCGCGCAAGGACGATGCCGCCGACGAGTTCGGCCAGGCGGCGGCGCGGCTGGAGGCGGCAGGGCGCGTGGACGACTTCATCAAGGTAGCCGAGCGCCTCGTCTATCACCGCCCCGAGGACACCGTCACGCTCAAGCGGCTCGCCTACCTGTACATCGAGCGCCGCGATCCGAAGCGCGCGCTGGCCAAGCTACAGCAGGCGTTCAAAGTCGCGCCGAACGACGCCGAGACGCTCGGCTTCCTCGCGCAGGCGTTTCGCGCCATCGGCCAGATCCCCAAGACCATCCAGGTGCTCAAGGAGCTGTGCGGACTGCTCGACCGCGACGCGCGCCGCAGCGACCGCGACGAGGTCTGGCGGCAGATCCTGGAGCTCGACCCGCGCGATGCGGACGCGCGCGGGGCGCTCGCACGGTCGGGCGCCGGCGCCGGCGATTCGGTTCCGGGCGGGGCCGCGGCGTCGCGCCCGGCGTCCGCGCTCGGGGTCCAGTCGCGCGGCGCGTCCGGCGGGCGTGCGCCCGAGTTCGAGATCGAAGAGGACGAGCTCGACGAGCGCGAAGCGGACGGCGGCGGCGCCGCCGGGGAGCCGGCTCCGCTGCTCGGCCGCGACCGCGAGCAGAGCTCTCCCGAGCTGGTGCTCGACGACGACCTCGTGGAGGAGATGGACGAGGTGGTCGACGACGACGACGACGGCGTGGCGGCCACCGGCTCAGCCTCCGCGCGCACGAAGGTCGAGGAGGAGGAGATCTCGTGGCCGGTGCGGACGCGGCCGGAGGCGGCACGTGCGGCGGCGCCGGCGGGCGGCGCGGCGGCGGCGCTGTTCGGGCGCGGTGCGGCGGCGGCTCCTTCGCCGTCGGCGGGATCAGGCGCCGGGTCGGGCGCGGGCGGCCCGACCACGCAACGGCCCGTGCCGGCCGCGCAGGTCGCGCGCGCCGTGGCGGAGCGCGGCGCGGCGTCAGCGGCTGTCGGCGCCGCCGGCGCGGGGGCCGGCGCGGCGCGGGCGTCCACGCTGCCCGGCGGGCCTGCCGAGGGCGCCGGCATGGACGTGTCGCGCCTCCTCCAGGAGACGGACATCTACATCAAGTACGGGCTGCACGCGAAGGCGATGGAGCACGTGCAGCGCGTGTTCTCCGTCGACCCCGACAACGTGACCGCGCTGCAGAAGCTGGGCGACCTGCACATCGGCAACGGCTCCTACGAGGACGCCGTGAAGGTGCTGCTGCGGCTCGCCGCGGCGCACCATGGGCGCGGTGAGCGCGACGCCGCCGTGGCTGCGCTGTCGCGCGCGGTCGAGGTGAAGCCGGACGACCGTGAGGCGCAAGCGCGGTTGCGCGCGCTGGGCGGCGGCGAGGCGGCCAAGGCCGGCGGCTCCGTGGCGGGCGGCGCGGCGGCCGCGGCTGCCGCGGGCGCGGGCATCGCGCACGGGCCGGACGAGGACACGCCCATCGAGGACATCGCCGAGCAGGAGGACGAGGACGAGCGCACGCCGGTCGGCGCCGTTTCGTTCGACGACGAGGAGGGCGGCCTGCCGCCCGAGGCCTTCCTGGACAGCGGCTCCGAGGTGCGCGATCTGGATCCCGCTCCGGGTCCCGGACTGTATGCCCGTGCGCCGCGCGGCGGCACCGGGCGCGACCCGCTCGGGTACGATCACAACGATCTCGACGGCGGCCGCACGCTCCTCGAGGACGCCGACTTCCCCGAGCTGTCGTTCGGCAAGGACAACCCGCTGGGGCGAACGCAGGTCGGCACCTTCGGCGACATCCCCATCGGCGACGACGCGCTCGACGACACTAGCCATGACACCAGCCGCTCCGGCGCGCGGCGCCGGCCGCGCGGCGTGGGCGAGCTCGACGCCGACCATGGCTCCGGCCCGATGCTCGGCGCCGGACTCGTGCCTTCCGTCCCCAGCGGCTCGCGCGCGCCCAGGGCAGGCAAGTCCGGCGCCACGTCCGTGTCCGGCGCAGTGCAGCTCGGGGTCGCCGCCGAGGCGGAGATCGTCGACGCGCTTGAGGAGGCCGATTTCTTCGTGGCGCAGGGACTGCTCGACGAGGCGCGCGCCATCGTCGACGACGTCCGCTCGCGCTACCCGACCGACCGGCGCGTGCTGGCCAAGCAGGTGGAGCTGGCCGGGTTGATCGTGGACCGGCCTGACCTGCGGGCCGGCGGGGGCGCGGGAGCCGTGGCGGGCGCGGGGGCGGCGGCCGCAGCAGACCCGGCGGGCGCGCAGAGCGTCGGCGGGCCGGGCAAGGGGGACATCACCGCGCCGGTTCCCATTGACGGCTCGGGCGGCGACGCTACCGGCGTGACGGCGGCGGGGGCGCGCGGCGGTGCCGACGTCTCGGCGGAGGTGGACGGCACCATTGAGTTCGCGCAGCGGCTCGCGGAAGACGTCGCCGAAGAGCTGAGCGGCTTCCAGCCCGCCACGAGCGGCGCCGCCGCGCTCGCGGCCGATGACCAGGTCTACAAGGCGTTCAAGCAGACCGGCGGCAAGCAAGTGGAGGGCGATCCCGCCACGCGGTTCGACCTCGCCATCGCCTACAAGGAGATGGGGCTCATCGACGCCGCCGTCGAGGAGTTCCACGTCGTTCTCGACGCCGGCTACAAGAACGTGGACTGCTGGCAGCTCATCGGTCTGTGCATGGCGGAAAAGGGCGAGGTCGCCCAGGCGGTGGGCGCGTTCAAGAGCGGCCTCGCCGTGGAAGGCATCAACTCCCAGGAGCAGATCGGCCTCTACTACGAGCTCGGCGCCACCTACGACACGCAGGGCGACGTGCGCGAGGCGCTGTATTATTTCGAAAGCGTCGAGCGCAAGGACCCCACGTTCCGCGGCGTGCGCAGCCGTGCCGCGGCGCTGCGCGCGCGTCTCGCCGGCGGTGGCGGCGCCCCTCCCGCCACGGGCGGCGCCAGCCGCACCGAGAGCGGCGCCAGCCCGCTGCCCGTTTCCGGCGGCGGCGCCGCCGCAGACGACGACGAGGAGCAGGAGCACAAGATGGCCGCCTCGCGCGACGGCCGCGGCGGCGGCGACTACTACGACTCGTAGTTGACACCTCCGGGCCGCCTGGCTAGAACCGCCCCGGGCATGCGGGAATAACTCAGCTGGTAGAGTGTCAGCTTCCCAAGCTGAAAGTCGCGGGTTCGATCCCCGTTTCCCGCTCCAAGAAGCGACGGCCCTCCGGAGATTCGTTCACCGGAGGGCCGTTTGAGTTTGCGGGGCCCGTCACTGTGCGACGGCGCCCTATGGGCCGCCACGCGCTGGTGCGCGGCTAATCGCTGCGGG
>DASYRF010000231.1:0-14538 GCA_036004705.1 Myxococcota bacterium
CCGACCAGCAGATAGCCGGCGTGGGCGATGCCGCTGTAGGCGAGCATCCGCTTCACGTTGCGCTGCGGGATGGCGGCGACGTTTCCGAGGATCATCGTCAGCACGGCCATCAGGCGCAGCGGGCCGAACCAGCCGTGCACACGCGCCGCGGCCAGCGCGCCCGACAAGCCCTCGGCGGCGGCGGCGGCGGCGGCGGTGGCGGCGGCGCCAGTGGTCTCGGTGAGGCCGTGCAGCGCGCCGAAGCCGATGACCAGCACGCGGGCGAAGGCGGCGAACGCGGCCGCCTTCACCGCGACGGACATGAAGCCGGTGATGGGAGTGGGCGCGCCCTGGTAAGCGTCCGGCACCCAGGCGTGGAAGGGTACGGCGGCTACCTTGAAGCCGAGGCCGGCCACGGCGAGGAAGACGCCGGCGACGACGAATGGGTCGTGCAGAAGGGCCGGGTTGCCCTGCACGGCGCTCGCCATCGCCACGAGGTTCGTCGTGCCGGTGCCCCCGTAGAGCAACGCGATCGCATAGACCAGGATGCCGCTCGCCACCGCGCCGATGAGGAAATATTTCATCCCCGCTTCGGCCGATTCCTTCTGCGCGCGGTTCGAGGCGACGAGGACGTACACCGCGAGCGACATCGTCTCGATGCCAAGGAAGATCGTCACGAGGTCCGTGGCGGAGGCCAGGATCATCATCCCCGTGACCGACAGCAGGAGCAGCGCGTAGCGTTCACCGCGGTCGGAGCCGTGCACGCGGTAGTATCCGTGCACCAGCAACACGCCCAGGGCGGCGCCGGCGGCGAGAACGAGGTTGAAGTACAGGGCGAAGCGGTCGAGCACGATCATCGGCCCGCCGGTGGCGAGCCCACCGAAGAGCCAGCGCGCGCCGGGCGCGCCGTCGTAGCCCCAGCGCGCCATCGTCAGCCACACGACGCCGGCCAGGCCGGCGAGCGACACGTACACGGCGTAGCGCGAGTCGCCGGCGCGGACGAAGGCGTCGCTCAGCAACACCAGCAGCGCCACGAGCACCAGCAGCAGGAGCGGCAGCGCGTCGAGCAAATCCATCGACGCCAGCGCGCCGAGCGTCTTCGCGGCGGCGTCGTCGGCGGCGGCCTGGATGGCGATCTGCGCGGCGGTGCTGCCGGGGAGCGCGCCCTCGTCGGCGGCTCCGGCGGGCGCGCCGTCCGCCCCGCCGGCAGCGGTGCCGTGCGCCTCGTCGGGCTCGCCGCCAGAAGGCGGCACCGCCGTGTTGCCCGCCGCGTCAGCCGCGGCCGCGGCGGCTTTCACGACGACGGTGGACTCGGCCCAGCGATCCACGCCGCCGCTGGCGCGGTCGACGAGGATGGCGGAGACGGACCAGGTGCGCTCGCCGGCGGCGCGCGCGGACGTAACCTCGAGCCAGAAGATCTTGTCGGGCTCCAAGCCGGGCCGGTCGGTGAGCAGCGTCGAGGTCGTGGCCAGGCAATGGACGAGCGCGGCGCGCGGGTCTGGTGGCGGCCCGTTCGCCGCGGCGGTCGCCGCGCCGGCGGCGCTCGCGCCTCCGGTCGCCGCCGCTCCCGCGCCCGCGCCGGCGCTGGCACCGGCCGCAGCGGAGGTGCCCGTAGCGGCGCCCCCGGCGGCGCTCGCCGCTCCGGCCTCGGCACAGCGGGCCAGCGGAGCGCGGCGCTCGGCGGTCGCCGCCACGATCAGCGGGCGAGCCACCTTCGAGCGGCTGAGCGCCTCCTCCACCTTGGCGGCGGCGATGTCCTCGGCGACGCCCTCCGTGTAGGCGATCAGCACCGTCGGGATCCGCGGCCCGGCGGGCGCGGGCACGAGCCCCGGCGGCACCGTCGGGCGCCCCGAGCCTGGCGCGGCGCGCATCCCCGGCATCGCCGAGCCGGGCGCCATTCCGGGGCGGCGCAGGCCGGGCGGCGGCGCCGCAGGCCTCCACGCCGTGCCGGGTGCGCCCGGGGCGCCGGACGCGGCCGTGCCCCCGGGGGCGAAGGCGGCGCCGGTCGCGAACGCCGCGCCTGGCGCGAAGGCCGCGCCCGTGGCGAAGGCGGTGGGCGGCGCGGCCGTGCCGTCGGCCGCAGCGGCCCGCGACGCGGACGGCCCGAGCCCCAGACCCAGGCCGAGGGCAAGCGCGACGCAGGCGCCGAGCGCGAGGGCGGGCGCGCCGGCAGGGCGGTGCATCGCCGCGGCGTGGGGGCGCGCGCTCATCGCAGGCCTCCCGCCGTCGCCGGCGCAGGCGTCGTCACGCCGGGCGGCGCGCCCGCGGCCCCCGGCACCGGTGCCCCCGGTGCGCGCAACGGCGCCGCCGTGCGCGGCATGCCCGGCGCCGCGGGGTGCATCGCCCCCGGCGCCGCCGGCGTCCCCGCCGCACCCTTCGGCGGCGCGGGCCGCTTCGGGCCCGCCGTGCCCACGCCCGGCGTCACCGGCACCGCCAGGTCTTCGACCTCGGCGCGCGCCGCCGCCGTCACCCGGTCGTCGTGATACCGCGCGACGAACGCCCTGACGGACGGCGCCATCGGATCCAGCAGCAGCTTGGGGTAGACGCCGATCACCACCATCATCGCCACCAGCGGCAGGAAGTAGGCCACCTCGCGCGGCGTCAGGTCTTCGAGCTCCTTGTTCGCCGGGTTCTTCAGGGGCCCGAACATCACACGCTGGTAGGTCCAGAGCATGTACACCGCGCCGAAGATGACGCCGGCCGCCCCCAGCGCCGCGTACCACGGCGCCCCCGCCACCTCGCCGCTCCGGTACGTCCCGAGCAGCACCAGGAACTCGCCGACGAAGCCGTTCAATCCCGGCAGCCCGATGCTCGAAAGCGTCGCCAGCATGAAGACCGTGGCGAAGACCGGCATGCGCGCCGCCACGCCGCCGTACTCGGCGATGAGGCGCGTGTGGCGCCGCTCGTAGAGCACGCCCACCCCCAGGAACAGCGCGCCCGTCGACAACCCGTGGTTCACCATCTGCAACAGCGCGCCTTGCACCGACGCTTCCGTCCCCATCACCAGCCCCAGCGTCACGTAGCCGAGGTGGCTGACGCTCGAATAGGCGATGAGCTTCTTCACGTCGTGCTGCGCCAGCGCCATGAACGCGCCGTAGAGGATGGCCACCACCGACAGCACCGCGAAGAGCGGCGCGAAGGCCACCGTCGCCGCCGGGAACAGTGGCAGCGCGAAGCGCAGCATGCCGTACGTCCCCAGCTTCAGCAGCACCGCCGCCAGGATCACCGACCCCGCCGTGGGCGCCTCGGTGTGCGCGTCGGGAAGCCACGTGTGCAGCGGGAACATCGGCACCTTGATGGCAAACGCCAGCGCGAACGCCGCGAACAGCCACTTCTGCTCGCCGCCCGACAGCGCCGCCGTGTGCAGCGCCTCGGGCTCGAAGCTCGTCGCCCCCGCCTTCAGGTACACGTAGAGGATGGCGATCAGCATGAGCACCGAGCCCGCCATCGTGAACAGGAAGAACTTCACCGTGGCGTAGATGCGGCGCTGGCTCCCCCACACCCCGATGAGCAGGTACATCGGGATGAGCATCGCCTCCCAGAACACGAAGAAGAGGAAGAGGTCGCGCGCGACGAACGCGCCGAGCATGGCCGACTCCATCACCAGGAAGGCGGCCATGAACTCCTTCACGCGGTCGTCCACGGCGCGGAAGGTACTGGCGATGGCGATGGGGCTGATGAACGTCGTGAGCAGCACGAGCCACAGCGAGATGCCGTCGAGCGCCACGTGGAAGCGGATGCCCACCGACTCCACCCACGCCACGTCGGTCACGAGCTGGAAGCCCGCGTCCGCGGGGTCGAAGCGCCGCCACACCACCAGCGACAGCAGGAACGTGGTGACGCTCACGGCCAGGGCGAACCCGCGCAGCGCGCCCTTCTCGCGCGCCGGCAGCGCCATCAACATTAGCGCGCCCGCGACCGGGAGGAACAGCACGGCGTCGAGGAGGTAGCCGCCCATGCCCGTCATCCGAGGAAGAAGGCCATCATCGCCGCCAGACCCAGGACCAGCACGAACGCGTAGAACTGCACCTGCCCGTTCTGCAGGCGCCGCAGCACCCAGCCCAGCGCCTCGAACAGCCACGCTGCCCCGCGCACCAGGAGCGTGTCGATGATCCCTTCGTCGACCACCACGTGCAGGAACTCCGCCACGGCGCGCAGCGGCCGCACCACCACGAGGTCGTACAGCTCGTCCACGTAGAACTTGTCCTGCGCCCACTTGAGCAGGCCGGGCACCGTCGTGCGCGGCTCCTTGCCGCCGCGGTACCAGTCCCAGCCGAGGAAGAGCCCGGCGAAGGCGGCCAGCACGCTCGCCGCCACCAGCATCCACTCGGTGGAGGCGTGGCCGGGGCCCTCGGGGATGCGCGACACGACGGCGGCGGCCGAGTCGCGGAAGACCGGGTCGAGCCAGAAGCGCAGCGGGTTGAACTGGTAGCGCGTACCGCCGCCGAGATCGAGGACACCGTGGTGCGTGCCGGCGAACGTGTCGAGGAAGACGTCGCCCATCCCGAGCCAGCCGACGCAGACGGCGCCCGCCGCCAGCAGCACCAGCGGCCAGGTCATCACGCCCGGCGACTCGTGCAGGTGCTCGGCCGTGTGGGCGTCCCCGCGGAAGGGGCCTTCGAACGTGCGCATGTAGAGCCGCGCCATGTAGAAGGCCGTCGTCGCCGCCGCGATCAACAGCCCCAGCCACAGCGCCTGCGGCAGCCAGCGCCCGACCTCGGGGTCGAGCGGGGTGTTCGAGAACACCGACCAGAGGATCTCGTCCTTGGAGAAGAAGCCGGCCAGCCCGGGGACGCCGGCGATGGCCAGCGTGGCGACGAGGAACGTCCAGCGCGTGACGGGCATCCACTTCTTCAGCCCGCCCATCTTGCGGATGTCCTGCTCGCCGCCCATGGCGTGGATGACGCTGCCCGAGCCGAGGAAGAGGCACGCCTTGAAGAAGGCGTGCGTGAGCACGTGGAAGATGGCCACCCAGAAGGCGCCGGCGCCGACGGCGGCGAACATGAAGCCGAGCTGCGAGACGGTGCTGTAGGCGAGAACCTTCTTGATGTCGTTCTGCGCGACGGCGATGGCGCCGGCGAAGAGCGCGGTGAGCACGCCGACGACGCACACGATCAGCATCGCGCCGGGGGCCAGCACGTAGAGGAAGTTCATCCGCGCCACCATGTACACGCCGGCGGTGACCATCGTGGCGGCGTGGATGAGGGCGGAGACGGGCGTGGGGCCGGCCATCGCGTCGGGGAGCCACACGTAGAGCGGCAGCTGCGCGCTCTTGCCGACCGCCCCCAGGAACAGGAGCAGCGCGCCGACGAACGCCAGCGTCAGCGACGTGCCGCCCGCGGTCATCGTCGCGAGGCGGTCCGCGCCCGCGGCGATGCCGTCGAAGTCGAAACGCCCGGTGGCGGCAAAGAGGGTGAAGATGCCGAGGATGAAGCCGAAGTCGCCGATGCGGTTGACGATGAAGGCCTTCTTGCCGGCAGAGGCCTTGGCGTCGTCGTCGTACCAGAAGCCGATCAAGAGGTAGCTACACAGCCCGACGCCCTCCCAGCCGACGAACATCACGGGGAGGTTGTCGGCCAGCACCAGCAGCAGCATCGCCGCAGTGAAGAGGTTCAGGTAGGCGAAGTAGCGGCCGGGGGCCTTGTCGTGCGCCATATAGCCGGCGCTATAGACGTGGATCAGGAACCCGATGCCGGTGACGATCAGGATCATCACGCCCGACAGCGGGTCGAGGCGGAGCGCCACGTCGATGGACACGGGCGCTCCGCCGGGCGCGCCGCCGATCGCGCCGCCGCCGACGGGGATCCACGAGTAGACCGCGTGGGTGTAGTGCGGGACGACGCTCTCCATGCCCGGGAAGCCCGACAGGCTGCAGGTGTCCACGGCCTGCTTCAGCGTGTGCAGCTCCCAGACGCCCCAGACCGCCAGCAGGAAGCTGAAGCCGACGGTGGCGCAGGCCAACAGCGCGCTGGCGCTTCGGTCCAGGAACCGCCCGCCCAGCCCGTTCACCAAGAAGCCCACGAGCGGCAGCAGCGGGATCCAGGCCAGGTACTCGCTCGCCCGCGACGCGGGGAGGTGGTTGCACAGCTCGATGAGCGCGGCGGCGCCGTCCATCAGCCCCTCATCCCGTCGAGGTCGTCGAGGTGCACGCTGCGGAAATGGCGGAAGGCGTGGATCAGGATGGCGAGGCCCACCGACGCCTCGGCCGCGGCGACGGCGATGACGAAGAAGGCAATGGCGTGCCCGCCGATGTCGCCGCGCTGGCGGGCGAAGGCGACGATGGTCAGGTTCGCAGCGTTGAGCATCAGCTCGACCGCCATCAGCACGACGATGGCGTTGCGCCGCACGACGACGCCGACGACGCCGATGACGAAGAGGATCGCCGCCAGCCACAGATACCAGGAGATGGGGACCATCAGTGGCCTCCCGCGGCGGGCGCGCCCGTGGGTCGAGCGACACCGGAGGCGGCATCCGAGCCGACAACGGCGCCGGCGCTCGCGTCGGCGGCGGCGGCGGCCGCGACGGCGGCGGTACGAGCGGCGCCGGCGGGCGCATCGCCCCCGCGCGCCGTCGTTCCCTTGCGGCTGATGGCCACCGCCGCGACGACGGCCACGAGCAGCAAGAGCCCGGTCGCCTCGAACGGGAAGAGCCAGCCGCTGAAGAGCGCGCGCCCGACTGCTTTCACGGTGCCGAAATGCGCGTCAACCGCCGCCACCACCGTCGGGCCCGCCGCGGCCGGGCCCTGCAGCGCCTTCAAGTTCGCCCAGACCGCCGCGCCGAGGCCGACGAGCAGCAGCACGCCCAGCCCTTTCACGAAGCGGTGCTTGGGCGCGCCCAGCTCGCGCTCCGACAGGTTGAGCAGCATGATGACGAAGACGAACAGCACCATGACCGCGCCCGCGTAGACGATGATCTGGATGGCGGCGATGAAGTGCGCGCCGAGCATCGCGTACAGCCCCGCCAGGCAGAAGAACGCCAGCACCAGCGCCAGCGCGCCCGACAGCGGGTTGCGCATGCTGATGACCAGCAGCGCCAGGATCACGGCCGCGACGGCGAAGCAAAGGAAGACGACCTTCTGCACCGTCAGCCCCTCGCCGCCGCCCGTCGCCGCGTCGATCTCCACGCCCGCCGCCGGCGCCGGCCCGATGGCATGACCGAGCGCCGCGCCCGCCGCCGCGGCCGCACCCGCACTCGCGGCCGTCCCCGGCCCGTCGGCCGCCCACGCGCGCTGCCCGCCCCCGAGCGCCGGTGCCATCACCAGCGCCAGCCCCAGCGCTAGCCCCGCCACCGCCGCCGCCGCCAAGCGCGCCGCCGCCGCCGACGCCACGGCCCGCGCCGCCGGCCGCGCCGCGAGTGCCGTCCCCGGCCGCGCGGCCCCGTGCCGCCGCGTCAGGCCTCCAGGTCGCACGGTCCCTTCTTCCCGACGTGGCCGACGAACTCGTCCTTCCACTTCTTGTAGAAGTCGAGCGCCGGCATCGCCGCCGCGTCGCTCAGCACGCAGATGGTCGTGCCGATCATGCGCTTGGACGCCGCTTCCATGATCCCGAGCTCGGCGACGCTGCCCTGCCCGTGCTCCAGCTTCCAGGCGATGCGCTCCAGCCAGCCCGTCCCTTCGCGGCACGGCGTGCACTGCCCGCACGATTCGTGGTGGTAGAACTTCAGCAGCTTCCACAGGAAGCGCACGAGGCACGTGCCGTCGCGCAGGGCTATCGCCCCCGCCGACCCGAGCAGCGACCCGGCCTTCTTCACCGAGTCGAAGTCCATGCGCACGTCGCTCTCGGCCGGCGTCAGCGGCGGCGTGCTCGACCCGCCGGGGATGAACGCCTTCAGCGCGCGCCCGCCGGTGATGCCGCCCGCCGCGTCGATGAGCCCGAGCCCGGTGGTGCTGTGCGGCAGCTCGTAAACGCCGGGGCGGTTCACGTGGCCGCTGATGCAGTACAGCTTCGGCCCGCCGTTGCCCTCCACGCCGCCCGCCTCCGCCGAGGCGAACCACGCCGACCCGCGCGTCACGATCCACGGCACGCAGGCGAGCGTCTCCACGTTGTTGACGATCGTCGGCGCGCCGAAGAGCCCCACCACCGCCGGGAACGGCGGCTTGAAGCGCGGCTGCCCGCGCTTCCCCTCCAGCGAGTTCAGCAGCGCCGTTTCCTCGCCGCAGATGTACGCCCCGGCGCCGCGGTGCACCGTCACGTCGCACGACCACCCCGACCCGAGGACGTTCTTTCCCAGGAACCCCTTGTCGTAGGCCTCCGCCACGGCGGCCATTACGCGGTCATAGCTCTTGCGCAGCTCGCCGCGCACGTAGATGTAGGCGGTGCTGGCGCGGATCGCGTACGACCCGATGATGGTTCCCTCCAGCATGCCGTGCGGGTCCCACTCCATCAGCAGGCGGTCCTTGAACGTTCCCGGCTCGCCCTCGTCCGCGTTCACCACCATGTACTTCGGCTTGGGGGACTTCTGGTCGACGAAGCTCCACTTCGTGCCGCACGGGAAACCGGCGCCGCCGCGGCCGCGCAGGTTCGCCTTCTTCACCTCGTCGATGACGGCGTCGGGCGTCATCTTCAGCGCCTTGCGCAGCCCCTCGTAGCCGCCGCGCGCGACGTACGTGTCGATGCGATGCGAATCCGGAACACCGACGAGCCTGGTGAGGAGCGTTTCCATGGGTCGTGTTCGGGCGTCGCGGGCGCGCGCGGCGGCGCGCTAGCCGCGCGCCCGGGCGCGCAGCTCCTCGAGGAGGCGGTCGACCTCCGCTTCGGTCAGGTTCTCGTGGTAGTCGGAGCGGAAGCCCCCCTTCACGCGTTCGTCCACCTGCATCATGGGCGCCGTCCCGCACGAGGCCAGGCACTCCACCTCGGTCAGCGAGAAGGTCTTGTCGTCCGTGGTCTCGCCGACCTTGATCATGAGGCGCTTTTCCAGATGGTGCGTGATGCGCTCGGCCCCGCGCAAGCAGCAGCTCAGGTTTCCGCAGACTTGAAGGTGGAACCGCCCGCGCGGCTCCTGTGCGTACATCGTATAGAAGGTGACGACCCCATAGACGAACGCCGGCGACAGGTCGAGCTTGCGCGCGACCAGCTCCATCGCCTCCTCGCTGACGTAGCCCCACTCCTCCTGGGCAATCCACAGGACCGGCAGCAGGGCGGCCTGCTTGTTGGGATAGCGGGCCAGCGTGGCGGTGATGCGCTCCTCCGACGGGGTCGAGAAGGCAAGAGCCATGTACGCGTACTCTCCGGGGAAACCGCCAGAAACGGGCCGGACCCTACCGCGGGGGGTCCTTGAAGTCAAGGGCGCCGCGGGGTTAGCCTGCGCACGTGACGTTGCGCGCCAAGATCCTGCTGGTGGCGGTGTTCAGCGCCGCGCTCACGGCGCTGGTGTCGGGGGTGGCGCTGTATTTCCTGGGCGCGGAGCAGGCGCGGCTGAAGTCCATCATCGACGTGGAGGTCGAGGCGGCCAAGCGAATCGAAGGGGTGAAGTACAACCTCTTGAAGGCGCGCGACGCGGAGCGGCTGCTGACCGACTTTGCCGACGAGGAGAACCTGAAGGCGGGGCGCGAGCACGTGGCGTTGATGCGCGCCTTCGCCGACCAGGCGCAGTCGATGACGACGGACAAGGTGGTCTACGACAAGTGCTCGCGGCTGCTGGCGGGGATCGGGCGCTACGAGGGGGCGCTGGAGGACGTGGGGAACCTCGTCATCAGCGAGCGCAACACGCTGACGGAGATACGCGGCAAGTTCGCGGGCGAGTCGGAGAGCCTGAGCGGTGTGCTGCGCAAGGCGGCCGACGACATCGGCGAGGCGCTGGCGGCGGGCAAGCTGCCGCCCGGGGAGGGCCCGCGCATCGCCGCACGCGCGACCGAGGAGGTGTCGAAGCTCGACCGCGCCCTGGCGCGCTTCCGCGAGGGCGAAGCGCTGGCGGACGCGCAGGACGGGCGCGACGCGGCGGTGGCGCTGCAAGGGCTGCTGGCAGAGGCGCGCAAGGAGCCGGGCACGGGCGCAATCCGCGCGCCGCTGGAGGAGGCCGTCCACGAGGCGGACGCGCTGGTGGCGCGCATCGACGACTACTCGGCGAACCTGGCGTCGGGCGATTCGGAGCGCATCCGCCTGGCGGAGCGCACGGCGCTGGAGGTCGAAGGCCTGGGGGTGCTGGCGCAGGAGATATCCACGGATCTATGGAAGGGGATCGACGGCAGCAAGAAGGAGGCCGACAAGCTGGGGGGGCTGGCGCGCGGGACCATCGCCGCGATGGCGCTGCTGTCCGTGGGCCTGGGGCTGCTGGTGGCGTGGCTGGTGGCGACGGGGCTGCGCACCGCGGTGAATCGCATCGCCCAGGTGGCGCGCACGGTGGCGAAGGGCGAGCGCCCGCGCGTGCTGCCCAAGGAAGGGACCGACGAGGTCGGCGAGCTGGCGCAGGCCTTCAACAAGCTGGTGACGGAGCTGGTGGAGCAGCGCGCCGAGATGTCCAAGCGCGACGTACAGGACGCGGTGCTGGAGATCACGCGCGTGGTGTCGAGCACCGTGAAGCTGAAGTCGCTGCTGGACGCGGCGCTGAGCATCGTGGCGGACGTGAGCCAGAGCCCGGTGGCGGGGCTGTACCTGCTGGAGGAGCGTACCGGGCGCTACATGCTGGCCGCGGTGCACGGCGCCGAGCGCAGCGCCTTCAAGGAGAACGGGATGCTGCCGGGGGAGGGCATCATCGGGCGCGCCGGGCAGATGGAGCGGCCGTGGGTGCTGGACCGGGTGCCGAGCCACGTGGCCCCGTCCATCCAGACGGCGTTCGGCGACATCCAGCCGACGTGCCTGGTCTACCAGCCGGTTCCGTACGAGGGGCGCAACATCGGGGTGCTGGCGCTGGCGCGCACGGCGGCGGCCGACCCGCGGCTGCTGGCGATCCTGCAGGTGGTCAGCGGGCAGCTGGGCGTGGCGCTGGCGAACGCCACCGTGCACGAGCAGCTGGAGCGGCTGGTGGCCGAGCGCACGCAAGAGCTGTCGGAGGTGAACCGCGAGCTGGCGGCCAAGAACGTGAAAGTGATGGAGCTGGCGCGCCTGAAGAGCGAGTTCCTGTCGAGCATGACGCACGAGCTGCGCACGCCGCTGAACGCCATCATCGGCTACACGGAGGTGGTGCTGGCCAAGACGCCCGAGCTGCCGGAGAAGCGGCGGCACGCGCTGGAGAAGGTGCTGCGCAACTCGCGCGAGCTCTTGGCGCTGATCAACGACATCCTGGATCTGTCGAAGTACGAGGCGGGGCGCATGGAGGTGTACCGCGAGGAGTTCGACGTGCGGGAGATGGTCGAGGACTGCGTGGCGACGGCGCGCCAGATCCTGGGGGAGCGGGCGGTGAAGCTGACGGCGGACGTGAAGGGCGGCGAGGCGCCCCTGATGCACGACCGCATGAAGATCAAGCAGTGTCTGACGAACCTATTGTCGAACGCGGTGAAGTTCACGCAGTCGGGCGAGATCGCCGTGAAGGTGGACGTGCGCGCCGACGAGGTGGAGCTGGCGGTGGTGGACACGGGCATCGGCATCAAGGCGGAGGACCGCGAGCGCATCTTCGACGAGTTCCGCCAGAGCGACGGGAGCATCGCGCGCAAGTACGGCGGGACGGGGCTGGGGTTGAGCATCACGCGGCGCAACTGCCTCATCCTGGGTGGGCGCATCAGCGTGGACAGCACGCCGGGGCAGGGGTCGACCTTCCGGATCGTGCTGCCGCGCGCCGCGCCGGGCGAGGCGGCGGCGGAGGCGGGCGCGGCGGCGGCGGCGGCGGGCGGCGAGCCCACGCCGTCGGAGGTGGCGCCCGAGCGCGCTGTGGCGGAGTCGGCGGAGCCGGGGGGCGCGGCGGCGGCGCTGTCGCCGGGGGCGGTCGTCGCGCCGGCGGCGCCGGGGGTGGCCGCGGGTCCTCCCGCCGAGCCGCTGAAGTCGTAAGCCGAATGAGCTAGGCTAGGCGCGCGGAGGAACCGATGGCCGACGGCAAGACGATCCTGGTGGTGGACGACAACAAGGACGCCGTGGAGCTGATGGAGGAGATCCTCAGCGACGAGGGCTACCGGGTCGTCACCGCCTACAGCGGCATTCAGGCCATCGAGCAGGCGAAGAAGGCCGACGTCGACCTGATTCTGCTGGATCTGATGATGCCGGATTTCACCGGCATGCACGTGACGCTCTTCCTGGGAGACCTGCCGCGCGTGGTGCCGATCATCATCGTGACGGCCTGGGACTCGGCGGAGTTCCGGCAATGGGCCGACGAGTCCAAGCAGGTGGTCGACTTCATCCCCAAGCCCATCGACCGCGCCGACCTGCTGGGGAAGGTCGCCAAGGCCCTCGCGTAGCGAGCTCTCGCGCCGCCGCGCCGCCGAAGAGAGGCTGTGGGCTCCTCCGCCCCCCGCGGTTCCAGGGGCGCCGGCTCCAGCCGGCGCGCAGGGGAACTGCGCGCGCCCTGCGTTGTCCGCCTCGGGCGGAGGTGGCGATGCGCGATGGCAAGACGGGACGCGCGGCGCGGGCGGCGGCGGTGCTGTTCGCGGTGTTGGCGACAGCGGGGCCGCCGCGGGTGGGCCGCGCCTGCGGCAACCCGGTGCGGCTCGACACCGACGAGGCGACCAAGCTCGTCGCCCGCGCCGCCGCGGCGCTGGCGGCGGATGACACGAAGACGGTCCTGGCGCTCTTGGACCCGGGCGAGGCGTACCGGATCGGGAGTCACCTGTACCTGGGGTTCGCCGATGCCGGCTTGCTGCGAAAAGCCGACGGGCTGCTGGCCGTGGCCTACATGCGCACCCCCGGCGCGGCGTTTGTCTCCAAGGCAGGCGAGCGCCTGGAGGCGTTGCGCGGCGCCGGGCCCGAGGATCCGTGGCTCACGGCGCGCGTCGCCGAGGCCAAGAGCCGCACCGTCACGATGGGCCACGGCGCCGCGCCAGCGCCGCCGCCGAAAGAATGGGCGGAGGCGCTCGCGCTGCTCGGCGACCTGGAGGCGCGCGACCTCATGCCCGACCCGGAGGCCTGGGCCTTGCTGGCGTCCATGCGCGCCAAGGCGGGGGACGTCGCCGGCGCCGAAGCCGCGTCCGCGCGCTGCCGCGCCATGACCAAGCGGAAGGGCGTTTGTTCCGAGGCGCCCGAGGCCGCAAGGGTGGACAGGGCTGCCAAGCCGGACAGGGCCGCCAAGCCGGAGAAGGCCGCCAAGCCGGACAAGGCCGCCAAGCCGGAGAAGGCCGCCAAGCCGGAGAAGGCCGCCAAGCCGCGTAAGCCGGGCAAGGCCGAGCACGCAACGCCCGCCCTGACCTCCTGATCGTGGCGCGCGTGCAGACCACCGGGCTCTGGCTGCTGGGCGCGGCCGCAGCGGCGGGCGTGGGGATGGGCGGTTGCGACGCCCCGGGAACCGAGCCGGCGGCCGCGGCCACCACCCCGGCCCTCCCTGCCTCGACGCGGGCGGAGGGCATCGAGCTCATTCGCCGCTTCGAGTGCGAGCGCTGTCATGACGGCGTGGGGCTCACCGTGGTGCCGCGCGAGCGCCATTGCGTGCATTGCCATCGCGAGATCCTGGACGGGCACTGGTACAGCTTGTCGGGGGACGACGTGAAAGGCTGGCGCAGCCACCACCATAGCCTGCCCGCGGTGCCGTCCTTGGCCGGCGTGGCGGCGCGCTTTCGGCGCGCCTGGGTCAAGGCGTTCCTGCTGTCGCCGCACGACCTGCGCCCCGGGCTGCCCGCGGAGATGCCGCGGCTGGCCCTCGCGCCGGACGACGCGGAAGCCATCGCCGCGTGGCTCGTTCCGAAGGAAGCGCCGCCGCCCGATCGCGCGTTCACCCCCGAAGAAGCGGCACGCGGCGCGGCCTTGTATGCGCGTTTGCGCTGCGCCACCTGCCACGCCTTCACCGGCGTCGCGGTCGCGTTGCCCGACGAGGCCGCCGGCGCCGAGGGCGCGGGCCCGGCGGCGAAGTCCTTGCACGACGGCGCCGCGGCCGACGCCGGCGCGATGCCGGCGTTGCTGGCACCGGACCTGCGCGTCACGCGCGAACGCTTCCAGCCGCGCGCGCTCGCCGATTTCCTCGCCGACCCGCGGCGCCTGGCGCCCGAGACCGTCATGCCGGACATGGCGCTGTCGGGCGGCGACGCGCGCGCCCTGGCGGCCTTCATCCTGACCGCGCCGCTCGCGCCGCTGCCGCCGCCCGCCGCGATCCCCGCGCGTCCGCTCCCTTTGGCGCGCGAGGTTCGCTGGCCGGAGGTCGAGGCGCGCGTCTTCAAGAAGGTCTGCTGGCACTGCCACGCCTCGGCCGCATACGCGCTCGGCGACGGCGGGGCCGGAAACACCGGCGGCTTCGGCTTCGCGCCGCGTGGGCTCGACCTGTCCACGCCGACGGGCGTCTTCAGTGGGGCGTTCGGCGACGACGGCCGGCGCCGCAGCGTGCTCGCCCCGCTCGCCGAAGGCACGCCGCGCCTGATCGCGCACCTGCTGGCGCGCTGGAGCGAGGAGTCCGGGAGTCCCGTGCCCGGCGTGCGCGGCATGCCGCTCGCCCTGCCGCCGTTGCCGCCCGCGGACATCCAGCTCGTGGTGAGCTGGATCGCGCAGGGGCGGC
>DASYRF010000232.1:0-18281 GCA_036004705.1 Myxococcota bacterium
GCCGCCGTCACGGCCGCGCCCGCCCCCGCGGAAGCCGAGCCCGGCGCCGGCGCCGGCGCCGCCGGCGACGCGGACGAACCCCCCGCGCCGCCGCCGTCCCCCGTCCCGGCACGGAGCGCCGGCTCGCGCTCCAGCAGCATCGCCAGCCGGTCGAACGCGTGCTGCCGCTTGTAGAGGTCGCGCAACCGCGCCCCCGCCTCGCGGTGCGCCGGGTCGATTTGCAGCACGGCTTCGTACTCGCCCATCGCGGCGTCGAGGCGGCGCAGCTTGCGCTCCGCCACGGCCGCCAGCTGCAGGTGCTGGCCGATGCGCTCGGCGTCGTCCTTGGCGCGCGCGCGCGCCGCACGGTAGGCGCTCGACAGCTCGTCCCAGCGGCCTGCCTCGCCGCATAGCCGCGCGAAGAGGTCGAGCGCCGCGGCGTTGTCGGGGTCGGCCGCCAGCGCCTGCCGGCACAGCTGCCGCGCTCGCGTGGTGTCTTTCTTCTCGCGCGCCGCCAGTGCCTCGGCGGCGCGGTGGAAATAGAGCGACGCGCTCTTGAGGGCCGCCGCTGCCGCGGGCGTACGCTCGCCCTCCGGCCCGGCCGCCTTCAGGTACAGGCGGGCGATGCCCTCCAGCAGCGCCTCGTCGCCGGGCAGCGTGCGGGCCGCAGCGTCGAAGTCGCCGCGCGCCTCCTCCAGCCGCCCCAGCCGCTCCAGCCTCAGCCGCCCGCGCTCGCGCAGGCGCGCCGCGCGCTCCTTCGGGTCGCGCGCGCGCGTGAGCTCCGCCTCGTACAACGCGTCGGCCCCGGCGAGGTCGCCCGTCTCGAGCAGGATCTGGCGCAGCTCCGCCACCGCGTCGCGGTCCGTCTGGTCGGCGGCGATGCGCAGGCGCAGCAGCCGGACCGCCTCGTCGTAGCGGTCGTAGCGGGACATCCACTCCTTGCCCGCGTCGCGCCAAAGCGGAACGAGCTTGCGCGGCCCGCCCTGCGCCGCGGTCTCGACGTCGATGGCGGCGCTGAGCGCGCGCAACACGCCGAGGTGGTCGCCGCGGTCGCGCGCCTCGCGCGACGCCTTCAGCAGCCCGGGCACGTCCCCGGGCAGTCCAGGGCGTGGCTCCGAGGCCGCCGACCGGTCCAGCCACTCGTCGAGCCCGAGATCGGACGGCGGCAGGCCGCCGACGGCCGGCGACACGCCGCCCACGACGGTGTGCCCTGTGTCCGCCGGCGCCGGCGACTCTTCGAGCGCGTCGATCTCCAGCTCTTCCGGCTCCAGCTCGAACGTGTCGGCTTTCACGAACAGCGGCTTGCCGGGATCGGGCTGCCGCCGCGGCGCCGGCGACGCGAGGGCGCCAGCCGGGCGCGGCGCGGGCGTGCCGGAGGTGGCGCCGGCAGGCACCGGCGGAGGCGGCGGCGTCGGCGGCGGACCGGCGCGGCGCGCGCTCGCGGGGCGCGCGCCTCCCCCGGCGCCGGCGGCGGCGGCGGCGTGAACGGCGGCCACGGCAACCTGCGCGGGCGTGCCCACCGGCGCCGACGCCGGCCCCGACGCCGGCGCCTGCTCCAGGAGCTTGGCGCGCCAGAGCGTCCAGGCCATCTCGGGCGCACGCCCTCCAGCGTCCGCCGCCAGCTCCAGGAGCGTCGTGCGGCCGTCGTGCCCGGCCGGCAGCTCCAGCCTCTCCGCGCCCAGGCCGAACGCGGCGCACAGCGCCGCGCGGTGCCGACGCAGCCGCTCGGTGGGCCGCATCTCGCGATCGCCCCAGCGCGCCAGCAAGCTCCGGCCCGCAGCGTCCGGCGCGGCCCGGCGCAGCCCCTCGAACGCCAGCACCGCCGGGTCGAAGTCCAGCGGCCCGCCGCCCGTTTCCTTGCGCTCGGCCAGCTCGACCTGCAGCCCCTCGCCGCGGCCGCCGACGCCGGCGCCGGCGGCCTGCCCGGCGAAGAGCGAGAGGACGCGCTCGCGCGCCACGGCGTCCTCGGCCTGGCGCACCTGGTCCTTGCTCAATCCGGCGATGTGCTGCAGGGCTTCCGAGAGCGGGACGTCGCGCTCCTGCGCCTCGTGCTGCGCGCGCTCCAGCGAGCCGTCGTCCAGCATGCCGGTCCGCACGAGGTACGGCCCCAGCGCCATGCCCGGGTCGTTGGAGCGCGTGCGCCGCACGCGCCCGCCCTGCACCACGGCGCGGACCTCCACCCGGCCGCGCCGCAGCACCAGCTCGCCGGTACGCGTGCCTTCCGTCAGGTCCAGCAGCGCGGCGGCCGCGGCGAGCGCCGCGCCCACGTCCGCGTTCTCGGGCTCGGCGGGCGGGTCCTCGTCGGGCGGGGCCGGCCCGGCCAGCGCCGGCAGGCCAGTGCCGGTGCGCAGCTTGTCGACCTCGGTGTCGCTGAGGGCGATGGTCGGGTCTTCGCGGTCGCGTCGTGCCATTCCGGGGACCGAAGCTAACACCGGAAATCGAGAGCGATCCAGCTTTCCGTCCGGGGGCTTGGCGCGCGCTGCTTACCGAACGATGAACGGGGTGCTGCGGCGCCGGTCCCGCCGCGCCAAACTTCGTTCGTAAGCCGACAGACCCGCTGCCGGTATGATCCACCCTCACCCCATTCGATAGGCGGCGAGGCGTCCCTCCTGGATGGCACGGACCACCGCGGCGCGCGTGATGCCCAGCTCGCGCGCCGCGTCGGTCACGCTGTGGACGCCGCCCCTCGTGCCGTCGACCACCGCCTTCGGGAGCTTGAGTCCGTCGCGCTCCGCCACACGGGCGAGCAGGTCCATCGCCGCGCGGAACACGGGCCGCGTGCGGACGCGCGGATCGGGACGTTCCGCGTTGTTCAGGAGATAACCGCCCGGCCCGGTGACCGACGGAAGCAGCGCCGGGTACGACTCCCCCGCCGCGGCGCGCGCGTCGAGCCAGCGCAAGAAGCAGGCGTCCGCCTCGGTCATCGTACGCAGGTCGAAGTCCTTGCCGTCGCGGGCGCGGAAGATCTCGTCGCGGATCAGCCAGGGCATCGCAGAGTCTCCTTGACTGGAACATCCATATCACATTCGGCCGGACGGCCGGCCGGCCGGCCGCGGCCCTGGCAGGGATGCTATGGTCGGTCCGACCGTCGGCGGACAAGGAGACAACATGGAGGCGACCCCGGCAGCGGTCTCGTTCACCAAGTCGCTCTTCCACGGCAACATCGTCGAGGAGCTCATCTTCCCGTTCCCGCTTCCGCGGCCTTCCGACCACGAGGCCGTCCGGCTCATCATGGAGAGCCTGCACAAGCTCGCCGCCGAGCACATCGACGCCGCCGCCATCGACGCCGAGGCGAAGATCCCCGCGCCCGTGCTGGACGCGATGAAGCAGATGGGGCTCTTCGGGATGATCATTCCCGAGGGCTACGGGGGCATCGGGCTGAGCGCTACGGCCTACACGCGGGTGATGCAGGAGCTGTCGGGGCTGGAGAGCTCCCTGCCGGTGACGATCGGCGCGCACCAGTCCATCGGCCTGAAGGGACTGCTGCTGGCGGGGAACGAGGAGCAGAAGCGGCGCTACCTGCCGCGGCTGGCGTCCGGCGAGATGATCGCGGCGTTCGCGCTGACCGAGCCGTCGGCGGGGTCGGACGCGCAGTCCATCAAGATGCGCGCGGTGCGCCAGGCCGACGAGAGCTGGCTGCTCAACGGCACGAAGATCTGGATCACGAACGGCGGGCTGGCCGACTTCTTCACGGTGTTCGCGCAAACCGACGTGGAGCTGGACGGCGAGCGGAAGGACCGCATCACCGCGTTCATCGTGGAGCGCGCGCACGGCGTGCGCAGCGGCCCCGAGGAGCACAAGCTCGGCATCCGCGGGTCGTCGACGACGGCGCTCTACTTCGAGGACGTGCGCGTGCCGCCGCAGAACGTGCTGGGCGAGCCGGGCAAAGGCTTCAAGGTGGCGATGCAGATCTTGAACTCCGGGCGGCTGGGCCTGGCGGCGGGGTCGCTGGGCGCGGCCAAGACGCTCATCAAGCTGGCAGTGGAGCACGCGCGCGGGCGGCGGGCGTTCGGGCGGGCCATCTCCGAGTTCGGTCTCATCCAGCACAAGATCGCCCGGATGATCACGGAGAGCTACGCGCTGGAGAGCATGGTCTACCTGACGACCGGGATGATCGACGCCGGGGCAAAGGACTACGCGGTCGAGAGCGCCATCTGCAAAGTGTTCGGCGCCGAGGCGCTGTGGCGCATCGTGAACGAGGCCCTGCAGATCGCCGCCGGAGCCGGGTACATGAAGGAGTATCCCTACGAGCGGCTGCTGCGCGACGCGCGCATCAACCTCATCTTCGAGGGCACGAACGAGATCCTGCGCCTGTTCATCGCGCTGTCGGGCATGGAAGGGCCCGGTGCGTACCTGGCCGAGGTCGCGGGAGCGATCCGCGCGCCGCTGAAGCAATACGGGCTCATCGCGGACTACGTCGTGAACAAGATCCGGCAGTCGGTGTACGGCGACGCCATCACGCACGCGCATCCGCTGCTGAAGCGCGAGGCGGTGCTGGTGGAGGACTTCGTGGGCGAGGGGGCGAAGGCGGTGGAGAAGGTGTTGCGGCGGCACGGCAAGGCCATCGTGGAGCGGCAGTTCGCCTGCGCGCGCATCGCGGATCTGATGATCGACCTGTACTCGATGGCGGCGGTCATCTCGCGCACCAGCGCGGCCATCGAGAACCGCGGCGAGGAGGGGGCGAAGCGTGACCTGCTGTGCGCGCGCGTGTACTGCGAATGGGCGTGGAGCCGGATGAAGGGAATCCTACGGGCGATGGACACGAACACCGACGAGATGGAGAAGGAGATCGCGAAGCTGACGGTCGACGACGGCGGCTACGGAACCGGCCTGTGGTGAGCGCGCGCCGCGCCGCGCTGGCGGCCCTCGCCGGCGCCGCCGCCGCCTGCTCGGCGCCGGCGACCGGCACGGCCGGACCCGGCGCGAGCGCGAGCCCGGGCCTGATCTCCGCGACGAGCTCGTCCGCGCTGACGACCTCCACCGGGGCCGCGTCGCCGGCGCCGGCGACCGCGGGGCCCCCGGCGACCGCCGACCCCGCGTTCCTCCCCGCTCACCGCGCCGAACATGATGCTGCGCTTGCGCGCGCGCGCGCCTGGCTGGACACGGTGCACGTCGACCCCATCGCCCTCCGCGCGATGGGCATCAAGGGTAAGAAGAAGCTCGGTGAGATCCTGCACTGCTACGTGCGTCTGTGGACGCTGGCGAAGACCGACGCCGAGCGCGCCGCGTTGAAGGCGAAGATGGCCGACGCGGTGCGCGTGGCCGACGACCCGGCGTTCCACGACGTCGCCACCGTCGACGAAGCGACGCTGCGCGAGGACGCCACGTCGTACCTGCGCATCCCGTACCTCATGGACAAGGTCGGGCTCGACACGGCGCGCTACCGTGCCGAGATCCTGAAGGTGGTGCCGCGCCTGAACGCGCACATCGCCACGCGCGGCGTGCACCAACGGGAGGCCTTCGCCCTCTACTACGATCACTTCGGCATCCCCTTCCCCGACGCCTATCGCACCGGCGGTGGCGCCGGCGTCATCGCCACGCATCCTGATCCGCGCGCCGTCGGACGCAACGACGCCTACCAGATCACGCACGAGGTGTTCGTCCCGTACGACTTCGGTTTCTTGCGCGACCCGTCGGTGCCGCCCTTCTCCGACGCCGATCGTGCCTGGCTGCGCGCCGCGCTCCCGGTGCTGATCGCGCGCTTCATGGCCGCCGGCGAGCTCGACATCGTCTCGGAGCTGACCTCCAGCACGGGCTTTCTGGGCTACGCCGACCTGGCCGCGTACGCCACGGCGGTCGCCTGGCTGCTCGCGCACCAGAACGCCGACGGCTCGTGGGGCGACTACTCCGCCCTGCGCCCGCGCTTCAGCGACGAGGACCTCAAGTACCGCCTCGTGCTGCACACGACCATGGTCACGATCGACGCGTTGGTCAGCGCCTTCGACTGACCGCGGTCGCCTTCCGCGAGACGTCGCCGTCCGGGCAGCCGCTCAGCGGCGTCGAGGGCGGCGGCGCGGCCGGGCGGCGGCGAGCGCCAGGAGGGCGAGCGCGGCGGGGAGCGCGGCGCCGCGCGCACCGTCGCGGCCGCCCGAGGCGTAGACGCGGCAGCCGCAGCCGCCGCGGACAGCGGGCTCCACTTGGCAGGTCGAGCTGCAGTCGTCGCCGGAGACGATGTTGCCGTCGTCGCAGGTCTCGCCGGTCTCGACGGCGCCGTTGCCGCAGACCGGCGCCGGGGGCACCTCGACGCGGCACGTGGCGTCGCAGCCGTCGCCGTCGGCCGTGTTGCCGTCCTCGCACTCTTCGCCCTTGGAGAGGATGCCGTTGCCACAGGCGGTGACCGTGCAGTTCGCGTCGCAGCCGTCGCCGTTGGTCACGTTGCCGTCGTCGCAGTCCTCGCCCACGTCCACGACGCCGTTGCCGCACCCGGGCGTGACGCTCGTCTCGAACTGGCACGCCGAATCGCAGCCGTCGCCGTCCGCGGTGTTGCCGTCCTCGCACTCCTCGCCGGCCTCGAGGACGCCGTTGCCGCAGCCGGGCGTGACCGTCTCGATCATGCAGGTGGCGTCGCAGCCGTCGCCGCCGGCCGTGTTGCCGTCCTCACACTGTTCGCCGGCGCTCAGTACGCCGTTGCCGCAGGCGGTCGCCGTACAGTTCACGTCGCAGCCGTCGCCGCTCACGCCGTTGCCGTCGTCGCACGCTTCGCTCCCCTCGACCACGCCGTTGCCGCAGCCGGGCGGGATGATCGGCACCACCTGGCAGGTCGAGTCGCACCCGTCGCCGTCGGCGGTGTTTCCGTCTTCACACTGCTCGCCGGCGGTCAGCACGCCGTTGCCGCACCCGGTCGCGGTGCAGTTCGCGTCGCAGCCGTCGCCGCTCGAGTCGTTGCCGTCGTCGCACGCCTCGGCGCCGTTGATCACCCCGTCGCCGCAGCTCGGTACGATCACCGGCGGCTCCACCTGGCAGGCGGCGTCGCAGCCGTCGCCGCCGACGCTGTTGCCGTCTTCGCACTGCTCGCCGGCCGTCAGCACGCCGTTGCCGCACGCGGTCGCGGTGCAGTTCACGTCGCAGCCGTCGCCGCTCAGGTCGTTGCCGTCGTCGCAGGCCTCGCTGCCGCCCACCACGCCGTCTCCGCAGCCGGGCGGAATGACCACCGTCTCGAACTGGCACGAGGCGTCGCAGCCGTCGCCGGTGGAGGTGTTTCCGTCCTCGCACGCCTCGCCGGCCGACAGCACGCCGTTGCCGCAGGCGGTGATGGTGCAGTTCACGTCGCAGCCGTCGCCGTTCACGTCGTTGCCGTCGTCGCACGCCTCGCTGCCGCTCAAGACGCCGTCGCCGCAGCCGGTGGGGATGACCACCGCCTCGAAGTGGCAGGTCGCGTCACAGCCGTCGCCCGGCACGTTGTTGCCGTCTTCGCACTCCTCGCCGGGAGTGAACACGCCGTTGCCGCAGCCGGTCAACGTGCAGTTCACGTCGCAGCCGTCGCCGCTGACGCCGTTGCCGTCGTCGCACGCCTCGGTGCCGCCGACCACGCCGTTGCCACAGCCGCTGGGCAGGCAGTTGTTGTCGCAGCCGTCGCCGTTCACGCTGTTGCCGTCGTCGCAGAACTCGCCGGCCGTGACGATGCCGTTGCGGCAGCCGGTGAACAGACAGTTGCTGTCGCAGCCGTCGCCGTTGACGGTGTTGCCGTCCTCGCAGTCCTCGTTGGGCGCCACGACCAGGTTGCCGCAAGCGCTGGCGGTGCAGTTGACGTCGCAGCCGTCGCCGTTGACGCCGTTGCCGTCGTCGCACACCTCGCCGGCGGTGACCACGCCGTTGCCGCACGCGGTCGGCGTGCAGTTGGCGTCGCAGCCGTCGCCGCTGGCGAGGTTGCCGTCGTCGCAGGTCTCGCCGGCTGTCACGATGCCGTTGCCGCAGGCTGTGACGGTGCAGTTGGCGTCGCAGCCGTCGCCGTTGACGAGGTTACTGTCGTCGCAGGTCTCGCCCGTCGAGACCGCGCCGTTGCCGCAGGAGCAGGCGAAGATCGCGACGTCGTCGACAGCGTAGCCGGCGAAGTTCACAGAGGTGTCGGAATCGAGGTGGAACTTGAGCTGCACACCCGACCCGATGAGCGAGGTGAGATCGCCGCGCATCGTGGCCCAGCCGGCGGATTGCAAGACCGTGGCCGTACCAATCGTGACGTTGGACATGGTCGGCGCGAAGTGCTCGTAGAGCCGGCGCTCCGGGCCGCCCATCGGCACAATCGAGGCGTACAGGTGGTCGAACTGCGCGGACTCGATCTGGTACTTCTGCGCCCACTGCGCGTAGACCGGCCCGACGACGCCGGCCAGGCTCACCATCGGAGAGAGGAGATCTTCCGACGCGCTGGTGTTGTAGGTGTTGTCGAGGTCGGTGTCCCAGCACTTCGTTCCGCTGGCGCAGGTGGTGATCGGAGCGAAGCTCGGCGTGCCCCACTCCCATTCGTCGGCGACGCCCGAGTGGGTCATCGCGCCGTCGTTCGCCTCGAAGTCGCTGGCGAAGAGCGCCACCGGGCCGGTGCCCGCCGGGCAGGCAGGCGGCCGCTCGCAGATCGTGAGGCTGAACGCGGTCAGGCTTCCGGCATTCGACGAGGCGTCGTCGGCGACCGTGAGGGTCCAGGTGCCGCCGGCGTTGATTCCGTCGAAGAAGCTCAGGCGGTTGGTGGGCGGCGGCTGGTAGCGCAGGGCCGCGAGCCCGACGCCGGCGCCGAAGAAGTTGATGGGGAACGACGCCTCGTCGTCGAGGTTGGCGGCGATCCCACCGAGCGCGGCGGTGCCGATGTCGTTGAACAGGGCCACGTTGTTCCCCGCCGGCGACGTCAGCGCGACGTCCAGGTCGGCCGGGTTCGGGTGGGTGAAGGCGAGCGACACGTCCAGGTCGTCGAGGATCGGGTTGCCCGGGACCACGATCGTGGTGACCGTGGTGGCATTGTCGGTGATCGTCACCGGCGTGGCCGTGCTCGTGTACGTCGTGCAGGTGGGCGCGGCCGGACGCACTGCGATCGAGAGGCCGTAGGTGCCCGCCGCCGTGCCGGTGACGCGGAGGTTGTACGTGCCCGCGACGGCCACCGTGAAGAAGAGCGCCTCGGCGTCGGGGCCGGCGCTGCCCGTGTCGTTCACGGTGAGGTAACTTCCCGCCACGCCGGTGAACGGACCGAAGCCGAGCGTGGTCGCCGTGGCGATGTCGACGGCGTCGCGCTCGGGGTCGGCGTCGAGGGCGGCGTATACGCCGTCGCCGGCGGCCAGCGTCACCGGATAATAGTCCACGTCCGTCGCCGCGCTGAGCGAGGCGGTGACCCAGGTCACGCCGGCCGGCGCGGTGAGCGGGTCGTCGTTGGGCTCTGCTTCGGCGGCCGCCGCGCCGCTGCGGATCGTCCAGTGCAAATGATAGGGGCGGATGGTGGTCGGCGAGGCCGACTGATGGCGGACGCGGAGGTAGTAAGTGCCGCCGGTCGTGAGCGGCACGCCGGCGAGCGCCGAAGAAACAGAGGACATCGAACCGTTGTCGCCGTCCTCCTCGATGAGCGTGGCTCCGTCCGCGGCGTACACGCCGAGGATGGTGTCGGTGTTGGAGCTGTCGAACGACGTCATCGTGGCGGCGTACAACCGATCGCCCGCGGCGGCGGTGATCGCGTAGTAGTCGTTGTCCGCGGGCGGCGCGATGTGGCCGAGGACGACGCCGTCCGACCCGGTGAGCAGGGTCGCAGTCGCAGGCGTGTCGTTTCCGTCCGTCTCGAGCAGGAGGCTCCGGCCTTCCTCGCCGGGCGGGCCGGCGCCGTCGAGGCCGCTGTAAGAACAGGACAGGCTGAGGGAGGCGAGAAGGAAGAGCGAAGGGAGTCGGCCGCGCATGGCTGGACACTATACGCCTGGAACGGGTTTCCCGGCTGCCTCGGGGCCCCTCGGGCTCCGGTTCGCCTCGAGGCCCTCTGCCCCGCTATGCTCGGGTCGATGGAGACGCGGGCCTTCGGGGCGAACGGGGCGGCGGTGCCGGCCTTCGGGCAGGGCACGTGGCGCATGGAGGCGGACGACCGCGCGGGCTGCGTGGCGGCGCTGCAGCGCGGGTTGGACGCGGGGCTGACGCACGTCGACACTGCAGAGATGTACGGCAGCGGCGAGGTCGAGGAGATCGTCGCCGAGGCGATCGAGGGGCGCCGTGACGAGGTGTTCCTGGTGTCGAAGGTGCTGCCGAACCACGCCACCCGGTCCGGCGTGGAGCGCGCGGCCGAGGCGAGCTTGCGGCGCCTGCGCACCGACCGCCTCGACTGCTACTTGCTGCACTGGCCCGGCGCGCACCCGCTCGAGGAGACGATCGCGGGGTTCGAGGCGCTGCGCGCGGCAGGCAAGGTGCGCAGCTGGGGCGTCAGCAATTTCGACGTGGGCGAGCTGGATCGCGCGCTCGGCATCGCCGGGCCGGGGCGCATCGCCTGCAACCAGGTCCTGTATCATCTCGAGGAGCGCGGAATCGAGCATCGCGTGGCGCCTTGGTGCCGCGCCCACGGCGTGGCGCTGGTGGCGTACAGCCCGTTCGGGGCGGGGGCGTTCCCCGCGGCGCGCAGCGCGGGCGGCCAGGTGCTGGCGCGCATCGCCGCCGCGCACGAAGGCGCCACGCCGCGGCAAGTGGCGCTGCGCTTCCTGGTGCGCGCGGAGGGGACGTTCGCGATTCCCAAGGCGGCGCGTGCGGAGCACGCCGCCGACAACGCACGGGCGTTCGCGCTCCGGCTCGATGCCGCGGAGATCGACGAGATCGACCGCGCCTTCCCGCGCGGCAAGGCGCCGCGGCGGCTCCCGGTGGTGTGAAATGAGCGAAACAGAAGAGAAGGCCAAGCGCGTCTTCGGCGAGCGCGCCGCCGACTACGTGGCGAGCGCCACGCACGCCGACCCGGCGGTGCTGGCGCGCGTGGTGGCGCTGGCGGCGCCGGCGCCGGGCTGGTCGGCCCTCGACGTCGCCACCGGCACGGGGCATACGGCCCTGGCGCTGGCACCGCTCGTGGCGCGGGTGGTGGCGGTGGACCTGACCCCCGAGATGCTGGCCGAAGCGGAGCGGCTGGCGGCGGCGCGCGACGTGAGGAACGTGGAGTGGCGCGTCGGCGACGTGCACGGCCTGCCGTTCGAGGACGCCAGCTTCGACCTGGTGACTTCGCGGCGCGCGCCGCACCATTTCTCCGACATCGCCCAGGCGCTCGGCGAGATGCGGCGCGTGCTCAAGCCGGGAGGGCGGCTGGTGATCGATGATCGCAGCGTGCCGGAGGACGACTTTCTGGACGCGTGCATGAACCGGCTCGACTGGTTGCACGACGAGTCGCACGTCCGCGAGTACCGGCCGAGCGAGTGGCGGCGCCTGCTGGAGGCGGCAGGCTTCGTGGTGGACGCGGTGGAGCCCTATCAGCAGCACCGGCCCATTACGTCGCTGACGAAGGGCGTCAGCGCCGAGAACGTACGCGCCATCGAGAAGACGTTGGCGGAGCTCGACGCGGCGCCGCGCGCCGCGTTCGACCTGCGCGAGGTGGCCGGGGTGCTGCACCTCAACCACTGGTACGTGACGCTTGCCGCCACGCGGGCGCGCTAGGGGCCGGCGTCGGGCTTGGGGGCGTCTGCGGAGGCGTGGCGTGCGTCCGCGCCGGCGAGCAAGGCGCGCAGCGCGGTGCTGGTGTCGATCGCCGACGGACCGGCGTGGAACTCGATGTCGCGCTGCAGGATGAAGCGGACGCGCTGGTGCAGCGGCAGGTCCAGGAACTGCGACGCGGACAGCGACAGAAAAACGCCGCCGTCCCGGACGACGACCCGATCGAAAGGCAGCGTGCTCATCCGACCGGGCCCCCTAGCACCTGGCCGCGCACGCTGCCGATGATGGCGAGCGCCTCACCAACGAGGTCGTCGGCGACGCCGAGCTCGCGCAACGTGGCTTCGAGGTGCTTCGCCACGGCATCGAAGTGAGCGTCGGAGAGGCCCTTGTCCTTGACGAGGTCGGCGTGCGCGGTGCGCAGGTCGCGACCCTTGAATTCGTCGGGGCCGCCGAACGCCCAGGCCATGAACGCCACCTGCTTCTTGACGAGCGCGTCCATGCTGAGGCTCTCGAAGAAGGGCCGGGTCAGGTCGTCGGCGAGCACCTTGGCGTAGAAGCGGTCGACCGCGGCCATGATGGCCTCCTGGCCGCCGATGCGTTCGTACAGTGATGTACCCATTCGCGCGCTCCCTCCCTAGGGCCCCGCCCTCACCCAGCGGCTACTTCATCACGGAGGCCCCGACCAATCAACACCAGGTACTATCAAGACTCACTGATAGAAGGTTCGTTAACGTACGCTACCTGAATGGTCCGGCGCGAGCGCTGCACGGACGCCGCGGCGCGCGGAGGGGCGCCGGGCGCGCTCACGGAGCCGGCGGCGGCGCAGGCGGGAGGCCCAAGATCTCCCGCCACGGACCGGGCGTCTCGCCGGGTGGCGGGGTGCTCACGTCGACCTCGATCTCGGTCACCAGCGTGCCGGGCCCCGGCGGCGTGGCGGCCAGCAGGAGCTCGTAGCCCAGGTAGTAGTCGCTCGCTCCATAGAGCGGGACGGCGTAGCCGTAGCCGATGGCCGTCGCCAGCGGGCTGGACGTGCGGGCGCGCACGACGAGCACCGTCGCCGCGCCGGGGCCCTTGCCGCGCAGGACGGTCGTGGCGCGGAAATCGTCCGGCCGGCGTGCCAGGGCCCGCAACGGCGGAAGCTTGGCCACGGCGTCGGCGATCGAGAGCGGCGCCGACGGGTAGATCCAGTAGCGCTGGATGTAGCGGTCGGCGCGCGCGGCCACGTCGCGCGCGAGGCGATGCTGAACCTTGAGGCGGACGCGCACGCCGTCCCACTCCAGCTCGTAGAACGCGTTGACGGCGATGCCGGTGTCCTCCTCGTCGACCGCCGGCGCGGGGAACGTGACGCGGTCGATGCCCGCGCCCAGCAGCCCGTCGGGAAGCCCCGGCCCGCCGCCGACGCGCACGGCGCCGACGTCGCGCGCGCCCTCCCCGCCACGCAGCGACAGCGCGCCCAGCCCGGATCCGTCGGCGGCGGCGTCCGCTCCCGCGGTCCCCGCGCCCGGTCCGGCCGCCGCGCCGCCCGCGCCCGTCGTCGCTGCGCCGCCGGGGCCGCCGAGCCTCGTGGTCGTGCCCTGCGGCGGAGGCCGTACGCCCGGCTTCCAGAGCGGCGGCGCTGCGGCGGCGCTCGTGGGCGCGGCGCTGGCGGCGAACGCCTCGCCCTGTGGCGGCGGCACGCCCCGCGCCGCCAGCCCGGCGCTGCGCGGACCGCACGCGGCGGCCGCGCCGCACAGGAGCAGCACCGCTGCCGCCACCCCCGCGCGCGCGTGCCTCGCCGCGGTCACCGGGCCGGGCCTCCCGGCGCGAGACCGAGTGCATGCAGCGCAGCGCCCGCCGCCGCCTGCTCGGCTTCCTTCTTGTTGCCGCCCGTGCCTCGCCCCAGCACCTGCCCGGCGACGACGACCTCCACGGTGAAGCGCTTGCGATGGTCGGGCCCGCTCTCCTCGATGAGCCGATAGTCCGCCGCTTCGTGGCGCGCGCGCTGCAGCTCCTCCTGCAAACGGCTCTTGTGGTCGCCACCGAGCAGGGCGCGCGGGCTCTGCGACACGGCCTCGCCGAAGTGACGGCGTGCCATGGCCGCCGCCTCCTCCCAGCCGCGGTCCAGGAACACGGCCGCCGCCAGCGCCTCGTAGGCGTTGGCCAGCAGCGAGTCCTTTTCGCGCCCGCCGGTCTGCTCCTCGCCGCGCCCCAGCCGCAGGAAGCGGCCGATCCTCAGGGCCCTCGCCACGCGCGCCAGGCCGCGCTCGTCGACGAGCGCGGCGCGCAGCTGCGACAGCTCGCCTTCGCGCGCGTCGGGCACCGCGTCCATCAGGAGCTGACCGACCGCGAGATCGAGCACAGCGTCGCCCAGGAACTCCAGCCGCTCGTTGTCGCCGACGCCGTCCGCGGGATTCTCGTTCATGTAGCTCTTGTGCGTGAGCGCGGTCTGCAGAAGGCGCTCGTCCAGCACCTGCACGCCGAGCGCCGCCTGCAGCTCGACGAGCGCGGCGCGGGCCGGGTCCGCGCTCACGCGCGCACGCTGGCGGGTAGAGCGGCGGCCGCGGCCGCACCGACCTCGCCCGCGGCGGCGGCGCCGATCGCCGTGACGTGCGCCGGCTCGAACGGCCGCGCCGAGGCAATGAGCCCGCCGCCCAACACCTGCTCGCCGTCGTAGAGAACCGCCGCCTGGCCGGGCGACACCGCGTCCTCGGGCAGGTCGAACCGCACGTCGGCGGCGGCGCCGCCGTTGGCGGAGACGACCGTGCACCAGGCGGGACGGTGGCGGTGGCGCACCTGCACGCGCGCGCGCAGCGCCTGTCCCTCGGGTGGCGGCGCGCCCTCGGCCCAGCACATCTGCTCGAGGCGCGCGGCGCCGAAACCGAGCGAGGCGCGCGGCCCCACCACCACGCGAGCGCCGGCCGCATCGAGGCGCAGCACGTACAGCGCCTCGCGCCCGCTGAGCCCTAGCCCGTGCCGCTGTCCGACGGTGAAATGGTGCACACCGGCGTGGCGCCCCAGCACGCGCCCGTCGCAGTCGACGATGTCGCCGGGCGGCGGCGCGGCGCCCAGACGCCGCTCGACGAGGGCGCGGTGGTCGCCGTCGGGCACGAAGCAGATCTCCATGCTCTCGGGCTTGTCGGCGGTGCACAGCCCGAGTGCCCGCGCGCGGGCGCGCACGTCGTCCTTCGCCAGCGCGCCCAGCGGAAAGAGTGCCCGCGCGAGCTCGCGCGGGCCCAACGTGAACAGGAAGTACGATTGGTCCTTGCGCGCGTCGCGCGCTCGCGCCAGGCGGAGCGCACCGGCGGCGCCGCCGCCGCCGTCGCCAC
This sequence comes from Myxococcota bacterium, assembly GCA_036004705.1. Taxonomy (GTDB): domain Bacteria; phylum Myxococcota_A; class Polyangia; order DASYRF01; family DASYRF01; genus DASYRF01. The sequence continues at coordinate 14,862 of DASYRF010000232.1, forward strand.
CGCCGCTGCCGACGCTGCCGGAGTTGCCGCCGTTGCCGCCGTTGCCGCCGCTGCCGCCGGCCGAGGACGCTCGCTCCACCGCCGCGTAGTGACCGGTGGCCAGGGTGGAGGCCCCGACGGCCGTGGCGGCGCGCAGGAGCGTGTCGTACTTGAGGCGCTGGTTGCAGCGCACGCAGGGATTCGGCGTGCGGCCGCGCGCGTACTCGGCCGCGAAGTCGTCCATCACCTCGGCGGCGAAACGTGCGCGTAGATCGAGCGCCCGGTGCGCGATGGCAAGCTGGTCCGCCACGCGGCGCGCGTCGGCCACGTCGGCCGGCGCGCAACAGGAGCGCGAGGCAGTACGCCGCCCCCCCGCCGGCTCGTCGTAGAGCCACATCGTGAAGCCGACCACCTGGTAGCCCGCCTCCACCAGCAGCGCCGCTGCCACGGAGCTGTCCACGCCGCCGCTCATGGCGATGGCCACACGCGCGCCGGGTGGCGGCGGCGACGGGTGGCGGAAACGTACGCGGTCGCTGGAATGCTCGGTCGCCATGGTCGCCGTCGTCTTCTTGGTGCTCGTCGTCGCCGTCGTCTTCTTGGTGCTCGTCGTCGCCGTCGCCGGACGCCCGCCTTCAGGCGAAGGCTAGGTCCCGGCGGCGCGCACCCGCGCCACGATGTCCGGCAGGACCTCCAGCACCCGGTCCACGTCGCCCCCATGGGTAGCACGGCCGAGGCTCATTCGCACCGCCCCGCGCGCCTGTTCCGGCGAGAGCCCCATCGCCAGCAGCACGTGGGACGGCTCCGTGCGCCCCGCCACGCAGGCGCTTCCGGCGCTGGCGGCAACGCCGTCGAGGTCCAGGTTCAGCAAGATCATGTCGCCCTCCGCCCCCTCGAAGCCGAAGTTGGCGATGTGCGGGAGCCGCCGCTCCGGATGGCCGTGCACCGTCGTGCCGGGAACGCGCGCCCGCACGCCCTCCTCCAGCCGCCGCCGCAGCGCCGTCACGCGCGGCGCCGCTTCGGCGCGCTCCGCCGCCGCCAGTCGCGCGGCCTCGCCGAACGCCACGATGCCGGCCAGCGCCGGCGTTCCGGCGCGCGCCCCGCGCTCCTGGTCACCGCCGTCCAGCAGCGCGCGGAGCCGAAGCCCGCGGCGCAGCGCCAGCGCGCCCGTGCCCGGCAGCCCACCGAGCTTGTGAGCGGAGACCGTCAGCGCGTCCGGTCCCGCGGCCGCGTCGCCTCCGAGCCCCACTTCCACCCAGCCCGCCGCCTGCACGGCGTCGGCGTGAAACAGCGCGCCGGCGCTTCGGCACAGCACCGCGACCTGCGCTACCGGCATCGCGTTGCCCGTTTCATTGTTGCCGGCGGCCACCGACACGAGGCCGGCGCCGCGCCCGAGCGCCGCGCGCAACGCATCGAGGTCGGGCAAGCCCGCGGCGTCCACCGGCACCGTCTCCACGCGCACGCCCTCGCGCGCCAGCGCACGCGCGGCCGCCAGCACCGAGCTGTGCTCCACCGCGGCCACCGCCACCGACGCGCGCGACGCGGGCAGCAGGGGCGCCAGCCCGCGCAGGGCCAGGTGGTTCGCCTCCGTGCCGCCGCTGGTGAAGACGACCTCCACGTCGCCACCGCCCCCGCCGGCGCCGCCGCCGCCCGCCGGCGCGAACAGCGCTGCCACCTGCGCCCGCCCCCGCTCCAGGGCCTCGCGCGCGGCGCGGCCCGCCCAATGCAGGCTCGCGGGGTTGCCGGCCCCCTCCGCCTGCGCGAGCCAGGCCTCGACGGCGGCACGCACTTCGCTGCGCAACGGCGCCGTGGCGGCGTGGTCTAGGTAGACGCGTCGCGGCACGCCCTCCCCCGCACGCACGGCGGTCAAGGCCCAGGCGGCTTGGGCACGGGTGGCGGTAGCCGGCCCTCGCCGCGATCGTCGCCGCGGCCCGGGTCGACGCTCGGCTCGTCCTTGGACTCGCGCGGCACCAGCGGCGGGCTCCCTGTCCGTGACGTCAAGACGCTTGCCATGGAGCCGTAGAACTCCAGCAGCCCGCGCAGACTCGGGGGCAGCTCGTACTCCTTGCCTGGGCCCTGCGACAACCAGGCCGTGTTGCGGGTCTTGCCTTCGTCCACGAAGTCGATCGACTCCGTCCAGCCGGCGTCGAGCACCGCGGCGCCGTGCGGAGCGAACGTGTCCTCGACGTGCGGCAGCACCTTGGCGGTGCGCGCGTAAAGATCGTAGAGCGTGTCGTGGTCGAAGCAGCGCGCGTGCGTCAACGCCGGGCGTCCGGCGCGCCGGCCGGCGGCCTCGACGTAGGCGCCCAACCAGCCCATGTGCAGCGTGGTGCGCGCGGGGCCGTCGCCGTACGAGTACGTCACCTCGAAGCGCGGCAGGTCCCGGTAGTAGGGACAGCGGCCGCCGACGTCGTTCTTCAGCGGCCAGAGCGGCGTCGGGCGGCAGCCGGCGGCGCCGGCGACGCCGCAGAGGAGCGCGGCCGTCACGGCGGCCACGCGCTTGCACGCGCTCATCTGCCGACGATGATCGGGTAGACGGCGATCTCGATGCCACGCCGGCGCGCGCTCGCGACCACGCGATCGCGGGACAGGCCATCGGTGTAGTCGTCGTGCGGCGCCGCGTCGCCCATCAGGATGACGAGGCGGTGAGCGTCGCGATTCCAGGCGAGCCCCTCGATGGCGTTGAGCAGCCCGGCGTAGACGTGCTCGGGAAGATCGCCGCCGCCGCCGACGGTGATGGAGTTGATGACGCGATGCACCTGGAAGGGGACGTCGGTGAACTCCAGCGCGGTGGTGGAGACGTATTCGTCGCCGCGGTCCTTGTAGAGGACGACGCCCATGCGCGCGTAGGAGGCGCGGCGCGTCAGCGCTTCGGTGAGATCGTGGGCGGCGCGCTTCACCTCGTCGATGTCGTCGCCCATGGAGCCGGTGGTGTCGATGACGAAGGCGACGTCGACCACTTCCCCGGAGCGAATGTTCTCGTCGAAGATGCGGCGGATGATGACGGGGACGTCGGCGGCCGTGGGCGCGCCGTAGGCCACGCCGCCGGTGTTGGCGGCCAGCCACTCGAAGCTGTCCACGGCGGCGCGGTCGTAGCGCGTGTCGTCATGGTAGGAGGACGAGGCGCGCGCGTCGTAGGTGCGCGGGGTGTAATAGCCGCCGGCGCTGACCGACACGTGAGGGCCGGGAACGCCGGGCACGGGCGTGTAAGGGATGTAGCAGCCGGCAGAGAGGAGCGCGGCAGCGAGCGCCGCAGCGAGGCGGTGAGACATGGACCCCTTCCTTGTCGAGTTCACGCGCGAAAGTATACCCTACCGCCGCGTGGGACGGCTTCAAGGTGCGTTTGCTTCACGCTCGCCGGCTGTGGCGCTGGCGCTCGCCCTCGCGGCGTGCGCGTGCGGCAGCGGCGCGGCCACGAGCGCGGCGCCCTCATCCACGGGCACG
>DASYRF010000233.1:0-12926 GCA_036004705.1 Myxococcota bacterium
TCGTCCGGCAAAGCCGGTCGAGCCTCCCTCCTCCGCGCGCCATCCGCGCGGTCCGCCAACGGGGGGCCTTCCCGCCCCCCCTCGTCCGGCAAAGCCGGTCGAGCCTCCCCCCTCCGCGCGCCATCCGCGCGGTCCGCCAACGGGGGGCCTTCCCGCCCCCCCTCGTCCGGCGGGGCGGCGCGAGTCGCTGCGCCCGGTGCCGCGGCCTCGGCTGGCTGAGGATCGTCCAGCGCCTCCACCAGATCCAAGACGCGCGGTGCGGGATAGGCGGGCGCGTCGTCGGGCACTTCGCCCTCGGGACGCGCGCTCACCTCCAACCAGCCGGCGGTCGCGACCTTGCCTCCCACCTCGACGCGAAACGTGTACGAGCCACCGAGCCGCGGCGTGAGCCATTCGAACGCGATCTCCTCTGCGTCGATCTCGGTCTCGAACACCTCGGTGCGGTCGCCGTCGCGATCGCGCACGTCGAGCTTCGCGCCGGTGCCGTCCATGAACCCGGGCGCGTGCGCACACAGCCAGACGCGTTGCTCGGTGACGGCGCCGGCCGGTTCCCAGCGCGCGCCCCAGACGACCGCCGGGGGGATGGGCGCGGGCGTGGGCGCGCGGCGCCGGAAGGGCGCGGCGGGCGGCGACGGCGCGGGCGGCACGACGGGGGCGGCGCCGGGAGGCGCGGCGGCCTGCTCACCGTTCCCGGCGCGAGGCGCCGGACCCGGGCCGTGCAGCAGCTCGCGCTGCAACGCCTGCGCGTACTCAGCCAACGAGTTCAGTCGTGCCACCAGCGTGCGCTCGCGGCGCGAGGGCGGCTGCAGCTTGTCGAGCAGCTCGGCGTTGTGTTGGCGGAGGTTTCGCACCTCCTCCTTCAGCTTGAGAACCTCGCTCTCGCGCTCTCGGCCTTGGCGCTCCAGCAGGTCCACCTTGCGAAGGAGCACCGACAGCTGGCCGCGCAACTCGTCGATCGACATGCACCTCGCGCCCCCTCCTATGTACGCCTCGGCGCACTGCCGGAGTCAAGCACGCGCCGCAGCGTGTATAGTCCGCGCCATGAACGAACCTGGAGCGCCGCGGCGCGCGGCGGGACGAATCCTGGCAGCCACGGGAACGGCGGTGGCGGCCGCGGCGGTCGCGGCGGCTGCGTACACCGGAATCTGCAGTTGCGGCGGGACGGACGGCAGCGGCACGGCCACGACGGGGCCCGCGACCGCGGCCACCCCCGCGCCGACCGGCGACGCCAGCATTACCGGCGCGGTGCTCTTCGAGGGCCCCGTTCCCGCCGAGACCCCGCCCGACGCCGTCAAGGGCTTCGCCGGATGCATCCCGTCGGGAGCCACGTCCAAGTACGTGCCGACGGTCGTCGCCGGCGGGGGCAAGCTCGCCAACGCCTTCGTGTACGTGAAAGCGGGCCTTCCGCCGGGGAGCTACGCGGTGCCGGCGGCGCCGATCGTGGTCGACCAGAGCACCTGCGAGTTCCAGCCGCTCGTGTTCGGAGCCATGGTCGGCCAGGAGGTGGAGTTCCGCAACAGCGACACGCTCGCCCACAACGCCAACTCGAAAGACTTCAACGCGCCCATGCCGGTGCCGGGGAGCAGCGTCACCAAGACCTTCCGCACCGCCGGTGTGATGCTGAAGATCCACTGCGACATCCACCCCTGGATGCGCGCCTGGGCGGGCGTGCTGACACACCCTTACTTCGCCACGACCGGCGCCGACGGCGGCTTCGCCCTGAAGGGGCTCGTGCCCGGCGCCTACACGGTGGAGGTGTGGCACGAGACGCTGGGCACGCAGGCGCTGGTAGTGACAGTGGCGAAGGGCGAGGCGAAGGCGATCACCTTCACCTTCAAGAAGTGAGGGCGCTCTTGCCCCCAGCTCCAGCTCGTGCGGCGGGCCCGCGGGAACGGCGACGCCTTCGCCGCGCCGGAGCTCAGACCTGCGTGCTGACCTGCGGGGCGCGCTTGTACATCAGCTGCACGGCGCCGAAGCCCAGCACCAGCGCGATGACGAGGTAGGTCCAGTAGCCGCCGTACGAGACCGGGAGGTGCGAGGCGCCGGCCATCGCGAACAGCAGCGGCACGGAGAGGAACGTGTTCAGCTTGGACGCGTTCGTCGCCGTGCTCACGAGCTTCGGATCGGGGGCGGTGCCCGCCTTGATTGCGCCGATGATCTTGCGCTGGTTCGGCCAGATGATGAACCAGACGTTGAACCACATGATCGTGCCGAAAAGCGCGCCGGTGGAGATCCACCAGCCCCACGACGACGTGAACAGCCCACCAGGGCCCATGAGCCCGGCGCTGGAAGCGATGAACTGCTTCCAGATGAGATACGCGTAGCCGCTCAGGAACGTGAACATCGCGCCCCAGCGGAACATGAACAGCGCGCGCGGCATCAGCTCGGGCACGACCTTCTTCTTGGAGTCGCCGTCGAGCGTCTTGGCAAAGTTCGCGTTCACGAAGTTGAAGAACCACAGGTGACCGATCCACAGCACCCCCGCGACGAAGTGGATCCAGCGGAGGATGAACAGCGTGTTGGTGTGCGTGTCGAGGAACATGTCCATGGCTCGGGCCCTCCTGGAGGATTGGCGCGACGCGCCCCTGGGACGCATCGTAGTACCGGTCCCAAAACCTTCGTCCGCTCAGGCTGGCAAAGCCAGCCTGAGCTCAATTGGGGCTCCGCCCCGCGCCCCGCAGCCGGAGTATTGGGACCGGGCCTAAGGCGGGACTATCAGAATCCCACGCGCGCTTCAAGGATGGGCTATGCTTCGCGCGCGAAGGAGGCAGCATGAGCGTCGCAGGCGTGCGGGCGGAGGCAGGCGCGGGCGGGAGCGCGGGCGCGGGCGCGCCGCGCATGCCCGAATCGACCACGCGGGAAATGGACGCGGCGGTGGCGGTGGTGCGCGAGAGCGCGGACCGCTTTGCGCGGCTCAGCCTCTGGGAACGTATCCAGCTGCTGACGGCCTGCCTGGAAGGAACGTACGCCGAGGCGACCGGGAGCGTGGCAGCCGCCTGCGCCGCCAAGGGACTCGACCCGCACAGCGCTCTCGCCGGCGAGGAATGGCTCGGCGGACCGCTCATCACGGTGCGCACCACGCGCCTGTACATCCAGAGCCTGGAGGAGATCGCCGCGCACGGCCGCCCGCAGCTCGGGCGCGGGGCCGTCGTGACGGCCGACGACGGGCGTGTGACGGTGCGCACTTTCCCGGCAAGCGGCCACGACGCCCAGCTCTTCGCCGGCGTTCGCTGCGACACGTGGATGCAGGACGACGTCAGCGCGCGCGGGGTGGCCGCGCACCAGGCGGAGCTCTACCAGCGACAAGCCCCTGCCGGGCGGACCTGCCTGGTGCTGGGCGCCGGCAACGTCGCCTCCATCGGGCCGCTGGACGTGCTCGACAAGATGTTCCTGGGCGGCATGACCGTCGTGCTGAAGATGAACCCGGTGAACGAATACCTCGGCCCGTACGTCGAGCGCGCCTTCCGCGCCCTGGTCGACGCCGGCTACTTGCGCCTGGTCTACGGCGGCGCGGGCGTGGGGGCGTACCTGTGCAACCACCCCGGCCTCGACGAGGTGCACATCACGGGGTCGGACAAGACGCACGACGCCATCGTTTGGGGCCCGCCCGGACCGGAGCACGAGGCGCGCAAGCGCCGCCAGGACCCGCTGTTGAAGAAGGAGATCACGTCGGAGCTAGGCAACGTGACACCGGTGATCCTCGTGCCGGGGCCCTACAGCGACGACGAGCTTTGGTTCCAGGCGCGCAACGTCGCCGGCATGGTGGCCAACAACGCGTCCTTCAACTGCAACGCGGCGAAGCTGCTGATCACGCCGCGCGGCTGGGACGGGCGCGAGCGGTTCCTGGCGATGGTGGAGAAGGCGCTGGGCATGGCCCCGATGCGCCGCGCCTACTACCCGGGCGCGATGCAGCGCTGGAACGAGCTGTGCGCCGGGCGCGCGAACGTACGGCGCATCGGCGCGCCCTCCGCGCCAGACGAGCTGCCGTGGGCCTTCGTGCCCGGCCTCGACGCCGCCGACGAGGGCGAGACGCTCTTCCGCGTGGAGCCGTTCTGCGGCGTGCTGGCCGAGGTGCCGGTCGGGTCGGCCGATCCCGCGGAGTTCCTGCACGCGGCGGTGCCGTTCGCGAACGACCGGGTGTGGGGAACGCTGGCGGCGTCACTGATCGTGCATCCCGGCGTCCAGTCGGACGCCGGCGCGGCGGGGGCGGCTTTCGGCGAAGCGATCCGCGACCTGCGGTACGGGGCTGTGTGCGTGAACACCTGGGCGGGCACCGTATACGGCTTCGGCAGCACGCCGTGGGGCGCCCACCACGGCAGCACGCTGGCCGACGTGCAGAGCGGCCGCGGGTTCGTTCACAACAGTTACATGCTGGGCAAGGTGCTGAAGTCCGTGGTGCGCGCGCCGCTGAAGGGGTTCCCCGCGCCGCCCTGGTTCCCCGGCCACCGCACCGTCCGCGCCCTCGCCCGAAAGCTGGTCGGCTTCGAGCGCGCGCCTTCGTGGTGGAAGTTTCCGGGCATCGTCGCCACCGCGATGCGCGCGTAGGCCTGCGCAGACCCGAGAAGGATCTGGATCGAGGTCGCGCTCCTTCGGCGTGCCTCTACTCGTCCTCCCACGCCGTCAGGTAGCGCTTGAAGATCGTCCACGCCACGCCCACGACGCCCAGATCGTCGAGCCAGCCGACGACCGGAATGGCGTCGGGCAGCAGGTCGATCGGCAGGACCAGGTAGGCGACCGCGGCGCCCAGAACGAGCTTGGGCAGCAGCGGCGCCCGTCCGTCGGCGAAGAAGCGCACCATCGACCGCAGCGTGCCGACGAACGGCAGCTGGCCGGCACGCGACCGGCGCGCAACGGCCCGAGTGTCCGAAACGGCCATGCAACACCTCCGCGCGGCCGGTGATGCAACGCGCGCGCCAGCCACAGTGTCCGCCGCCGGACGGTGGCTGGACGCTGAGGGCGCGGACCTGTACGCTCGGCGGGTACCAACAGGAGGATGGACGTGTCCATGCGCAAGATGGTGCTCGCGCCCTTCGCGGCGCTCGCGCTGGCGGCAGCGGCCCTCGCGGTGGCCGGCTGCGGCGGCGGTAGCAAGTTCGACTTCACCGTCGCCCCGGGTGGCGTGGTGAACTACTCCAACCCCATGACGACGATCTTCCCGGGCGGGCAGGCGATCATCACGCTGGACGCCAACGGCGCCGAGTTCCCCACGACGCCCGGCTCGTACATCGTCTACTTCACCGACTCGGTCGAAGGACCGTACGACGGCAACTCCGGCGGCGCCCCGTCGATCGCCACGATGTTCACCGACAACCAGGATGGCACGTTCCAGATCGTCGTGACCATCCCCACGACCGCCTGCGTCGGCGCCATGTACGTCACCGCCGAAGACTACCAGGCGCCGCCCTACCAGGTGCCGCTGCCGAACTGCTGAGTCGAGCCGAGGAACGCGGAGCGGCGCCTCGGCTTCGGGATCGACGCCCGTCCGCTTTGGCACGCCGAAGGCGTCGCCTCCGACTTTGGGGAAGGTTCACGTCGTCTGGGCTGACCGCTACTGCAGCGTGATGTAGCCCATCGGCCCGGTGGTAATGCCGTAGAACGCGTACGCGTCCATCGTCGTGCCGGTGGCCAGCACGGCGCCGCCTGTCCCGAGCCCCTCGATGTCGACGATGAGCCGGCAGTTGATCTCACCGACGCCGGTGACGTCCATCGCGCCAAGGTCGGACACCGTCGGCACCGCGCCGGCCCAGGCGATGTGGAAGGTCACACAGCTGTCGGGGTTCGTCGTGTCGGCGCAGGTCAGGTCCAGCGGGCCGACGGAGATGGCCGGCACCAGACCCTCGTAGCTGTTGCCTTGATAGGCGCACGGCCCGCCCATGTTGGGCAGGTCGATCGGTGAAACCGTGACGTGCAGCTGCTCGATCCCCGTCACCGTGGAGACGACCGCGATCTTGGTCGCGGTCGGCAGCAGATCCGGCCCGCCGTCACCCGTGCCGGCGTCGGTCTCTTCGGGGTTGCAACGGCAGCCCGCCGCGCCCGCCAGCATGCCGACTGATAGCAGGGCGCCCGCCAGGGTCGCCGCCAGCGCCGTCCGTGCTCCGCCTTGCATGGGCCGATTGTACCAGATTAGTGGCTGTGCCCCTGCAAAGCCGCGCCGCCCCGTACCAGCAGCGTGGCGCTGAAGCCCGCCGCCAGCGTGAGGATGACCGTCGCGCCCGACGGGACGTTGATGTAGTAGCTGAACACCAGCCCCACCGTGGAGCCAAGCACCCCGACGATCACCGACTTCACGGTCATCCCGAACAGAGAGCCCCCCATCAGGCGCGCCGTGGCCGCGGGGATGATGAGGTAGCTCGACACCAGGATGACGCCGACCGTCTTGACGCTCAGCACGATCACGCACGCCATCATCGCCAGGAGCAGGTAGTCGAGCGCCTCGACGTTGATGCCCGACAGCTTCGCCAGCTCGCGATCGAAGGTGATGTACGCCATCTTCGTCCAGGTGGCGCCCAGCACCAGCAGGATCAGCGCGGCGAGCCCCGCCGAGACGAAAACGTCCACCCGGCGCACCGCCAGCAGCGAGCCGAACAAGTACGACTCCAGGTCGCCCGATGGCTTCTCGCGGATGAACACGAACAGGATGCCCAACGCGACAGACACGCTGAAGAAGATGCCGACGGCGGTCCCCTCGGTGGCGACGCCGCGGTTGCGCACCCAGCCGATCGCCATGGCCACGCAGACACAGAACGGCACCGCCACCCACACCGGGCCGAGCCAGTCCATGTGGAAGCGCACGCCGAGGTCGAGCAGCAGCCCCAGCGCCACGCCGCCGAACGCCGCATGCGCCAGTCCTTCGCCGAGGAATGCCAGCCCGCGCTGCAGGACCAGCACGCCCAGCAGCGAGCACATGCCGCCCACCAGCGCCCCGCCGACGATGGCGTTGCGCATGAACTCGTATTTCGTCCACCACTCGAACATGGGCGTGTGCCGGCGGCCTCAGCCGTCGCCGTCCTCCGTATGCCCTCCCAGTAGCGCCGCCAGCTTGCCGTGGCCCAGCAGCTCCGACGGCAGCCCGAACGCTTGCAGCGTCCCGTCGATGTAGGCGACCTTCTCGGCGGTGCGGCTCAGCGCCATGAGGCTATGCGTCACCATGACCGCGGCCAGGTAGTCGTCTGCGGAGATGTGGTGCAGGAGCTCCATCAGGTCTTCGCGCCCGCGGATGTCGACGCCGGCGGCGGGCTCGTCGAGCACCACGAGCTGCGGGTCGGTGACGAGCGCGCGGGCGATGAAGACACGTTGCGTCTCGCCGCCCGAAAGGGCGTAGAGCTGCCGGCCGGCCAGGTGCTCGCCCTTCGTGCGTACCAACGCCGCCATCGCCTTGTCGCGCTCCTGCTTGGTCACCACCACCGGCCACGAGCCGCGCAGGTTGGCGACGATGAGCTCCACGCAGGTCGCGGGGAACGTGCGGTCGAAGCTCTTGCGCTGCGGGACGTAGCCGATGGCCCCGGGCGTCTTGCCGGGCGGCTTGCCCAGCACCAGGATCGTGCCCTCGGTCGGCTCCATCAGCCCCAGGATCATCTTCAACAGGGTCGACTTGCCGGCGCCGTTCGGGCCCACGAGGCAGAGGAACTCGCCGCGCAGCACCTCGAAGGTGACGTCGGTCAGGATGCGCCGGTCGCCGAAGGCCTTGCCCACGCCCCGAAGCTGCAGGACGGGCTCGCGGCTCGCGTGAATGCGAGGCTGGACCATCCGTCACTTCATCGACTTCTCGAGGGAGTCGAGGTTGTAACGGATGAGCTTGTCGTAGCTGTCGCTCTCGGGGCGCCCGCCGATGGGGTCCAGCGTCAAGAGCGGCAGACCCGCTTCCTTGGCCAGGACCTCGCCCGGCTTGGGGTCGAGCTGCGGCTCGATGTAGAGCGCGCCGATCGGCTTGCCCTTGATGAATTCGAGCACGTCCTTCAGGTAGGCCGCCGACGGCTCCTTGCCGGGAGAGGGCTCGATGACGGCGAGGATGTCGAGGCCGTAGGCGTCGGCGAAATAGCCGAACGAGCCGTGGAAGGTGACGAAGCCCTTCTTGGTGAAGGCGGCGGTGCGGGTCTTCACCTCGTCGTTCAGCTTGGTGAGCTCGTCCTTGAGCTTGACGGCGTTGGCCGTGAAGACTTCCTTGGAGGCCGGGGCGGCGGTGCTCATGGCTGCGGCCATGGCGTCCACCATCTTGATGGCGTTGACCACGCTCATCCAGATGTGCGGATCGGGTCCGCCGCCGTGGTGGTGCTCGTGCTCGTGCTCTTCGCCGTGCTCGTCGCCCGCGGGCGCGGGGGCGGCGGCGGCGGAAGCGGCGGGCGCGCCCGACCCCGGGGCGGGCGCGTCGGAAGCGCCGGCGCCGCTGGCCGGCGTCTTGCCGGGTGCGCCCTTGGGACCGGCGGAGCCAGGCTTTGCCGAATCCGGCGCGCCCGAGGCGGGGGCGGCCGTGTCGGTGAACTCGTCGTGCTTGGCATCGTCAGGCGTGCCCAGCAGGGGCGCATAGAACGGACGCGTGACGACCTTCTCGCCGAGGCGCACGACGGTGGCGCCGCCGCCCGACGCCTCGACCGTCTTCACCAGCCACTCGTCCATCTCCAGGCCCACCAAGAAGGCCAGCTTCGCATCGGCGACGTTCTTCACGTCGGCCGGGGTCGGATCGAAGTCGTGCTCGCTCTTCCCCGGCGGCAGCAGGAGCTTCACTTCGGCGGCGTCGCCCGCCACGCGCCGACACAGGTCGTACAACGGGAAGATGCTGGCGACGACGACGAGCTTGCCGCCGCCGGCGTCCCCTTTGCCCCCGCCGCAGGCCTGCGCGCACAGCGCGGCGCACACAGACAGCACAACGGCCTTCCGCCTCGCTCCCATGAGCCTCCTTTGCCGCGCGAGTCTCCACCGGATCGCGCCTGAATGCAAAGGCGGCGACCGGCGCGGCAAGGGGTTTCTCGCGGCCGTGACGCGCAGCGGATAGAATCGCTGCATGTCCGCGGAAGACCGGCGCGCCCACCACCGCTTCCCCACGGCGGCGCCAGTGCGGGTAGCCGTGGCGGACCGCGCCACCTTCGCCAACGAGTACCTGATCGACATCAGCCGCGGCGGCTGCTTCGTCCGCTCCGACGCGGAGGTCGTCGAGGGACAGCCGGTGACGGTACGCTTCGAGATCGGAGAGCGCGTGAGCGTGGTGCTGGACGGGGAAGTGATGCGCGTGCGCGAGGCGGACCCGCGCGGCTTCGGCGTGCGCTTCCTCGACGTGAGCCTGGAGCGCCTGGCGCACTTGGACGATTTCATCGCCGGGACCGTGGGCGAGCTGGGCGAGCGCGGCGCGCGGCACGCCACGCGCGAGATCCCGCGAGACGTGGTCGACCAGCTCCTGCGCGAGGTGGACGACGCGGCGCTGGCGCGCACCGGCACACCGGTGGACCCCACCCCGTTGGAGATCGACGTCGAAGAGATCGAAGAGTTCACCGCCGTCGAGCCCGGCTCGGTCGACTGGCTGGACAGCGTCCCGACGGCCGCGCTGACGGCCGCACCGGTGATGGGGGGATCGGCGGCACCGGCGGCGCCGCCGGCGCCGGCGAAAGCGGCGGCTCCCGCGCCGGGCGGGCCGCGACGTGCGACGACTGGCGGTCGGAGCGGCGACCCGCTCGGCGAGGTGTCCGAGCTGCTCGGCGCCATGGTGGGACGGCTCAGCGGCGAGACGGCCTACGCCGTGCTCGGGGCGGAGCCGCACGAGTGGACCGCGGACGTGCGCCGCCGCGCGGAGGGCGAGCTGGCGCGACTCGACGCGGCGCGCGAGGCGCTGCCGGGCGGGAACGACGGGCTGGCCGATCAGCTTTCGGCGGTGCGGGACGCCATGGCCGGAGCGCTCGACCACATCGTGAACCCCACGGCGCGGGCGGCGCTGGACGTCTCGCTCGGGCATTTCACGCCGCGCGCGCGCTTGCCGCAGGAGCAGATCGCGCTGGCGGCGGCCGCCGAGGCGCTGCGGGCGCCGTACGTGCGACGCAACATGGTGCTGGTGAACCGCGCCGCGCTGTACGCGAAGGCGGCGGAGCGCGAGGCGACCGGCGGGGATCGCGACCGGGCGATCGAGAGCGCGCGCCACGCGGTGGAGCTCGACCCCTACAACATCGAGCTGCGCGACCTGCTGCAAGCGCTGGAGGCCGGCACGGCGCTGCCGGCGCGCTAGGACAGCGAGGGGCCGCCCACTACTCTTCGGCGGCGGCGCTCTTGGAGGCGCTTTCGGCCGGCTCGGGGTTGCGGCGCTCGGCGGGACGCGGCATGCGTGCGCGCATCCTGTCCACCAACAACGCGCCCTGCGCGCTGGCCAGATTCTCCAGCGCGGCGTAACCGCCGCCGAGGCGAAGGTGGCCGCCGGCGTCGCTGAGGTGCTCCACGGCGACGTCCAGCGCGGGGCGCCCCAGCAGCGGCCGCTTCATGCCCACTTTCGCCGCGACCTCGCCGTCCACCAGCACGCGGATCTGCAGCACGCGCCAGGACCCGGTCTCGACCTCGACCGAAAGCACGTTACCGATCGGCTCGTCCGCCGGCCCCACCACCGGGCGGCCCTTGAGCACGTCGACCCAACCACGCATGTTCGTCCGTTGCCTCCCGCGCCCGCCTGCCGCACGGCGCTTGCGGGCCGCATCATCTCGAACGTCCGGCGCGATGTCCAGCCGGGCGCGCGCGCCGGCTAGTTGCGAACGGAGGTGATGGGCGCAGGAATGCGGCCGCCCAGGTTCACGAAGCCGTCGGAGCGGAAGCGCGACACCGGCATCACCGGCGCCTCGCCGAGAAGTCCGCCGAAGACGACCTTGTCGCCCGCGACTTTCCCCGGCACCGGGATGATCCGCACCGCGGTGGTCTTGTTGTTCATCACGCCGATGGCCGCCTCGTCGGCGAGGATGCCGGCGATCGTCGTCGCCGGCGTGTCGCCGGGTACCGCCACCATGTCGAGCCCGACCGAGCAGACGCTGGTCATGGCCTCGAGCTTCTCCAGCGTCAGCGCCCCCGCTTCCACGGCGGCCACCATGCCGGCGTCCTCCGACACCGGGATGAACGCGCCCGACAGCCCGCCGACCGACGACGACGCCATGACGCCGCCCTTCTTCACCGCGTCGGTCAAGAGCGCCAGCGCCGCAGTGGTGCCGGGCGCGCCCACGCGCTCGAGCCCCATCGCCTCCAGGATCTCGGCGACCGAGTCTCCGATGGCGGGCGTGGGCGCCAGCGAGAGGTCGACGATCCCGAAGCGCACGTCCGCGCCGAGCCGCAGCGCGACTTCGCGCCCCACCAGCTCGCCGGCGCGCGTCACCTTGTAGGCCATGCGCTTGATGGTTTCGGCCACGGTGCCGACGTCGATGGGGCGGCGGTCGCGTTCGGCCATCAGACGCTCCACTGCGGCGCAAACGACGCCGGGCCCGGAGACGCCCACGTTCAGCGACAGGTCGGGCTCGCCGGCGCCGTGGAAGGCCCCCGCCACGAACGGGTTGTCCTCCACGGCGTTCGCGAAGACCACCAGCTTGGCGCAGCCGATGCCGCCCTCGGCGGCGGTGCGCGCGGCCAGCCGCAGGATCACTTCCCCCATGCGGCGCGCGGCGTTGAGGTTGATGCCGGTGCGCGTGGTGGCGATGTTCACGGACGCGCACACGCGGCGCGTCCCGCCGATGGCCTCGGGGATGGAGTCGATGAGCGCGGTCTCGCCGGGCGTGGCGCCCTTGTGCACCAGCGCGCTGTACCCGGCGATGTAGTCGATGCCGACGTCCGCCGCCGCCGCGTCGAGCACGTGGCACAGCTCGGCCGGGTCCGCGCCCTCGGCGGCGAAGGACGGCTCCGCCACCTGGGCGATGGGTGTGACGGCCACGCGCTTGTTGGTGATGGGGATGCCCACCTCTTGCTGCACCGCGGCGGCCACGGCGACGAGTCGGTCCGCGACGCGGCGGATCTTGTCGCCAACGCGGGCGCAGCAGTCGCGCATGGACGGCGAGGCGCAGTCGCGCAGCGACACGCCCAGCGTCACCGTACGGATGTCGAGGTGCTCGCTCTCGATCATCCGCAAGGTCTCCAGGACCTCGTGGTGCTGCCAGAGCATGGCGCCTAGAGCCGCTGCATGGCGGCGAGCGTCTTGTCGCGCATCAGCATCACCTCGACGCCCACCGCCGCCGCGGTCTCGGCCACGCGGCTGCGGAACTCGGCGTAGTCGCAGCGCGCGCTCTGCACGTCCACGACGATGATCATCGTGAAGTAGTCGTTGACGATGGTCTGCGAGATGTCGCGGATGTCGCCGCCGCAGTCGTCGATGACGGCCGTGAGGCGCGCCACGATGCCCTTGCGGTTGTGGCCGGTGGCGGTGACCACCACGCGGTCCTGGCGCGCCGCCTGGTGATCCTGCTCGCAGCCGAGGCAGGTCAAGAGCTGCGGGTCGGCGGCGTTCCCCTTCAGGCGCGCCGCGGTGACGGCCAGCGCGGGCGGGCGGCCGAGGTCGAGCGCCGCCAGCACCTCCTCGGTGATGGCGCGCACCACCTCGGGACCGACGCGCCCGGTGCGGCGGGCCACCGCCTGTGTGATCTCGCGCACGACGTTCCTCACCTCGACGGTCGGGTCTTCCAGAGCCACGTTCACGCTCCTTCCACGTCCCAGCGGTCGACGATGGCGACCACCGCCGCGTCGATGGGCCGATGCGGGCGCTCGCCGGCTGGGAGGTCCGGCTCTACGCCCACGCGCGCGGCGTGGCCGTAGGCGACGATGACGTCCTCGCCCGGGCCGGCGCCCAGGACGTCGGCGGCGACGACGGCGGCGTCGGGCGAGGGCACCGCCCCGGCGCGCAGGTCCCCCAGCTCGTAGGGCCGCACCAGCAGGAAGCGCAGCCCCTCCAGCTCGGGCCACTTGGCCGCCGCCCAGACCTGCCCTAC
>DASYRF010000234.1:0-26959 GCA_036004705.1 Myxococcota bacterium
GCGCGTGCGCAAGCTGCTCGGCGACCGCGGGTTCCGGACCGTCGCGCGCCCCGAGAGCGCGAGCCCTGCGACCGGCTCGAGCAAGGCGCATGCGCTCGAGCAGCGAGCGCTGCTAGATGAAGCGTTTCGCACGTGATAAAGGAAGCCCATGGACGTCGTCGTGCCCGCACTGGGCGAATCGATCTCAGAGGCGGTCATCGCCAAGTGGCTGAAGAAAGTTGGTGAGGCCACCGCGCAGGACGAGCCCATCGTCGATCTCGAGACCGACAAGGTGAGCGTGCAGCTGCCCGCGCCGGCCAAGGGCGTGCTCGCCGAGCAGCGTTACGCCGAGGGCGCGACCGTTCGTGTCGGCGAGGTGATCGCCCGCATCACCGAGGGCGCCGCGGCCGCCGCGCAGCCCGCGGCCCCCGCCGCCGCGCAGCCACCCTCACCGTCACCCTCACCGTCACCGCCACCGCCGCCGGCGCCGGCGCGCCGCACCGCCGCGCGCCGCTTCCACAGCCAGCGCCCCACCAGCCCCAGCGCCACGACGCCCAGCGCCACCCACATCACGACTGAATAGGTACGCGCCAGCTCCAGCAAGCGCTCGAAGCTCAGTCCGAGCGCCGCGCCACCGGCCAGCAACAGGCCGTTCCACGCCAGCGCCGAAAGCGTGGCGTAGAGCATCACCTTCCAAAAGCTCATGCCGCTGAGCGCCGCCGCGTAGAAGAACACAGCGCGGATGCCCGGCAGGAAGCGGTTCAGCAGAACGTACACCTCCCCGTGCCGGCGGAAGCGCGCCACGACTTTGTCCACCTGCGCGCCGAAGCGCCCCGGGGGCGCGGCCGGCCCGCGGGCGGCCGCCCGCCGCTCGCGCCGGCGCCGCACCAGAACGCCCAGCCAGAAATCCGCCGCCGCCCCCGCCGCGCTCCCGGCGGTCAGCGCCCCCAGCGCGCCCCAGATCGAAAAGTGCCCGCGCCCCGCCAGCGCCGCCCCCAGCAGCGTCACCGTGTCCCCGGGGAACGGCGGGAACACGTACTCGACGCCCGCCGACACCCCGAGCGCCACGAGCCCGAGCCAGCTCTGCTGCTCGCGGACGAAGGCGAGCAGGGCCTGGAGCAGGGGCTACTCCTCGTCCTCTTCGACGAGCTTGCCGGCGGCGGCGATGACCTTCTCGGCGATGTGCGGCGGCACCTCGTCGTAATGCGAGTACGCGAGGATGAAGGTGCCGCGGTCCTGCGTCATGGACTTCAGCTTCGCCGAGTAGTCCTGCACCTCGCTCATCGGCACGGCGGCCTTGATGACCTGCGCCTTTCCGCGCGAGTCCATGCCCAGCACGCGGCCGCGACGCGAGTTGATGTCGCCCAGCACCTCGCCCATGCACTCGTCCGGCACCGCCACTTCGAGCGTCATCACCGGCTCCAGCAGCGCCTTCCCGGTGATCTTGTCGAACGCCGCCTTGAGCGCCTTCGAGCCGGCGCGCTCGAACGAGAACGCGTCGCTGTCGACGTCGTGGTACTTGCCGTCCTTGAGCGAGACGCGCACGTCCACGATCGGGTAGCCGGCGATCGCGCCCATCGTCATGCGCTGCTGGATGCCCTTCTCCACGGCGGGGATGAACTGCCGCGGGATCGAACCGCCGAAGATCTTGTCGGCGAACTCGAAGCCCGTGCCGCGCGGCAGCGGCTCCACGTCGATGTACACCACGCCGAACTGCCCGCGCCCGCCCGACTGCTTCTTGTGCTTGCCCTCGACGTCCGTCGCCCGCCCCTTGATGGTCTCGCGGTAGGGAATGCGCGGCGTGGTGAGGTCCACCTCCACGCCGTACTTTCGCTTCATGCGCTCGGCGGCGATGCGCAGGTGCGTGTCCCCTGCCCCGTTCAGGATCAGATCCTTGGACTCGTCGCGGGTCACCAGCAGCGAGGGGTCCTCCTCGCGCAGGCGCGTCAGCGCCGACGACACCTTGTCCTCGTCCCCCTTCGACTTGGGCTTGACGGCGAACGACATGCGCGCCGGATCCGGCGCCGGCAGCGCGAATTCGATCGGCGCCTTCTCGTCGCACAGCGTGTCGCCGGTGAGCGTGTCCTTCAGCTTCGCCACCGCCACGATGTCGCCCGGGGCCGCTTCCTTCACCGGCTCTTGCTTCTTGCCCTTGATGACGAGCAGCGGGCCCCAGCGCTCGCGCGTCTTCTTGGTGGCGTTGTAGGCCCCCGAATCGCTCGTCAGCTTGCCCGAGCGGATGCGCAGCACCGACAGCTTCCCGCTGAAGGGGTCGACGATGGTCTTGAAGCAGATGGCGGAGAAGGGCTCGTCGGCGGAGCAGCGGCGCGTCTCCTCGGCGCCGGCGGCGTCGCCCGGCTTGTGCCCCTTGGCCGGCGGACGCTGCGCCGGCGACGGATAGACTTCGGCGAGCAAGTCCATGAGCTGCTTCACGCCGACGTTCCCGGTGCCCGAGCCGCACAGCACCGGCACCAGCGCCCCCTTGGCCACCGCGGCGCGCAGCCCGACGCCGATCTCGTCCTCCGACAGCTCCATCGTCTCGAGATATTTCTCCAATAGCTTGTCGTCGGCGCTGGCGATGGCCTCCACGAGCTTCTCGCGCGCGGCGCCCGCCGCGCCCGCCAGCGCCGCGGGGACGTCCTCCACGGTGAACTCGCCGGCGTCGCCCTTCTTGTAGACGTAGGCCTTCATGCGCAGGACGTCGACCACCCCCTGGAAACCCACCTCCTTGCCGATGGGAATCTGCAGCGCCGCCACCTCCGCCCCGAACGACTCCACGGCGCTTGCGAGCGCAGCGTCGAAGTCGGCGCGCTCCTTGTCCATCTTGGAGACGAACAGCACGCGCGCCAGGCCCAGCTCCTTGCACAGCTCCCACACGCGCTCGGTGCCGAACTCCACGCCGTCCACCGCCGACAGCACCACGCAGGCCGTGTCGGCGGCGTAGGCGCACGTGCGCGTGTCGTACAGGAAGTTCGAGTCGCCCGGCGTGTCCAGCAGCGTGATCTTCTTCTTTTTCCATTCGGCGACGGCGATCGCCGACACGTACGTGCGCTGCCGCTCCACCTCCTCGGGCTCGAAGTCGAGCAGGGAGGTGCCGTCCATGACCTTGCCGAGGCGATTCGTGGCGCCGCCGCTGAACAGAAGCGCGTCGCCCAGGGACGTCTTCCCGCACTGGGCGTGGCCCAGCAGCACCACGTTCCGTAGGTCGGCGCTATCGAAGGACATGTCGTTTCCCTTCCCCAGGGCGGTGCACCGGACGGCGCAAGTCCGCGCCACGAAAGCGGCATCTGTAACGCGCCGCCCTGCGGCGGTCAAGCGGACGAGGGCGCCGGCGCAGGCCCCGGCGCCCGGCGCGGGGGGCTATTTCTGCTTGTGCGCCAGCAGCCGGCGCGCCTGCTCGGCCACGGCGTGCGCGACGTTCTTGTTGTTGCTCAGGGCCTTCAGCTCGTTGGGACGCAGCATCGGCAGGATGCGCAGCGCCGTCGGCACCGGGCACTTCGGGTTGTTGGCCAGGCTGACGCGCACGACGTGGCTCTTGAAGAAGTCTCGGTTGGAGGCGATGTAGCGAATGACGTCGTCGTTCACGGCGCGGCTCTGGCTGTAGGCGGCGATCTCGCTGTCGCCGATTCGCGGGCTCTTGATGGCGGCGAGCGCCACGAGCCGGTTGGCGTCGCGCACCAGCACGGCGCGGATGCTCTGGTTGCCGAGCGTGGCGGCACGGATCTTCTGCGTGATGGTCATCCCGGACAGCTGCGACAGGAGCGGCCCCTTGTCGCTCTCCGCGGGCAGCGGCTCGGTTGCCGCCGCCGCCGCCCCCCCCGCCCCGTCGCCGCCGGCCTCCGCCGCGACGCGCATCGCCTCGGAGAAGTTCACGTCGGCCAAGTCGGCGTCGTCGGCGTCGAAAGCCGCCAGCTCCGCGGCGGCGCGCACCGCGTCCGCGGCCAGCTCGCGCCCTGCGTCGCCCTCGGCGGCGGCGCCCGCGGCCGCCACGCCCGTTGCCGGCGCCCCGCCGTGGGAGGAGTACTTGCCGGTGATGGCCGCCGCCAGCTCGCGATAGGCGGGCAGCCCCTCCAGCACGATGCCCTGCCGCACCGCCAGCTCCACGCAGCGCTGCACCGTGGACATGCGCGCCCGCGGGTTCAGGTACAAGGCCTCGATGACCTCGGGAAAGCGCAGCAGGCGCATCTCGTTCTGCGCGATGATCTCGCACTGCCGCTCCCCGACCTGAGCGGCCAGCTGTTTGACCGTCTCGTCGAGCACCGCGGGCGCCAGCAGGACGGCCTCCACGACTTCGTCGTCGCGCAGCCGCTTGCGCGCGACGAAATCGAGCACGATAGGAGGAAGGCCCGCCTTGACGGCGCCCACGGCCAGCGGAACGGGGAGCTGCTCGATGGACTTGAGCGCCGCCTTGCGCACCGCCTCCGAGGCTGTATCGAGCGCCAGGTTGTAAAGCAGCGGCAGGAGCTGCGGCGGCGGCAGGGCGATGAGCCCCTGGGCGGCGGCCAGGCGGGCGGGCTCGGGCGAAGCGGGGTCGGCGGCGCGGCGGGCTTGCGGGGACAGCGTCTCGAGGGCGAGGGCGATGTGCTCCACGGATCGGCGTTAGCGCACGCCGCGGCGGCCGGTCAATAGGACCGGTCGGAGACAACCCCCCGATGCGGCAGCGCCAGCGCTCGGGGAGTCTTGGACCGTCTCATTCGGGCGCGGAGGCGGACGCGGCGGGCGGCATCGCGGCGGCAACGGCGGCGGCGATGGAGGTCGTGTGGCGGGGCCGCAGCGCCGCGAGGCGCGGGTCGGGCAGCGGCGGGGCCTCCTCGCCCGGAAGGGCGCGCGTCCACACGCTGGTGAGCTGGTTGCGCTCGCGCAGGTACTCGTAGGCGGCGCAGACCACCTCGTGCACCTCCCACTCGGCGCCGTCTTTCATCTCCAGGCGCATCGCCACCGTCACCTCGCCGTCGGCGACGACGAACGTCCAGCGCTCGCGCGTCACGACGCCCTCGCCGTGCTCCTCCGGCGTGAGCGCTACGACGACGCCGCGGCCCTCGTCGGCGCTGACGATATCCCATTTCTGCTCGAGGACGAGGCGCGTCACGGCGCTGAGCAATGTGGACTTCGACGTCGGGATCATCATCCGCGGCGGCTCGTACGACTTGATCGGGATGCCCAGGTGGCATCCGGCGGCGAGTGCGGTGGCTCCCAGCGTGAAGGCGACGGCGGCGACGTTGGCGGTTCTCATCGTTTCTCCTGTGGTGTCGTCCCGAGTCATCGCAAGGGTCGTGCCGCGGCGGCGAGGTGCGCCGCCGGGCAATTCCGCGAGGTTGCGCGCGTGGTCGGGCGCTGGCGGCGGGTCCCGCGCGACCCGGGGTGCGCGATGGCCCGGGGCGAAGACGCATGTTACGGTGCCGCCGATGAGCCTGGGCGGACTGAGCCTGTCGGCGCTCGTCGTCAGCGCCGCCAGCATCGCGTTGCTGCATACATTAGCGCCCGACCACTGGATGCCGTTCGCGGCGCTCGGGCGCGCGCAGGGGTGGTCGCGCGCGCGGCTCTGCGGCATCACGCTGGTGGGCGGTGTCGGGCACGTCGGCTCCTCGTTCCTGCTCGGAGCGTTGGGGCTGGGAGCCGGCTGGGCGCTGGATGCCGTGCAATGGATGCAGGGGCGGCGCGGCGGGCTCGCGCTCTACGGGCTGGTCGGCTTCGGCCTGCTGTACGGGCTCTGGGGGCTGTGGCGCGCGCGACGCTGGCGCTACGCGCACCCGCATCGGGACGGCTCGATGCACGCGCACCCGCACGAGCGGGGCCAAGAGCACGAGCACGATCACGAGCACGACCACGAGCACGAGCACGAGCACAAGCACAAGCAGGACCACGAGCACGAGCACGAGCGGGACCACGAGCACCACCACGAGCCAGCGCCTGAGCACGAGCACCGCCACGCGCACGACGCTGCCGGCGCGCACGCCCACGCCCACGCCGGCGCCCACGCCCAAGGCGGCGCGCGCGCGCACGGCCACGGGCACAGCCACGACCTTTCGACGCGCCGGCTGACGGCCTGGACGGTGTTCGTCGTCTTCGTGCTCGGTCCCTGCGAGCCGCTCATCCCCATCATGTTCGCCGGCTGGCAGCACGGCTGGCGCGGCATCGTCTGGCCGACGATCGCCTTCGCCGCCTGCACCTTCGCGATGATGGTGGGCCTGGCGCTGCTCGCCCACGCCGGCTTCGCCTTGGTGCGGCTGCGCCGGCTGGAGCGCTACGTGCACGCGCTGTCGGGCGCGACGATCGCCGCCACGGGCCTCTTCGTCCTCGCCCTGGGAATCTGATGGCGCGCCGCCGGCCCGCCGCGCTCGTCCTGGCATTGGCCGCCATACTCGCCGTCGCGCTGGCCGGCGCCGGCTGCCCGTTCGACCCGCGCGCACGCGGCGACCTGTTCTCCGCCGGCATGGGCTTCCAGCGCTCCGGCGACTTCGCCACCGCGGCGCTCATGTTCCGCAAGGTGCTCGCCGCGCATCCAGACGACGCCGCCGCCTGGCGCCGGCTCGGCGAGTGCGAGGCCGCGCAGGGGCGCGTCGCCGAGGCGACCGCCGCTTTCGTGCGCTGGGTGGAGCTGGAGCCCGGCCGCCTGGGCGACGCGCGCGTGCGCCTCGCGGCGCTCGGCGTCGACCCCGCCGTGGTGGACAACCGCGCCGGCGCGGGCTCCGTGCCGGCGCGCAAGCGCCCGAGCGGCGCCGCCGTGCCGCTCGCCGCCGGCGATCGCGCCGAGCACCCTCCCCTGTCGGGCAAGACCGTCACCCCCGACGTGCTGGGCGATCGTGCCCCGCGCGGGACGTACTACCCGGGCGGCGCGCTCGCACCCGGCGGCGTGCTGGGCGCGATCCTACCGTCGCGGCTGGACCGCAGCCTCGTCGCGTACGCGGCGAAGGGCCCCGTCCTGGCCGTGGCGCTGGACGCGGGCGGCACGCGCGCCGCGCACGGGCTGCCGAGGGGCGGGCTGCGCCTGGTGCCCTTCGGCGCCGAAGCGCCCGCCGTCGAGGTGCACGCCGGCGAAGGCACGCCGGTCAGAGCCGCGGCATTCGCCGCCGAAGCCGACCGCGTCGTCTGGGGGACGGCGGCAGGGCGCCTGCGCGTGAGCGACGGGCGCGGCGCGCGCATCGCCGACGTCGACGCGCACGAGGGCGCGGTGCGCGCCGTCGCCATCGACGCCGACGCCGAGCGCGTCTATTCGGGGGGCGACGACGGCGTGCTGCGGACCTGGACCGTCGCCGGCGAGCGGCTGGACCGCGCCATCGACCTCGGCGCCGTCCCCACCGCGCTCGGGCTGTCGCCGGGCTCTCGCTACCTGGCGGTGGCGCTGGAGGACGGACGCGTGCTCGTGCTCGACCCGCTGTCCGGCGCGCCGGAAGTGACGCTGCGCGACTTTGCCGTGCGCGCCACCGGAGCCGCCTTCACCGCCGACGGCCGCTTCCTGGTGACCTCTTCGTGGGACGGCACCGCGCGCGTCTACCAGACCGGCTCGTGGGAAAGCGCCGGCGTCCACGTGCTGCACCCCGACGTGATCACGTCGCTGGCGGCCGGCGCGCGCGTCGCCGTCACCGCCTCCGCCGACTGCCGGCTCAAGGTCTGGGAAGCGGCCAGCGGCGCCGAGCTCGTCCAGCTCCCCGGCCACACCACCGAAGTCGAGTCCGTCGCCGTCAGCCTCGACGGCCGCCGCCTGGCGTCCGTCGACTACGCGGGCGCCCTGCGCTTCTGGGAGCTGCGCTAGCGCCCGCGCGACCGTACGCGGCGCGACAGCGCCCGCGGCGCGACAGCACCCGCGGCGCGACCGTACGCGGCGCGACCGTACGCGGCGCGACAGCACCCGCGGCGCGACCATGCCGAGGCCCACCGGACGCGAGGACGCCGCGCCGCTACAGCATGGACTGAGGGTCGACGTCGAGGTTGACCTGGGCGCGCGGCGGGATCGGAACCTGCGCGGCGGCCACGGCCGTGAGGGCGTCGCCGAGAGCGGCGCGCGACGGCGCGCGCAGCAGCAGCTGCCAGCGGTGACGGTTGCGCACGCGGGCGATGGGGGCGGGCGCCGGGCCGAGCACGGTGATGCCGTGTGCCGCGGCGACACGCGCAGCGGCGCGGGCGAGCGCCTCGGCGGCGTTGCGGGCGTCGGCCTCGCGCTCGGCGCTGATGCGGTACATCGCCAAGCGGCCGAAGGGCGGATAGCCGCGCGCGCGCCGCACCTCCAGCTCGGCGCGCGCGAACGAATGGAAGTCGTGCGTGCGCGCGCAGGCGATGGCGGGGTGCTCGGGCATGAAGGCCTGCACGACCACGCGCCCGGGCACGGTTCCGCGGCCGGCCCGCCCGGCGACTTGTAGGAGCAGCTGGAACGTGCGCTCGCCGGCGCGGAAATCCGGAATGCGCAGCGACATGTCGGCGGCCACGACGCCCACGAGCGTGACGCGCGGGAAGTCGTGCCCCTTGGTCACCATCTGCGTGCCGACCAGCACGTTGACTTCACCGTCGCGGAAGCGGCGCAGGATCGCCGCCACGCCCCGCCGCGCCGCGGCGTCGCGGTCGAGGCGCACGACCCGCGCGCCGGGCACGGCCTCCTCCACCTCGGCGGCAATGCGCTCGGTGCCCATGCCCAGCAGCTCCGGCCGGCCGCTGGTGCACGTGGGACAACGGTCCGGCAGGCGCTGCGCCTCGCCGCAGTAGTGGCAGAGCAGCCGCTCGATGTCGCGGTGGAACGTGAGCGTCACGTCGCAGCGCGGGCAGCCCAGCGCCGTGCCGCACGAGCGGCACAGGGCAATCGAGGCATAGCCGCGGCGGTTGATGAAGAGGATGGCCTGCCCGCCGCCGCCGCCGCCGATGGCCTCGGCGAGCGCCGCGCGCAGGCGCGGCCCCAGCCACGACCCGCGCGCCGGGCGCTCCTCGGGGCGGCGCAGGTCGACGACCTCCACGTCGGGCAGCGGCCGCGGCGTCGCGCGCTCCGGCAGCTCCACCAGCGCCAGCCGCCCCGACGCCGCCTCCTGCCAAGTCTCCAGGCGCGGCGTCGCCGAGCCGAGGATGGCAACGGCGTGGTCGGCGCGCGCGCGCGCCAGGGCGATGTCGCGCGCGTCGTAGCGCACGCCCTCCTCCTGCTTGAACGAGGCGTCGTGCTCCTCGTCGATCACGACGACGCCCAGGTTGCGCAGCGGCGCGAACACCGCCGAGCGCGCGCCCACGGCGATGGCGGCGCGCCCGTCGCGCAGCCTCCGCCACTCGTCGAAGCGCTCGCCGTCGCTCATGCCCGAATGCAGCGCCGCAACCTGGTCGCCGAAGCGACGGCGGAAGACGGCGACGAGCTGCGGCGTCAGCGCGATCTCCGGCACCAGCACCAGCGCCGGCCGCTGCTGCGCGCGCGCCAACGCGATCGTTCGCAGGTACACCTCGGTCTTGCCGGCGCCGGTGACGCCGTGCAGCAGCACGGCGCGCGGCTCGCCGGCAGCGAGCGCAGCGCCCAGCATCTCCAGCGCCGCCGCCTGGGCCGGCGTGGGCGGCGGCGCCGCCTCGGGCGCCGCGTCGCGCGGCGGCGCGTCGGCGGCGTGCGGGTCGCGGTCGACCTCGCGCTCGTCGATGCGCGCGTGTCCCGCCTCGACGAGGGCGCGCAGCAGCGCGGTGGCGCCCGGGCCGAGCCGCTCGGTCAGCACCGGCGTCGGCAGCGGTCCGTCGCGCAGCGCGGCCAGCAGGCGCGCGCGGGCGGGCGTGCGGCGCAGCTCGGCCGCGTCCGCCGCCGGGGCAGCCGCCGTCAGCGCCGCCCGGCGCTCCACGCGCGCGCGCACGCGCGCCTGCGGCGGCAAGTCGCGCACCTCCACCAGCCCCTCCCCGGCGAGCCGCCACAGGCGCGACCGGTCCTTCGGCGCCAGATCGGCGAGGGCCGTGTCGGCGGCGGCGAGGCGCGCCAGGAGCTGGCCGTCTGCGTCGCCGCGGTCGGGCTCGCCCAGCAGGCTGTCGCCCCGGCGCGCCTCCAGCGCCGCGCGGCCCGCGCCCGTCAGGGTGGCCACGCGCGCCGCCGCCAGCGGCGCGCCGGGCGGCAACGCCGCGCGCACGAGCTCGCCCGGCGGCGCCCGGTAGTACGCCGCCGCACGCAGCAAGACTTGCAGCAGCCCCGGATCGATCACCGGCGCCACGTCGACCAGCCCCGCCAGCGGCCGCAGGCGTCCGCCGCCGATTGAGCCCCGGGGGCCCGTGCGCGCGGCGAGTACGCCGTGCTCCGCTGCCCCCGGACCCTGTCGGCGGGGCGGCAAGGCCGCGTCTTCCGCCTCCGGGACGACGAGGTCCCGCTCTGCGGACACGACCTCCGACGCCACCGACACGACGACGCCCGTCACGGTGCGCGTGCCGAGCGGACAGAGCACCTGGCAGCCGGGCGGCGGCGCGTCGCCCAGGTCGGCGAGCCACAGGTACGTCAGCGTCGTCGGCAGCGGCGCCGCCACCGCCACGTGCACGACGTGGCGCGCGCCGCCCGCGCCCGTCACTTGCGCTTCTTCCAGCCGCCGTCGACGAACGTGGTCGCCTCGAAGAAGTTCCCCTCGAACACCAGGTCCCACGCCGCCTCGACGATCTCGACGTAGGTTTCGTTGCCGTCGCGCTCCTCCACCAAGCGCAGCGCGCGCTCCGTCGCGCGGCCGTCCACCATTTCCACGCGCTCCACTTCGTAGCGCCACAGGGACTTCCCGCCCGCGCCCAGCCGCTCCGCGTTGCAAACGACGGCGCTGTCCTTCAACACGAACACGTCCCAGCGCGCCCCGGCCGCCTTCTCCTTGCCCGTCGGGAAGCTGCGCACGTGCCAGCACGGCCCGAGCTTGCAGCTCTCCAGCCCCAGCGTGGCGTGCTCCGCGGGATAGCCGCCGTACACGCCCGAGCTCACGCCCGTGCCCTTGCGGATCTTGCCGCGGTCCTCGGCGGTGAGGCGCTTCAGGCCCGTCACGCCCGGCCAAAACGTAAAGACTTCCGTGTGCCGCTTCAGCCGGTCGTAGTGGTAGACGACGCCGGTGCCGGCGAAGAGGGCCGGCTCCTTCACGTACAGCTTGACGGCGTCGTAGCCCATCCCGAACTTCCCCAGCGCCACCAGCTTCCAGTGCGTGCCGCCCTTGGGCGCGCCGCGCGCGCCGCGCCACAGGTCCAGCACCAGCCGCCCGTTGAGGCGCAGTCGCCGGGTCGCGCGCGCCACCAGCTCCATCGGGCGCGGCATCCCCGGCGCCGCCACCGTCTCGGTCTCGCCGGGATCCAGCACCGGCTCGTCCGGATCACGCGCCGCCGGCCCCTTCGCCGGACCCTTTCCCGCCGGCGCCGCCGCCCCCGCCGCGGCCGCGCCAGGCGCCACCGTTCCAGCATGCGCGGCGGCAGGCGCCGCGGGCGCGGCGGCAGGCGCCGCCGGGGCAGGCGTCGGCGCGGGCGCCGCCGTCCCCGCGGCCGCGGCAATTCCGGCCAGCACCAGCGCCGCCGCCGCCGCCGCCGCCGCTGCCGTCCCCGCCGCCCTCGCCCTTGCCGTCCCCGCGGCCGCCCGCCGACGCACCATCACTCCAGCTTGTCGGGCCCCAGCCCCTTGTTGATGGCGACGCTGCGCACCTCGAAGCGCGCCACCAGCTTGCCGTGGTCCAAGAACGCCGCCACGCGCGGATACAGGTCGCCCGTCAGGCCGGAATCGTAATCGACCAGACGCACTTCGTCCGCGCCGTCCTTGCCGCTGAAGCGCAGCGGGCGGAACTGGTCCTTGTCGATCCAGAGCTGCGGGCGATCCAGCTCGCCGGGCCGGGCGCCGATGACGTACGCGATGTCGCTCCCGTATAGCGCGTAGGCGCGCGTGCCGGCGTCGACGCCCCACTCCTTGAGCGTCTTCTCGCCGATGCGCCCGCACACCATGGCGAGGAAGGCCCCCAGCCCCGGCGGGTCGGCCCACGCCGAGTCCGCCGCTCCCGGCCCGCGCACGGCCGTGCCGCCCTTGCCGCCGTACACGGCGATGCGCTCGCCGGCGGGCAGCCGCGTGGAGCGGCGGGCGCGCGGCGCCTTGCAGGCGAGCGTCTCGCTGCCGGCGACGTGTCCGTCGGGAACGGCGTCGCCCCAGAAGTTCACGTCCTGCTCGACGAGCACGTCGGCCACGCGCGCCTGCACCTCGCCCAGCTTCCCCAGCACGAAGTCGACGGGCAGGAAGTACGCCAGCGCCGACGCCGGAACGAGCGCGCCCAGCGCCAGCGTCCCCAGCGCCGCCGCCCGCTTCATGCCTCGCCCGCCCCGCGCAGGAGCGCACGCAGCCCCGCCGCGAACGGCGCGCGCAGCAGCGGGTTCTGCAGCGCCAGCTCGGCGTTCGCCAGGAGCCAGCCCACCGTGTTGCCCGCGTCGATGCGGCGGGCGCGCACCTCCGCCGCCACGACGCCGCCCTCGCGCGCCAGCACGCGCAGCGCGTCGGTGAGCTGAATCTCGCCGCCGTGTCCCGGCGCGGTGCGCGCCAGCGCCGCGAACGTGCGTCCCGGAAGCACGTAACGCCCGATCACCGCGAGGTGGCTCGGGGCGCGATCCGGCGCCGGCTTCTCCACGAGGTCCGACACGCGCCAGACTCCCGCGGCGTCGCGACGCGCGTCGAGGATGCCGTAGCGCGACACCTCCTCGGCCGGGACCTCGGCGGTGGCGATGGCCCCGCCGCCGCCCGTACGCTCGAACACTTCACAAAGCTGCGCCGTCGCCGAGGGCGTGCCCGGCGCCGTGATGAACAGCTCGTCCGGGAGCAGCACCGCGAACGGTTCGTTGTCGCTGCCGCTGCCCCCCTTGCCGCCGCCGCTCCTCCCGCCGCCGGCGCCGCCACCGTTGCCGTTCACCGTGGCGCGCGCGCACAGGACCGCATGGCCCAGCCCGCGCGGCTCCTCCTGGATCACCCAGTGCAGCCGGGCCAGGCGCTCCAGTCCCACGAGCTCGTCGGCCTGCGCCGCCTTGCCGCGCGCGCGCAGCGCCGCGTCCAGCGCCGGCGCGCGCTCGAAGTGAGCGCGCAACGCGTCCTTGCCTTCGGCCGTGATGATCACCACGTCGGCGATGCCGGCCGCCGCCGCCTCGCGCACCACGTGCTCGATCAGCGGCGCGTCCGCGACGGTGAGCATCTCCTTGGGAATGGCCTTGGTGGCCGGCAGCATGCGCGTACCCAGGCCCGCCGCCGGCACGACCGCCCAGCGCACTTTCGACGCCGACATGGCGCCCGAGTGTACACGCTCGCGCCCGCCCGCGCACGCGCCGGCCCCACCCTAGCGGCGACGCACGTGCCCACGCGGCGCGCGACTCTTGCGCGCCGCCCGGCGCGACCGGACGCACGTGCCCTCACGGCGCGCGACTGTTGCGCGCCGCCCGGCGCTAGCGGACGTAGACGACCGCGAGGCGATCTTCGTCGAGCGGCGCCACGCAGTCCGGCGAGCAGGCGTGCAGCACGTTCAGGCCTTCGACGAGCGTGAGCACCACGTCCGTGCGTCCCATGCCGTCGGTCGTGAAGGAAGTGGCGAACACGACCGCGCCCGTCGCGTCCAGCACTTCGACGTCTCCCGCGGACAGCGGCCCGTACCCCAGCGCCGCCGTGACGCTCGACGTCGCCGCCAGCTCCGGCAGCGCAGGGTCCCAGGCCAGCCCGTTGAAGTCCACGCCCGGGATCGTGGCCGGCTCCCAGCCGTTGGGCACGTCCAGACGCACGAAGCCGTCGGAGCCGGCCCCCGCCGGCCCGGGCGCCCCCGCGGCGCTGATCGTGCCCGAGGCCCCCAGCACGCCCTCCGCGGCGGAGATCCACACCGCGCCCCCCGAGCCGCCGCCGCCCGCCATGCCGTCCACGCTGGCCGGCGCGCCGAGCGCGCCGTCCGCGCTGACGCGCGCGCCCACGCCCTCGAACAAGACCGCCCCTTCGGTGCGGATGCGCAGCGCCCCGCCGCCGTGCCCGCCCGCGCCGCCCGGCCCCATCGGCCCGCCGCCGCCGCCGCCGCCCGACCCCGCGACCTCCGGCCCGAACGGCTCCAGCCGCCCGTCGCCGTACGTCGGGCCGCCCAGCGTCGAGCCCGAGCCGCCGCCGGCCGCGCGGTGGCCGGCGCCGCCGCCACCCTGCGCCGGAGCGCCCGTCGCCACGTCGAAGCCCAACCCACCCGCGCCGCCGCCCACGCCGCTCCCCGCGGCGCCCGGCGCGTTCCCCGCCGCGCCGCCCGGGCCCCCCGCCGCGCCCGCCGCGCCCGGGCCTCCCGCCATCACTCCGCCCGCGAGGCCGTCCACGTTGATGGAGGCGCCGGCCGCGACGTGCACGTCTCCGTAGGCGACGATCTCCAGCGGCCACGTCCCCGTGGCGCGGAAGCCCTGCGTGACGGTGACGTTGGAGAACTCGAACGCGTCGCTCGTGACGGACGACCCCACGTCCACGAAGAGCTCCGGGTGATAGCGCACCGTCAGCGTCAAAGGCGGCCCCAGGTCTTCGCCGTTCAGCGTGACGGTCAGAGGCACGTCGACCGTGAAGGTGTCCATGGTCTCGTCGACGGGCACGCGCAGCGTCAGGCCCACGACGCTGGACGGGACGGTCGGCGCGCGCACCTCGGCGATGATCACCGCGCTGCCGGCAGGGACCGTGACGATGACCGACGCGTCGAACAGCGGCGCGCTGCCGCGCAGCTCCGCCGGCACCGCGCGCAGCCCCGTGCCCAATCCCTCGTCGAGCACGCAACCCGTCCCCGCGCCAGCCGCCGGGGCTTCACCGCACGCCAGCGACACCGTCACCGTGCCGGCGTCGTCATCCGTGCCCGCGTCGCGGAACCGGTCGAAGTCGAGGATGAACGAGCACCCCGATGCAGCAAGCGCACCCGCGGCGCAGCACAGAAGCTTCTTCACGGCCGCGCATGATGGTCGGCCAGCACCCGCGCCACCGCCGCCGTCAGCCGCTTCGCGTAGGCCACTTCCAGGAACTCGTTCGGTCCGTGCGCGTTCGACCCCGGCCCCAGCACGCCCGTGATGAGGAACTGCGCGCGCGGGAACTTCTCGCCCAGCATCGCCATGAACGGGATGGTGCCGCCCTCCCCCATCGCGCACGGCTCCTGCCCGTACGCGTCGAGCGACGCGCGGCGCACCGACTCCGTCAGCCAAGCCTCGGTCGGCGGTGCGTTCCACCCGGCCGCCGCCTGCTCGCCCGTGAACGTCACCTCGGCCCCGTGCGGCGGGTCCGCCTCGAAGAGCGCCTTCACGAGCGCCAACGACGCGTCAGCGCGCGCCGTCGGCGGCAAGCGCAGCGACACCTTCACCGCCGTGCGCGGGCGCAGCACGTTCCCCGCGTTCCCCAGCGGCGGCAGCCCCCCCACGCCCGTGATCTCCAGCTGCGGCCGCCACGTCCGGTTCAACAGCAGCTCGCGCCCGTCCGTAGACACCGGGCGCGTTTTCCCCAGCCACGGGTACTTCGCGTGCACCGCCTCGCCCAGCACGCGCGCCGTCTCGCCCGCCTGGCGTAGCCGCTCCTCCGGCACCTCCACGTGCAGCCCCTTGGGCAGCACGTTGCCGGTGGCGTCGTCCTCCAAGCGCCCCAGCACGTGCCGCAGCACGCGGAAGCTGGACGGCACGATGCCGCTGGCGTCGCCGGAATGCACGCCCTCGTTGAGCACGCCAACCTGGAGCGTGCCGGTCAGGAGCCCGCGCAGCGACGTCGTCATCCACAGCCGCTCGTAGTCGCCGCACCCGGAGTCCAGGCAGACGACCAGGCTGGGCGTGCCGATGCGCGCGGCCAGGTGCTCGATGTACGCGGGCAGGTCCGGGCTGCCGCTCTCCTCGCACGCTTCGATGAGGACCACGCAGCGCGCGTGCGGGATTTTCTGCGCGCCGAGCGCGCGCAGCGCGGTGGTGGCGGCGAAGGCCGCGTACCCGTCGTCGGCCGAGCCGCGGCCGTAGAGGCGCGTGCCGCGCCGCACCGGCGTCCAGGGCCCGAGCCCTTCGAGCCAGCCCTCCATGGGCGGCTGCTTGTCGACATGCCCGTAGAGCAGCACCGTGTCGTCGCCGTCGCCCGGCACCTCGGCGAGGATGACCGGCGTGCGTCCCGGCAGGCGCACCACCTCGAGCTTCAGCCCGCGAACCTCTTGCGCCTGCATCCAGCCCGCCACCAGCGCGACGGCCTGGTCCATGAAGCCGTGGGCGCTCCATTCGGCGTCGAACGCCGGCGACTGGTTCGGGATGCCGATGTACTGCTCGAGCGTGGGGACGATGCTCTCGTCCCAGGTGCGCTCGCAGAGCTCCAACGTGCGCGCGATGTCCATTCGGTCCTCGGCTCGGGTCGAGCGATGTTACAGCGGCCGCCCCTATGCCACAATGCCGCCAAACCGTCGAGGAGGTCTCGATGCCGAAGCGCCGCCGCCGCTCGTCCGTCCCCGCGCCCGCGCCCGCGCCCCGCGCGCGCGCCTTCGCCCGTGCCCTCGCCCTCGCCTGCGCGCTCGCGCTGGCCTTCGCCCCCGGCTGCCGCTGCGGCACCGCGAGCGGCACGTCCACCGACTCCGGCGGCGGCGGCGGCTCGACCGACGGGGGCGGCGGCGGCTCCACGGACGGCGGCGGCGGCGGCACCAGCAACGACGCCGGCCCCGTGAACACGTCGCTCTCGTGCGCCGTCTTCCCGTCCGACAACCCGTGGAACACGGACGTCTCCGCCTATCCGTTGAGCCCGCTGTCCGACACGTACATCGACAGCATGGGCCGCACGACCGGCCTGCACCCCGACTTCGGCACCGTCTGGGCCGGCGCCCCCAACGGCATCCCCTACGTCGTCGTCCCCGGCACGCAGCCCCTCGTCCCCGTGACGTTCACGTGGTGGGACGAATCGGATCCGGGCCCGTATCCCATCCCGCCCAACGCGCCCATCGAAGGCGGCCCCATGGGCGACGGCGACCGCCACGTGCTCGTCATCGACGACGACGCCTGCATCCTCTACGAGCTCTACAACGCCTTCCCGATGGGCGGCGGCACGTCCTGGATGGCCGACTCCGGCGCGCGCTTCGATCTGTCGTCGAACGCGCTGCGTCCCGACAGCTGGACATCGGCCGACGCCGCCGGCCTCCCCATCTTCCCCGGCCTCGTACGCTACGACGAAGTGGTCGGCGCCGGCGCCGTGAACCACGCGATCCGCATGACGGCGTCGTCGACGCAGTCCGGCTACATCCATCCCGCGACGCACGCCGCCGGCTCCGCCGACGCGACGCTCCCGCCCATGGGCCTGCGCCTACGCATGAAGGCGACCTACGATTGCTCCGCGCGCACGCCGGAGATTCAGGTGCTGTGCGCCACCTTCAAGACCTACGGCCTCTTGCTCGCCGACAACGGCAGCGACTGGTACATCAGCGGCGCCCCCGACCCCGCCTGGAACGACTGCAACCTCTCCGACATCAGCGCCATCACCGGCGACGCCTTCGAAGTCGTGGACACCGGCCCGATCATCCCGTACTGACGCCAGTGCGCGCTCGCGCCCGAGGGACGTTCCTCGGCGCCGTTCCGGCTCGTAGCACCCAGGCCCGGCGGGTCCTGCCGGCGGACCCCCATCGGTGCGCCCGCGAGGCTCCTCGGCGCGGTTCCGGCTCGTAGCCCCCAGGCCCGGCGGGTCCTGCCGGCGGACCCCCATCGGTGCGCCCTCGCGCCCGACGCCTCCGAGCACCCCCGATGCACCGAGGCGGGCGCTCGGGACGACACCGACGGGGGCCCCCCCGCCGTCACCCGCCGGCCCGCACGCCCAGCCGGAGGTCGCACCCAGCTACCCTTTCTGACGACCACCGCCCGCAGATTCCAAGCCGATGCCGCAACGTCGACGCCGATGCCGATGCCGACGCCTATGCCGAAGCCGACGCCGATGCCCGACGTCGACGCCGAAGCCGATGCCCCACGCCGACGCCGACGCCGAAGCCGACGCCGACGCCGAGCACGAAGCGGACGCCGGCGCCCGCAAGCGACGCCGGCGCCGTCCCCGCGCTACCGCGACAACCGCTGTCGATTCCGGAGGCGTTGCCCATCGACGTTAGCGTGCGGCGTGCCAGCCCCACGCAGTCCCCCTGCGCCGTAGGGGCTGGCGCGACGCACGCCCGCCATGTCTCCCTTCCGCGCACCGACGCTAGAACCGCGCGCTCCGCCCGTGCTCCAATGACCCCGTGCCCCCCGACGCCTCCGCCCCCGTCATCCTGATCGCCGACGACCAAAAGAACACCGTCATCGCCCTCCGCCGCGCGCTCCAGCTCGAAGGCTACCAAGTGGACACCGCCGCCGACGGCCACGCCGCCCTGCAGCGCCTCCGCTCCGCGCCCTGCGACCTGGCCCTCGTCGACGTGCGAATGCCCGGCCTCTCCGGCCTCGACCTCCTGACCACGGCGCGCGCCCAAGGCGTCCAAACGCCCATCGTCGTGATGAGCGGCTTCGAGACGCTCGCCACCGCGGCCGAGGCCACGCAGCGCGGCGCCATCGACTTCCTGGAAAAACCCATCGGCACCGAGAAGCTGCTCGTGACGGTCCGCAACGCCCTCCAGCTCGCCGCGCTCCTCGAAGAGAAGGCCGCGCGCGAGCGCGCCCACGCCGCGCACCGCCAGCTCGTCGGCCGCTCCCCCGCCATGCAAGGCGTCTGCGCGCTCCTCGACCGCGCCGCCCCCACCAGCACCCGCGTGCTCGTCACCGGCGAGCGCGGCACCGGCAAGGAGCTCGTGGCACGCGCGCTCCACGAAGGCTCCCCGCGCGCCGCGCGCCCGTACGTGACCTTCAACTGCGCCGCCCTCCCCGAGTCGCTCGCCGAGAGCGAGCTCTTCGGCCACGAGAAGGGCGCCTTCACCGGCGCCGTCGCCGCGCGCCGCGGCCTCTTCGAGCGCGCCCACGGCGGCACCCTCTTCCTCGACGAGATCGGCGAGCTCGGCGTGCCGCTGCAGGCGAAGCTCCTGCGCGCGCTGCAGGAAGGCGAGGTGGCCCGTCTCGGCGCCGACGGAGCCCCCCTGCACGTGGACGTCCGCCTCGTTGCCGCCACCAACCAGGACCTCGACGCCCTCATCCGCGCCGGCCGCTTCCGCGCCGACCTGCGCGACCGCCTCGCCGTCCTCCACGTCGTCGTGCCCGCGTTGCGCGATCGGCGCGAGGACATCCCCGACCTCGTGTCGCACGCCGTCGCCCGCCTCGCCGCGGAGCGCGACCTACGCCCCCGTCCCTTCGGCCGCGCCGCCCTCGACGCGCTCGCGCACCACGACTGGCCCGGCAACGTACGCGAGCTCCTCAACGCCGTGGAGCGCATCCTCATCCTGAGCGACGCGCCCGAGATCGGCGCCGCCGATGTCGCCGCCGCGCTCGCCCCGCCCTCCGCCCGCGCCGCCGCCCCCGCCCCCGGCCCGACCGCCGCCTCCCCCGCGCCGCCCGCGCTCCTCTGGGACGCGCACGTCCCCTTCGACGACCAAGTCGCCCAGGCCGAGCGCACCCTGCTCCAGCAGGCCCTCGCCGCGCACGACGGCAACGTCGTACGCACCGCCCAAGCCCTCCAGCTCCGCGACGCCTCCGCGCTCTACAAACGAATGCGCGTCCTCGGCATCTCGCCCCGCGGCCGCCGCCGCCCCGGCACGCCTTCCCCCGACGCCGAAGGCGATCGCGGCGAAGACTGATCCGGTCATTCCGAAAAAAGGGGCCCCCGCGCGGCCCGGGAAGACCGCGCGGGGGCATTGTCAGGTGAGACCTCGGTAGGTCAGCTCTGCGACGAGGGCGGCAGAGCCGGAGGCGTAGACACCGGCGGGTCCGCGCCGGCGGCGCCGCTGGTCGTGCTGGCCGGCGTTCCCGCGTCGGCCACCAGCTCCGCGTACAGGGCGTAGTGCACGCGGTCGTCGCGGAAGGCCGTCATGCCCGCCAGCGCCACCTCGTCGATGGTGGCCTCGACGCGCACGTGCACCGCCTCCCGCTCGTCGGTCCCGCCCACGCGCTCGCCCATCTTCGCGCGCTGGGCGTTCCGGTCGGCCCGGATCTCCACCGCCAGAGCCGCCGCCGCCGTCACGTCCTCCGGCAGCAGCCCGATCGGCAGCAGCCCGTCGCCCGCCGCCCCGCCATGCTCGACCATGGCCGCGAGGCCCACCAGCACGCCGTCGACGTCGGCCGCGTCCAGGTCGTCGCCGACGCCCAGCGCCTTGTGCAGGGCCTTCGCCTCCGGCGCGCGCTTGCGGGCCGCCCGCCGGGCGCGCATCACCAAGCGGTGGCCGCGCTTCACGGCGCCGTGCTTGGCCGCCGTCGCCTCTTTCTGGGCCACCAGGTCCTCGCGCCGCTCGAACGGCGCCTCGACCAGCGCGTCGAGGTCCGTCCGGTAGTCGCCGATCGGGCGCGACAAGCGCGGCTGGATCGCGCCGCTGTCGTCTCCGATCGCCAGGAAATAGGCGCGCTCCCCGCGCCGCAGGGCCTCCGCAATCTTCCAGCGAGGCGTTTCACGAGTCACCAACATCTTCTTTCTCCATTCTTGGGCCCCTCAGGGCCCTTCGGATTGTCCGTCGCGCGCTGCAGCCAGCGAAATTGCCGACCGGAACCCGCGTCGTCCATCCGAAAGCCTTATAGTGCAGGCCCCGTGCCAACCGCCCGCCTCCTCCGACACCCCTTCAGAAACGCCCTCGTTTCGCTCCTCTGTCCTCGCGTCGAGTCGCGCGCGCTGCACATCGTTCCCCCTTCCTGTCCAAACCGGACAGGAGAACTGGCCCATTCGGCCAAAGCGGAGCTGCGGTGGGCTGGCAAGCATGCCCGGGGCGAATTGCTCGAGCGCGAGGCGTAACGCGCGCTCAACCTGGCGTCAGCGTCGCGTACCGCTCGAAGAGTCCCGCCGGCATCGCGTGGTCGAGCTTCCAGGTGATGGCGATGGGGCGATCCCCGGCGTGGGTCTCGTAGATGGCACGGCCGAGGAACGCGTAGGCCGCTTCGGGGTCGGTGCGGACGAAGAGGTAGAAGGACCAGCCGTTCGTTGCGCTGTCGAGGTAGCGGCGGCCGCTCGGGCGGTCGACGCTGGCGGCGCCCTGGGTTTCCCAGTGGAAGCGGTCGCGGCTGAGTGCGTAGTCGCGGTAGCGGGTGCTGGGGGAGAAGCTGCCGCTGGACTTGTCGAGCGTGACGAAGAGGAGCTCGCGGCGGGACGCGTAGAGCTTCAGGATGCCGCCCTGGACGGTGTTCTTCTTGTCGCCGGGACGGACTTCGCCGACCGCGGCGAGAATCTCGCGGCGCCGGTAGTGGCGGTGGAGCAGGAGCGGCCATTCGGGAACGGGGTAGTACTCGCCGACGAGGGTGACGCGTTCGGCGAGGACTTCGTGGAGCTCCTTGAGCTCCTGCTGGGCGGCCGGGCGGGCGGCGAGGTAGCGAATCGTATCCTCGGCCGCGGAGAGCACACCGCGCTCCTGTAGCTGGAAGTCGAGCATCTGGAGGCGGAGACGGGCGCGCGCGTCGAGCGCGGGGGCGCGGCCAGCGCGGGCAGCGGCGAGGGCGTCCTCGTAGGTGCGCCAGCGCGAAAGGTCGTCGGCGTGAAGAAGACGGCCGAAGCGGCGGCTCAGGTCCTCGGCCTCTTCGTCCGCCGGCGCGTTGGCCGCGATGCGCTGGATGGCCGCCCAGCCGTGGCGGCTGGTGTAGACGTCGTCAAGCGCGCGGCCGGACTCTTCTAGGAAGCGAGGCAACGAGATCGGAGCTTCGCGGCTGGCCTGGAGCTCGCGCAGCTCGGCGGCCAGACGCTGGGCGCCGGCGACCGCGGTGCGCAATGAGTGGAGAATGACGTCGCGCGATACTTCGTCGAGCTGTACGGAGCAGCCGCTCGGGAGAAAGGGGAAGCCTTCCTCGAGGTCGCGGCGCAGGCGGGCGCGCGGGACGCCTGTGAACGCGGAGAGCACGGCGTCGAAGCGGAACTCGTCGCGGTGGCGGCCGATGAAGTCGAGGACGAGGCAGGTGCTCTTGGCGGCGTGGTGGCGGAGGCCGCGGCCGAGCTGCTGGAGGAAGAGGGTGGCGCTCATCGTCGGCCGGAGGAGGAGGAGCGTGTCGACGAACGGGAGATCGACGCCTTCGTTGTAGAGATCGCAAGTGAAGAGGACGTTGACCTTCCGATCGCGGAGCCACCCGGGCGCCTCTTCGCGCTGGTCGGCGGGCGAGCCGCCGTGGACGGCCATCGCGGGCACGCCCGCGGCTTGGAAGCACGCGGCCATGAATTCCGCGTGGGGTCTGCTCACGCAGAAGCCGAGCGCGCGGACGGCGCGCGGGTCGCCGACGCGATCGGCGAGCTGGCGAAGAATGCGCGCAGCGCGGACGTCGTGGCCGGTGTAGACGTCGCTGAGCGCGCCGAGGTCGTAGCCCGTGCGCGACCAGCGGACCTGTCGGAGGTCCACGTCGTCCGCGATGCCGTAGTACTCGAACGGCACGAGGAGCTGCCGCTCCAGCGCGTGCCAGAGGCGTAGCTCCGCGGCGACGTGGCCGTCGAAGTCCGGCAGTAGGGACTTGCCGTCGCTCCGCTCGGGGGTGGCGGTCAGCCCGACGAGGATGTCGGCGCGCAGGCGGGGAACGACGTCCTGATACGACGTGGCGGGCATGTGGTGGCACTCGTCCACGATCACGTGACGCCAGTGTTCTGGGCCGAGGCGGTCGAGTAGGGGGCCGGCACTCTGGATGGAGGCGAAGAGGTGCTCGAAGCGGCGTGGCTCGTCGCGTCCGGTGAGGAGCTCGCCGAACGAGCCGTCCTGCAGGACGTGGCGGAACTGCTGGCGCGCCCCGTCGAGGATCTCGCGGCGATGCGCGAGGAAGAGTAGCCGTGGGAGGACCCCTACACGCGCGGCGATACGCGCGTAGTCGAAGGCGGCGATGACCGTCTTCCCGGTGCCGGTGGCGGCGACAAGGAGGTTCCGGCGGCGGCCGTGAACCTCGCGCTCCGCGGCGAGGCGGTCGAGGATCTCCTCCTGGAAGGGAAAGGGCCGGATGGTCACGAGGCGAGTGGGCGCGGCGTCGGGTGAGGACTCGCTCTGGAGGGCCGACACGAGCCGCGCCCGGAGGTCGGGGTCGTCGGGCGTCCAGGCCTCGAACTCCGGATCGTTCCAGAGAG
Source organism: Myxococcota bacterium (assembly GCA_036004705.1). GTDB lineage: Bacteria > Myxococcota_A > Polyangia > DASYRF01 > DASYRF01 > DASYRF01. The sequence goes on from DASYRF010000234.1 coordinate 23,024, forward strand.
TGTCGAACGTGCCCTCGAACTTCGCGATGACCTGGGGGAGGTCGGCGGCGCACACCTTGACCATCCACTCCTGGCCCGCGCCGAGCGCGGTGGCGGTCAGGTTGGCGGAGCCCACGTAGGCGGTCGTCAGCTCGGTGGCGCGGTGAAAGAGCCAGGCCTTCGCGTGGAGGCGAGTGCGTCGCGTGTCGAAGGAGATTTTGAGCTGCACGCCGGGGAGGCGGCCAAGCCATTCGAGGGCGGCGATCTCGGTGGTGCCCGTGAAGACGGTCGTAAGGAGGCGGAGCTGGGCGCCCTGGTCGGCGCGGCGGGCGAAGCGCTCGAGGGCATCGCGGAGGACGCGGACGCCCGGCATCGTGACGAAGGCGACGATGGCGTCGATGCGGTCGGAGGAGGCGATCTCGGCCGCGAGCTCGCGGCCCAGGTTCGGTTCGGCGCGGTTGCGGGTGAGGAGCGTCGACTCGGAGAGGGGCGTCGAGGGGCGCTCGGCGGGCGTGGGGGTGGTGCGGTGGATACTGAGTAGGCGCCGGGGCGGAGGGGCGAGGCGCTGGGCGAGGATGGGGGCGTCGTCGTGGTGGTGCGCGCGGGCGATGGTGGCGAGGTGGTCGAGGAGCGCGGAGAGGATCGCGGTGGCCGTGGCGGCGCGGTCGGTGGCGGGGAGGAGGCCGAGGGTGCGCGCGGCCTCGCGGGCGAGGTGGCGCGCGAGGGCGAGGTGCGCGTCGGCGTCGGGGAGGGGCTCGAGGGTGGTGCGGTCGGCGGGGATGGGGGCGAGGGCGGAAGCGAGGGCCTCGGTTAGGAGGTGCTCGTAGGGGCCGTTGGGGAGGGGGCCGGGCATGATGGGATTCTCGCATGCCGGCGGGGCGCGTCCGCGCGCGGTTCGTTTCTCATTCCCGCGTCGCCGGCGGCCAGCCAGAGTGAGGCCGCAGGCCGCGCCGGACCGTGGTTCGTGCGCGGGTTCGCCTACGGCCGTGCACGCATGAGTTGTGCCGACAAACGAACGTCGGTCGGGTCCTCCGGGCAAACGAACGTCGGTCGGGTCCTCCGGGTCCTCCGGCTCCCTTGCGCCGGGGCGGCACCGTCCTCTGTGACGGGATGGGGATCATCTCGCGTCGAGCCTGGATCTCCTTCCATCCGGAACTCCGGGAGTTCTAGGCGGTTACGCATACAGGGGAGATCGCCCAGCCAGTGGGGAGCGCAGCCCGCCCCTTGATCATCGGCCGGCCGGGATCCAGATCAAACCCCAGGACAAGTAGGGGGAAGCATATTGGACAGTGAGCGAGTTGATCATCGTCGGGCGCACGCAGACGAAGTCATGGCTGACACGACGTGGCCTCACACGCCGTGGTTTCTGAACGCTGACTCCCCACTGACGTACCCGGGCGGCCAGTTCTCCCGCGAGCAGCTGGAGACCGCCGCACGGGAACTGACACGACTGTACCCGCTCAACGTCGCCTACCAGCTACTGAACGACGACGCAGACTTCCTCGTCACGCCGCTCCTCATTGCGGGATTCGCGTGGCATCTGGCCCCGAAGATCCTCCTTGGGCTCGACCTCGCTGCCGCAGATCCATGGACCGCGGCGCCCGACCTCGTCGAGCGGCTTCGAATCGGCCCCGAGTACCACGGCGCGCGGTTCGAGCTCGAGGTGTGGGCGCAGCTCCACAGAGCGGGGATGTCGGTCGAGTACGCACCTGAGGGCCGTCTTGGGGGCGCGGATCTGCGCGTGCGTCATCGGGATCGAGTCTATCGCCTCGAGCTGAAGCTCGGCCGCGCCCCTGACGTGGATCGCTTCATCCACGCCTTCATCCAAGGCTTCATGGACTCGTTGACGTGGTACCACTTTGAACACCCTACCAGCCCCAATGGCGAGTGTATCGAGATGGCGCCAGCCATTCGGAAGCGACTGTTCGAGCGCGGTGGGCTCGAGGAGTTGATCGCCCGACGCGAGGAAATCCTCGAGGGCATGGTCAGCGCATACCAGAAATGGCATAGCGAGGGAGCAGCACCTGGCTCACATCCCATCGGGGAGTTCGCGATCGTGCACCGACCCGGGTGCACTCCGGGGGCCTTTTCCGTGAGCTTCGGCGTCGAGACGTCGCCCGAGAAGGCGGCGGCGCGCGCGCTCAGGAATGTTCGGAAAGCCACGCGCCAGGTCACGCCGGACGGCACCGGCGTAGTCGTCGTTGATGTGGAACGAAACACGGACCCGGAGGTGTTCGTTTCGCGGCTCCAGTCCGAGGCGCTCGCCCGACCCTCAGACTTCGCCCGCGTCCAGTTCGTGATTGTGCGAACTCATGCCCGCCTCGAGGACGGCTGCCTTGCGACGCACGGCGCGGTCGTGCCGCTACTTGGGTACACGATGAGGCGCGAGGACCGCGAGCTCGCGGGCGCCGTCTTCAAGGCAACATCTTCATGATGCGTACCTACCGACTCGCCAGGGCCCGTCTCCTCACGCGGTGGCTTCCGCGATGCTTGCTCTGTCGCCGGCGATCGCCTTGAGGCGGCCATCAGGCTGCTGTCGGAGGCCCATTTGCGTCCGTACCCGACCGTGGTTCGTGCGCGGAATCGCCTGCGGCCGCGCAGCAGGAATTGTGCCGACGCACGAACGTCGGTCGAGTCCTCCCTCGCGGCAAGGAGTTTCAAACGGGCGGCATCTGTCACAACCCCGGCAGGAGGGCCGTTTCCATCGGTTGCATTACGTGGGGCTACTTCATCGACGCCACCGGCACGATCGCCCTTCGCCCGGCCAAACCCGTGGCGACCTGCGGCGTGACGAAAGAGTTCGTCGACGCGCTGAAGCGATGGAACGCCACCATGGCAACGACAAAGCCGACATTGGTTATTGACGGCCGCCGTCCCGGTCATGGCCTGCGGCGCCAGCCCCCATCCGCCCGCGCCCGTCAACGAGGCCGATCGAAGCCTGATTGCAGCGCTGCGGGCGGCGGCCGCCGCCGGGCTGCCTACGCCCGCCCCGTACGGCGGACTGCCGCCGGTCGTCTTGCGGGCGCCAAGACAATGTCGGCCATATGTTCCACGACGGCCTGGATGTGCGTCCAATACGTAACGACCTGCGCTAACGACACCCCCGCGCCGCCGCCGTGCGCAATGTCGTTTCGAAGACCGACGATACTATTGAGCGCCGCCTGGCGTTCGTCAACCAGGTACGCCTCCATTTGACCTCGCCAATTGTCATCGCCCCACATGCCCGACCGGGGTTCGTGCGCGGACTCGCGCGTGCCCGTGCAAGCAGGAATTGTGCCGGCGCACGAACCACGGTCGGGTCTGCCGACAGCAGGTCCACGTCCTTGACCCGCACGCCAAGGCATTCGTGGAGTCGCATCCCCGCGCCATAGAGCACCGCCGCGATGAGTGCGTAAGGCGGCCGCATCGCCCGCAACAGGGCGCGTACCTGGGCTGTGTCCAGCACGCCGGGCAGGTGTCGCGGCCGCTTCGGGCGGTCGAACGCCTGCACCTGTGCTGCTTGACCCGCTACCACGTCAGCAAGGGCGTCGCAGAGCGCCTCGTGTCGGACATCGGCCCGATACTCGACGGCCTGGGAAAGGCGCCGGAAGGGCTGCCGTCGCACCCATCGGAAGAGGACATTGTGAAGCGTGCGCTTGAGACGGAGCTACCACGACTCCGGAGCGAACTGGATGCTGCGCACGCGCCTATCGTCATCAGCCTTGGCAACGCAGCATTGCGTGTCATGGCGGCGCTGCTCGGCGTCGGCGACGCCCCGCTCTTGAGTCCGAACCTCTCGACCTATGGTCAAGCGCGCTCCGTTCATTTCGACGAGCGCGAGGTGACCTGGTATCCTTTCGCCCACCCGGGCGCGCCCAAGCCATATCAACACGCGCACAAGGTGTGGTTCGACGATGCGCCCGCGGCTGGCTAACGAAGAGATGAAGCTGACCGCCCCACGACCGCCCAGCTTCGATT
>DASYRF010000235.1:0-2878 GCA_036004705.1 Myxococcota bacterium
GCGCCCTGACGCACGCGACGGCGGCGACCCATCGCCGGTATTCGCACGCACGAGGCCGCGCGCCGCTATACTGCCGGCCCATGCGGCCCGCCCTGGTCGACGACGATCGCTTCCTGCTGCACCGCGCGCGCGGCCTGCACCCGGAGCGCCCCGAGCGGCTGCTCGCGGCCCGCGCGGCGCTGAACGACGCGGGGATGCGTCCCGCGTTCGAGCCGCTACCGGCGCGCCCCGCCACCGCGGCGGAGCTGCAGCGCGTCCACCACGCCGCCTACGTCGCGCAAGCGCTGCGCACCTTGGACGGCGGCGGCGACGGCCACCTCGACGCCGACACGTTCTTCTCCGCCGGGACGCGCGACGCGGCGCTCGCCGCAGCCGGCGGCGCGGTCGATCTCGCCTGCGCGCTCGTGCAGGGCGACGCGCGCGGCGGACTCGCGCTGCTGCGTCCCCCCGGCCACCACGCCACGCCCGACACCGCCATGGGGTTCTGTATCTTCAACAACGTGGCGGCGGCCGCCGCCGCGGCGCTCGCCACCGGCCGCGTCGCGCGCGTCCTCATCGTCGACTGGGACGTCCACCACGGCAACGGCACGCAGGACGCCTTCTGGGAGGACGACCGCGTGCTCTATTTCTCCTCGCACCAGTTCCCCTTCTACCCGGGTACCGGCCGCGCCTCGGAGATCGGCGCCGGGCGCGGCCGCGGCTTCACGCTGAACGTGCCGCTCCCCGCCGGCTGCGGGGACGCCGAGTACGCCGCCGCCTACCTGGCCACGCTCGTGCCCGCGGCGCGCCGCTTCCGCCCCGACCTGGTGCTCGTGTCGGCCGGCTTCGACGCCTACGCGGGCGACCCGCTCGCCGAGATGGAGGTCACGCCCGCCGGCTTCGCCGAGCTCGGGCGCCTCGTGCGCGGGCTCGCTCCCGACGGCGCGCCGGACCGCATCGGCGTGCTGCTCGAGGGCGGCTACGCGCTCGACGGGCTCGGCGCCTGCCTGCTCGCCGCGCTGCGCGCGCTGCTCTTCGACGACCCCCCGCCCCACGCGCACGCCGCCGCCGCCGAACAAGAAATGCCGCGCCCTGAAGCGCTGCCCGCGCCGGTCCGACGCGTCGTTGAGGAGCTGCGCCGCGCCCACGACGACCGCTGGTGGTCGGACGCATGAAGAAGCGCCGCCGCGCGCCGCCCGCGCGTCCGGCACGGGCCGTGGAACCGGGCCGCCCAGCGCGCGTGGCACGCCCGGACCACCCCGCGCGCCCCGCACGCCCTGCGCGCCCGGCGAGTTACGTCGAGGACGGCGGCTTCGAGAAGCCCGATCGGCGCACCTGGCGCGAGGCCCCGTACCTCGCCCCGGCCGCGCCCGTCGAGGAGCGCGGCGTGATCCGCAAGGCCTGGACACCCGACCGCACCGCCTACCTGCTCGTCTACCCGAACACCTATTCGGTCGGGATGGGCAACCTCGGCGTCCATACCATCTACCAGCTCTTGAACGGCCGCGACGACGCGCTGTGCGAGCGCGCGTTCGTCGACCCGCTCGGCCAGGGCGCCGCCACCGAGCTGCGCGGCCTGGAGTCCGGCCGCCCGGCGCGCGAGTTCGACGTCGTCGCCCTCTCCGTCTCCTTCGAGGAAGACTACCCGCACGCGCTCGAAGCGCTCGCCCGCGCCGGCCTTCCGCTGCGCGCCGCGGCGCGCGCCGCCGACGAGCGCTTCCCGCTCGTGATCGCCGGCGGCATCGCCCTGACGCTCAACCCCGAGCCCATGGCGCCGTTCCTGGACGCCGTCGCCCTCGGCGAAGGCGAGGAAGTCGCCGCCGAGATGGCCGCCGTCATCGCCGCCGCGCGCCGCGATCGCCGCCCCCGCGCCGACCTGCTGCGCGCGCTCGCCGCCGTCCCCGGCGTCTACGTGCCGGCGCTGTACGAGCCGACCTACGCCCCGCCCGGCGCCGACGGCCGCCCCGGGCCGCTCGCCTCGTTCCGCCCGGCCGATCCCGCCGCCCCGCCGCGCGTCGCGCGCCGCTACGTACGCGACCTGGCGAAGTCCACCGCGCAGACCGTCATCTACGCCAAGGGCGCCGAGTTCGGCGAGCACGCGCTCGTCGAGGTCAGCCGCGGCTGCCCCTGGGGGTGCCGCTTCTGCGCCTCCTCGTACGCCTACTATCCGTACCGCACGCGCGACGCCGACTCCTCGCTCGCCGCCATCCGCGCCGGCCGCGCCGAGCGCTCGAAGATCGGCCTCGTCGGCGCCGACGTCAGCGACCACCCGGCGCTCCCCGAGCTCGCCCGCGCCGCCGCGCAGGACGGCGGCGCCTACACCCTGTCGTCGCTGCGCGTGGGCGCCATGGCGCCGGCCGGCGGCGGCGCCTCGCGCCTCGCTCGCACGGTGGAGGTGGAAGGCGCGCCCGACGGCGTGGCGCTCGCCCCCGAGGGCGGCTCGCAGCGCATGCGCCACGTCATCAACAAGCCCATCTCCGAGGAGCAGATCGTCGAAGCGGTGCGCCGCGCCGCCGCCGCCGGCGCGCGCAACGTCAAGCTCTACTTCATCGTCGGCGTCGAGACCGAGACAATGGAGGACGTCGAGGCCATCGCTCACCTCACAGCGCGCTGCCGCGAGGCCTACGCCGGCGCCGCGCGCGCGCACGGCCGCCTCGGCGAGGTGGTCCCGTCGCTGTCGCCGCTCGTCCCCAAGCCGTGGACGCCGTTTCAATGGATGCCGATGATGCCGGTGGCAGAGCTGAAGCGGCGCATCGCGCGCGTGCGGCGCCTCTTGGGCCCCGTCGCCAACGTGCGCGTCAGCAGCGGCTCCCCGGCCGCCGCTCACCGCCAGGCCGTTTTCGCGCTCGGCGACCGCCGCGTCGCCGACCTGCTCGAGCTGATGCGCGAGACCGGCGGC
>DASYRF010000236.1:0-21446 GCA_036004705.1 Myxococcota bacterium
GCGCCAGGGTCGTTCACGGGCGGCTCGGAGATCGTCTCCTTCCTCGGCGCCGGGACCTACTTCCTGTTCGTCGACGGCATGAACGGGTCGACGGGCTCGTACCAGCTCCAGGTCAGCGGCCAGGTCGCCGGTGGCTCGGCCTGCGACCCGGCCAGTACGGTCTTCACCTGCGACGCCGCCGCCGGGTTCGCCTGCGTGGACCCCGGCACCGGCACGTTCACCTGCGTGGCGGGCGACTGCAGCGACACGATCGACAACGACGGCGACGCGCTGATCGACTTCCCGTTCGATCCGGGGTGCACGGTGCTGTCCGACACCGACGAGCTCGACTCTTGCCCCGGGGTCGGCTGCCCGCTGTGCTCCGACGGCATCGACAACGACGCCGACATGACGACCGACTATCCGGCCGACATCGGCTGCGGGTCCGCCGCCGACGACGACGAGCAGGGCTGTCTGTACAACTTCACCGGCGGCGCGGCCATGGGCTGGACGTTCACCGGCACCTGCACCTCGGGCGTGGCCTGGAACGTCTATGACGGCCAGTCGTACAGCCCGATGCACGCGCTCTGGTACGGCAACCCGGCCACGAACAACTTCGACTGCAGCGGCCTGAGCAACAGCGGCACCGCCACGAGCGGCATCGTCAACCTGCCGGCGACCGGATCGTCGGTGACGTTCTACACCTGGGGCGAGTCGGAGGGCTGCTCGACTTTCGGCGGCTACGACCAGCTATCCCTCAAGGTCGACCCCGTGGGCGCGGGCGCGCCAGTCGAGGTGTGGAGCCGCTGCGACCCGGCCGAGACGTCGAGCGGCACGGCGGGGCTGTGGGTGATGCAGACCGTCGACCTGTCGGCGTACAACGGGATGTCGGTGCAGCTGCAGTGGTTCTTCGACACCATCGACGGCGTGGCGAATACCTACGCCGGCTGGTACGTGGACGACGTTTTCGTGAACGGGGCATGTCCCTGACGATGATGACGATGATGATGATGACGTAGTCGACCGACCGTGGTGGCTCCGACGTGGAGCCGAACCCAAAACCAGAAAGGCAGAGGAGGAGGACCCGCATGTTCAACGATCGCATCACCCGGTGGCTCTTGGGGGCCATCGGGGCGGCGCTCCTGGTGATCGGAGCGACCGTGACCTACCAGGCGTTCGCGCCGGAGCCGGCCAATGCGGCCGATTGGTACGTGGAGCTCGGAGCCGTCTGCAACGCTGACATCGCGCCGCCCGAGAAGCCTTGGTGCGCCGAGGTGCTTAGCCTCGGCGGCGGCGACACTTACGCGCTGGCCACCACGGTCTTCTAGGAGGAGCCATGATCCGTTCTGACTGGACGTTTCGCATGATCCTTGCCGCCCTGTTCCTGGGGCTGGCGATGACCGCTGTGGGACTCGTGTACGGCACGTTCCTCAAGGGGAGCGATGCCAACGCGAAGAGCTGGGTCGTCACCAAGTTCGCGCTGTGCAACGCGTACCTGCCGTCGGGGACGAAGCCCTGGTGCGCCGAGGTGCAGAAGAAGGACAAGGAGTTTCACCTGTCGGTGACGAAGTGACGAAGACGACATCCACCGCTCCCCACGCGGAGCGGGTTGGGAGGCAACGATGAACGATCGGATCGTGAAGTGGCTGGCGGGAGCGGCCTTCGGGCTGCTCCTGGTCATCGGCGGGACGGCGGCGTACAACGCCCTGCGCCCCGCGGAAGCGCGCGCCGCCTCCTACTACGTGGAGCTCGGCGCGGTGTGCAACGCCTTCGTCGAGGGCGAACGCCCCTGGTGTGCCCAGGTATTCAACGTGGGCGGCGACGACGGCACGAAGAAGCTCGGAACGAAGATCTTCTAGGGAGGCCCCATGGTGATCGACCGACTGACGAAATTGCTGCTGGGCGTGCTGGCCGCGGCGGCGCTGGCGATCGGGGCTTCTACGCTCTATCTCGCCTTCGCGCCGACGACCGTGGACGCGAAAGAGGACCTGACCGTCAACAAGATCGCGGCGTGCAACGCGTACCTCGATCCTGGCACGCAGCCTTGGTGTGCAGAGATCCTGAACGCGGACGGCACGCATGCGCTCGCCACCGACTGGTAGGCGAGGAGGATGCCAACATGATCAAGACCGATTGGACGCTTCGCACCATCTTCGCGTCGATCGTGCTGGGGCTCGCCCTCATCGCGACCGGGATGGTGTACACCACCTTCTTCAAGGGCACCGCGAACGCGAAGACCTATAAGGTCAGCAAGTTCGCCGCCTGCAACGCCTACCTTGATCCGGGCACCAAGCCCTGGTGCGCGGAGATCCGCAAGGGCGGCGACAGCGGAGACGACGAGATCCTCGCCGTCACGCGCTGACCACCTGAGCCGGTCGCGATCCGGGCACTCGTTCCGGATCGCGACCATATTTCCAACCATGGAACGCCGCCGTACGGCCGCCCGAGCAGTGGTGGCGGTGGCGTGCTCCCTCGCCCTGCACGCGCTGGCGGTGGGAAGCGCGCTCCTGGGCACGGCCCCCAAGCTTCCGTTCGTCGACTTCGAGGTCGCCGAGGTCGACGTCCACGAGGACGAAGGGGCGCTGCCGCTCCCGCCCGCCGACGATCGGGCGGCGGCTAACGAGGCGGAGGAGAAGAAGACCCCCGACCGCGGCGAGCCCCTGACGGCGGCGCCGCGAGCGGACGAAGGGACCGCCGCAGCGGGCGAGCCGCCGCCCGCGACCGCGGCCCCGGAAGCGGATGAGCCGCCGCCCGAGGAGAACGCCGTGCTGGTGCCCGAGACGGGCCCTGCCGAGACTGCGCCGGCGGAGAGCGCGCCGCTCAAGGAGGCGCAGGGCCCGCCGCGGGGGCCGGGGCCGGCGCGCGAGGCGTCGAGTGCGCCGCGCACCGAGGACCCGATGCTGGCGTGGAAGGCGCTGCACGCGGCGGGGTCGCCGCTCGGAGACCACGTGCCGGGCGACGCGCGCCTAGCGGTGTGGGTCGACATGGCGGCGCTGCGGCGCAGCCCGCTGCGCGCCGACGTCGCCGACACGCTGCACGTGCTGGCGGGGCTCGACGAGCTCATCGGCTGGACGGGCGTGGACCTGGTGGAGGACGTGGACGAGCTGGTGATCGCTTCGCCCAACCCGTACATCCCGGGCCTCCTGTACCTCGTGGTTCGGCTGCGCGTACCGGCGAAGGGCGAGGACGGCGCCGCTTCGCACGTCGCGCGGGCGGAGGGGCGACTGGCCGGGCTGGGCGAGAAGGCGCGGCGGCTGGAGGTGGCGCCCGGGGTGTTCGCGTTCGCCCCGGCGGCCGCCGCCAAGCCCCCCTATGTGGTGACGGCGGTGGCGGACGACGTGCTGGCGGTGTTCCCGGCGCGGCGCGCCGCGAAGCTGCTGGCCCCGGATGCGGGGCCCGCTTCGCGCCCCTCGGTCACGGCGGCGGGCAAGGCGACGGCGCTTCTGGCGGGCGCGGCGCCGGTCCCCGGCGAAGGGCCGCTGCGCCGCAGCGACGGGCCGGAGCTGCTGGTGGCGGGCACAGGCGTGGAGCGGCTCCTGCCGATGATTGACTGGGGATCGTTCGCGCCAGCGCCGGAGTCGCTCCGCCTGGCTGTCGACGTCGTCGTCGGAGCCGAGGTGCACGCCGAGATGCGCTTCAAGAGCGCCGCCGACGCGGCGCGCGCCCGCGAGGCCTGGTCCAAGGTGCTGGACGACCTGCGTGAGACATGGCTTCTGACCCTCATCGGCGTGCGCCCGCTGCTGGACTCCATCGACGTCTTCACCGACGGCGCCTCGCTGCGCGGCACGCTGGAGCTGAAGCCCGACGAGGCGGTGCGCGTGCTGCGCGCCGTCCGCCCGCTGCTGGTCGGTCCGCCGCCCTGAAAACCGGCCGGGATCAGGGTCCGGGGGCGGAGGCGGAAGAGGCGGCTTGGCCGCCCCGCCGACAGGGTCCGGGGGCGGAGGCGGAAGAGGCGGCTTGGCCGCCCGGCCGACGGGGTCCGGGGGCATCGGAGCACGGCGTACTCGCCGCGCGCACGGGCCCCTGGGTAGATGGTAAGCTGCACGGGTGCGCATCGACGCCTTCGGGCTGACGGACACGGGGCAAGCGCGCGACAGCAACCAGGACGCCATCCTCGTGGAGGGCGACGCGAAGCTCTTCGCCGTGGCCGACGGGGTGGGCGGGCTGAACGCCGGCGAGGTCGCGAGCGGCATCGCGGTGGGCGTGCTGGCGTCGGAGCTCGGCACGCAGTCAGGCGTGCGGCGCACCATCTGGCAGCACGCGCGGCGCGAGGCGGACACCACGGCGGTGCGCCTGGGCGACGCCATCCGCAACGCGCACGCGCGCATCCGGGACGCCGCCGAGCGGCGCGGCGCCGACCGCATGGCGTCCACCATCGCCGCCATTCTGGTGCGCGAGGACCGCGTCACGATCGCGCACGTCGGCGACTCGCGCGTCTACCGGCTGCGCGACGGAGCGCTGGTGCCGCTGACGCGCGACCACAACGCGCTGTCCGAGTTCATCGATGCCGGTGTGAAGCTCACCGAGGAGCAGATCGCCGCGTTCCCCTACAAGAACCTCATCACGCGTGGGCTCGGCTTGAAGGAGACGGTGGACGTGGCGCTGGGCCGCACCGACGTGCGCGCCGGCGACGTGTTCTTGCTGTGCTCGGACGGCCTGACCGGCGAGGTGACGGACGCCGAGATCGAGACGGTGCTGGAGCAGTGTCCGGCCGCCGACGCCGCCTGCCGCGCGCTCATCGACCTCGCGAACGAGCGCGGCGGCGGCGACAACGTCTCGGTGGTGGTGGTGCGCGTGCTGGAGTAGCGCTAGCTAGCGTGTGAAGACGAGCCGACGCGTGGAGGTGGCGGCGGCGCCGCCGTACAGGCGGCCCGACGCAGCGCCGGGGGCGCGTCCGCCATCGATGTCGTAGCTGGTGCCGGGCGCGTCCACGCGCGTGACGGTCAAGCAGTAGCCGGCGCCGTCGTCCCCCGTCAGGGTCGCACCGACTGCGGCGGGGTCGGGGACTGCGGCGGCCGTGGCCCCGGCGGGCGCCACGAGCACGAGCAGCGCGGGGGTCGTGTCGGCGCGCGTGAAGAAGACGCGCAAGACGGTGGCCAGGGGCGCAGCGCTGGCCGGCGCCGTGAAGGCGAGCGGCGCGCCGGCCGCGAACGCGGGGTACGTGGGGGAGGCCTCGCTCGGCATGGTCGCCACGGGCGGGTCCAGCAGCGTGAGCCCGAAGTCGGGGGGTGCCGGCAGCGTGGCCGTGCCGGCCGCTGCGGCGGCGGCGAGGGCCGGCAAGTCGCCGCAGGCGGCCACGGTCGCCGCCGACTCGGCGCGCGCGGAAACGCGCAGGCGCGTGCCGGCCGGAAGCGCGGCCGCCGCCGGATCGAACACCGTAGTCGCCGCCGGCGACGCCAGCGGCGCGAGCGATTCGACGAGCAAGTCGCCGCGCGTGGCCTCCGCCACGACGTCGAAGGCGCTCGCTCCGTCGTAGGCCGCCGGCACGGACGACGCGCTGAGCGTGGAGGCGACGTCGCGCGGCACGCCGCCGGTGCCGAGGTCGAAGTCGGGGGCCGCCGGCGCGACCGCCACCGCGCCGAGCAAGGCGACGCGCTCGGGCACCACGCCCGTCTCGTGCAGCAGCGCGCTGTAGGTCGCAGCCGTGTCGCTCAGCATCGCGGTGTACATCGTGCCGGGGCCGTTCACGTTGCCGCCCCCACCGCCGCCCTCCAGCGCGTCCACGAACGCCACGGTGGCCGACGATCCGCCCGCGGAGCCCACGACGTTGCCACTGACCATGCCGGAGGCCGGCGCAGCCGGGGCCAGCGGCGAGGGCACGCGCACGTCCAGCGCGCCGGCGGCCGGAACGACGCCGAGGATCGTCACTTGCACGTCGAGCCCGCTGGCCGGCACCACGTAGCGCACCGTGACGTCGAGCGGCGTTGCCAGCGCCGCGCCCGGCCCGAACGTCGCCTGACCGGCCGCGTCGGTCGTCGCGCTCATCACGTCGCCGCCCGCGTCGGCCACGTACACGCTCAGACCCGTGAGCGCCGTCGTGGGCGCCTCCTCGGTAGCGACGCTCACGGCGAGCGTGTCGAGGACCGGCGGCGGGCCGGCGTCGGTGCCCGCGTCGGGCCCTCCGTCGCCGGCAACTCCCGAGTCGGTGCCGCCGTCGACGCCGGCGCCGGTGCCGGCCAGGACGATCTCGACGTGGTGGCGGAAGTAGCCGATGCGCAGCTCCTCGCATTGCTCCGCCAGGACCAGCGTGTCGACGGGGCCGCCCAGCGCCCGCGCCCAGATCACGTAGCGACCCGCGCGCAGCGTGGGCAGCGCCGCGTCGGCGGCGAGCGGGAAGGAGAACGTCAGGGTCTGGTCGAACGTGGCCGCCGCGGGCGCGTCGCACACGGCGGCATCACCTTTGCGCGTGTAGCTGAGCGCGATGGTCGTCGTCGACGCGGCCACTGCGGCCGAAGGGATCACGACGGCCAGCGTCGCGCGCGACGTGCAGCCCGCGCCGGCCGTGGCCGGGACGACGGCGGCGACGACGACGGCAAGCGCGATGGCGAGATCGGCGCGAGGCCGTCCGCCCGCAGCGGCGTGCATGGTCATGGGGTCAGAAGGCGCGCACCGGCCGGGCGGGGTCCCTTGCCGTCAGCCCGTCCGGCGCCGGCGCCCGCGTGCCGCCAGCGGGCGCACCAGCAGCAGGCCCAACAGCAGCCCGGCGCCCAGGAGCGCGGTGCCGCCGCCGGTGCCGGGCGCGTCGGCTCCGGCCACCACGCAGCCGCAGCCGGCGCGCGGCGGCATGTAGCCGTCCGGCGGCCAGCACACGTTCACCGAGCCGGCCGAGTCGCACGTGAAGCTGGCTGGGCAGTCCGCCGGCGACGTGCACGTCTCGGTGCAGCGGCCCTCGGTGCCGCGCGTGGCGCAGATGTTCGAGGCGCATTCGCCGTTGGCGCTGCAGGGTGCGCCGATGTCCCCCAGGTCCGACGGGTCGACGACGTCGACCGTGATGGCAGCGTTGGCGCTATTGTCGCCGGTGTCCCAGACCCACGCCTCGAGGTCGAGCGGGCCCGTGCCCGGCGCGTTCACCGTCCACTCGTAGGGCTGCGTGTCGTCCATCCCGGCCAGCACCCCGTTCACGTAGAGGTAGACGTTCGCCACGCCGCGCTCGTCGACGGCGTTGACGGTCACGTCGAACGCCTGCGCCACGCTGGCGCCGTCGGTCGGGCCGACGAACGTGATGGTCGGCGGCATGTCGTCCACGGCCGGGCCCAAGAGCGAGTCGAACGCCGTCGCCGGGCAGAACGGGTCGTAGCCGAGCCCCTCGCAGCCGCAGGAGTCGATCTGCGCGCCGCAGCCCCAGTCGGGCATGCAGCTGGCGATGGCCGGGTACATGACGCTGCCGGTGTCGGCGTTGTGACACATGCCCAGCGCGTGGCCGAGCTCCTGCGCGATGGTCGTGACCACCTCGTTGAACGAGCAGGCTCCGAACGCGACCACCTCGGAGAACGCGAAGGCGATGTCGTTGGGGTTGAAGTTGCCGCAATCGAGCGGCGCCACGCCTGCGGCGCCGCCGCCGGAGTTGCCGCCCACCATGACCATCTCGTAGTTCCCCGAGGTCGGGCGCGTCTTCGTGAAGACGATGTTCCACTCGGCCCACAGATCCTGCTCGGCGGTGACGAACGCGTCCTTGCACTGCTCCAGCGATCCGCAGGTGAAGCCCGACGTGCTGAAGGCCGGGTAGCTGACGTTGCAGATCACGTACGAGGAGTTGGTGCGCGAGTCCTCGCCGTTGCAGTTCAGCGAGCCGCCGTCCAGGTTGAGGTAGACGATGACCGGGCCGCTGGAGACCGCCTTGGCCACCGATCCGGGCGGCGGCGTCACCAGCACGGTGTCGTTGGCGAGGTCGCTGTGCGACGGCAACTCCACCGTGCAGGCGCTTAGCGCCGTGCACGCCGCGAGGGCGAGGGCGAAGAAGAACGCGAACGACGCACCGGAACGACGACGAGCTGCGAGCATGGCCACCTCGGGGAGAGTGCGCGGTTCAGGTCTGGCGGGGGATTTTTCCTCGCCGCCACGGAAAGCGCAAGCCTTCGTATGCCTGTCCTACGTTTACCTACAGTGTAATGACGGCGCCGTCCTCCCCTTGGATGATCTCGCCCCGGTAGACGTTCTGCACCTGCGCGACGATCAGTGGGCGCGCGGCGTCGGCCGCGGGCGACAAATGAGTGAGCACGAGCCGGGGCACGCCGGCGCGCGCGGCCGCGGCGCCGGCCTGCGCCGCTTCCAGGTGCGCCGCCTTCCCGGCGCCGCCGTCGGGGAAGGTGCACTCGACGACGGCCAGGTCGGCGCCGCGCAGCAGCGCCACCAGCGCTTCGCAGGGGCGCGCGTCGCCGCTGTAGGCGAGCACGCGTCCGCGGCCGCCGGCGCCCGGGCCCGGGCTGCGGACGCGGTAGCCGAGGCACACGAGGTCGGGCGCGTGCTCCACGCGCACCGGCTCCACCGTGAACGGACCGAGCGCCAGGCGCTCGCCGCCCGCCAGCTCGTGCACGTCCACGGCGCAGCGCGGCTCCACCCAACGGCCGTGCAGCGCGCGCAGCTTCACCAGATGATCGGCGAAGCCGGTGGGCCCGTACAGGCGCAGCGGCGCGCTGCGCGTCGGCCCCTGCGGGTTGCGCAGCGCGGACAGCATCGGCCCGAGGTCGCCCACGTGGTCGACGTGCAGGTGCGAGAAGAGGACGGCGTCGAGCGTCGCGAGAGACGCCCCGGCCTGCGCCAGCCGCGTCGCCGTGCCGGCGCCCGCGTCCAGCAGCAGCGTGCCGCCGAGGGCGCGCACCAGCAGCCCCGCCGGGGCGCGCCGGGCCGACGGGACCCCGGTGCCGGTGCCGAGCAGGACCGCTTCCATGCGCGCGGTCGCCTCCTCTTCCACGACGCCGGCCTCGATGCTACAAGGCCACCCCGCAGCGGGTGAACGACTACAGGCACAGGAGAGACGAGAACGTGACACAGGTCAAGGCGACGAACATCACGTGGCACCACGGGACGATCACGCGCGCCGACCGCGAGCGGCAGGCGGGGCATCGCGGCGCCACCGTCTGGTTCACCGGGTTGAGCGGCAGCGGCAAGTCCACGGTGGCGCGCCGCGTGGAGGAGCTCTTGTTCGAGCGCGGGGCGCGCGCCTACGTGCTGGACGGCGACAACGTCCGCTTCGGGCTGAACAAAGACCTGGGCTTCTCGCCCGCCGACCGCGAGCAGAACATCCGCCGCATCGGCGAGGTGGCGAAGCTCTTCACCGACTTCGGCGCCGTGACGCTCACGGCGTTCATCTCGCCCTACCGCAAGGACCGCGACCAGGTGCGCGCCATCCTCGCCGACGGGGACTTCGTCGAGGTGTACGTCGCCTGCTCGCTGGAGAAGTGCGAGGAGCGCGACACCAAGGGCCTCTACAAGAAGGCGCGCGCCGGCGAGATCAAGGAGTTCACGGGCATCTCCGCGCCCTACGAGGAGCCGGCGGCGCCCGAGCTGGTGCTGCACACCGACGGCGAGGCCGTCGAAGAGTCCGCGCAGCGCGTGGTGGCGTTCCTGGACGAGCGCGGCGTGCTGCGCCCCCCCGCGGCCACGGCCGCGCCGGGCGCGCCGAACGGGCGCACCGAGGCCAAGGCATGAAGGGCGCGCACGACCACCCGCAGCACAGCAAGCGATCGCTGAAGGCGGAGGAGCTGGCCAACGGCTACTCCGACGGGCTGGAGCCGGTGGTGCCGCTCGACCTGTCGCGCATCGACAGCTTCAGCGACCTGCTGCACGCCTACGCGCGCACGTCGTTCGGCGCGCGGCAGCTCGGCGAGGCCGCGGACGTGCTGCTCGAGATGGTGCAGGACCCGGACTGCTTGGTGGTCGGCACGTTCAGCGGGGCGATGACCGTCGCCAAGATGGGGCTCGTGCTGTGCGACATGATCGACCACGGCATGCTCGACGCGATCGTGTCGACGGGCGCGCTGATGTGCCACGGCTTCGTCGAGGCGGCGGGGCTGGAGCATTTCAAGTGGCGCGAGGGCATGGACGACACCGAGCTCTACGAGAAGGGCTACAACCGTGTGTACGACACGCTCGAGCCCGAGCTCAACCTCGACAAGGCGGAGGTGATCATCGCCGAGGTGCTGAAGGCAATCCCGCCGGGCACGACGACGTGCTCCAGCGACATCAACCGCCGGCTGGGTGAGCACCTGGCGGCGAAGTTCCCGGGGCAGCGCGGCATCCTCAAGAGCGCGTTCGAGCGCGGCGTGCCGGTGTACGTGCCGGCCTTCACCGACAGCGAGCTGGGGCTGGACGTGGCGCTGCACAACCGGCGGCTGAAGCTCGCCGGCCAGCCGCCCTTGCGCTACGACCCGTACGAGGACCTGGAGGCCTACACGGCGAAGATGAAGGCCGCCAAGCGCGTCGGCATCTTCACTATCGGCGGGGGCGTGCCGCGTAACTGGGCGCAGCAGGTCGGCCCGTACCTCGACCTCATCGACAAGCGCGTCGGCACGGGCGGGGGCTTCCTGCGTTTTCAGTACGGCGTGCGCATCTGCCCCGAGCCGGCGCACTGGGGCGGACTGTCCGGGTGCCCCTACAGCGAGGGCGTCTCGTGGGGGAAGTTCGCGCCGCGCGAGGAGGGCGGGCGCTACGCCGAGGTGCCTTCCGACGCGACGCTGGTGTGGCCGCTACTGGTGAAGGCCGTGCTGGAGCGGCTGGCACAGGCGAAGAAGTAGCCATGCCGCTGGTCGCCTCGAAGCAGCTCGAGACGTTCGAGAACCCGCACCCCGAGCGCGACTACGAGATATCGATGGAGTGCCCCGAGTTCACCTGCCTGTGCCCGAAGACAGGGCAGCCGGACTTCGCCACCATCCGCATCCGCTACGTGCCCGACCAGACGTGCGTCGAGCTGAAGTCGCTGAAGGCGTACTTGTGGTCGTACCGCGACGAGGGGGCCTTCCACGAGAAGGTCGTCAACACCATCCTGGACGACCTGGTGCGCGCCTGCGCGCCGCGCCGCCTCGAGGTCGTGGGCGACTTCAGCGTGCGCGGCGGCATCCACACCGTCGTCACCGTCCGCCATCCGTAGCGCGATTCGATCCGCGCACCGCGAGCAGTTCGCCGGCTAGCGCGAACGAGCGGTGCCCAGGCCGTGCGCGTGCGTGCGCGCGCGCCGCCCCCGCCGCCCGCGCTTGCTCCAGAAATATCGTTACACCCGGAGCCAGTTTTGTTATGATTGCGCGATTCGATAGTTTACGGGCTGGGACGGGTCCGCGACGCGCGGGCCCGACGACGCGAGGAGAGCGGTCTCGATGATCCGAACGCAGGCGCGCGCAGGCGTGGTAGCGGGGACGGTGTTGATCGTCGGGCTCTGGGGGGCAGGCGCGGCATGGGCCCAGGCGGAGGTGAACTCCCACGCGGTGGTCGTGAACCGCTTCGCGCCGCTGGTGGCCCCGACCGACCTGACGATCGTCGCCTCGGGAGGCGTGCTGCCGCACCTGACCGTCGGCGTGGGGCTGTTCCTCGATTACGAGCGCAATCCGCTGAAGCTGTTCGTCGCCGACTCGAGCAACGACCTCGTGGGGCTGGAGGGGATCGTCGTCGGCGACCAGCTGCAAGGCGACCTCGTCGCCGCCGTGGGGCTGTTCGACCGCCTGCAGGTCGGGCTCGACTTCCCGTTCATGCTCTACCAGAACGGCCTAGGCATCGACGACATGGGCCGGCCCGTGCCGGGCGGCGGCGTGGCGGCGCACGGCGTCGGTGACTTGCGGCTGGGCGTGCGGGCCCGCGCCTGGGAGGGCGACGTCGGCAAGGCCATGCGGGTGACCGTCGGCGGCGGGCTCGAGATGACGCTGCCCACGGGCGACGAGAAGAACTTCCTCGGCGAGAAGAGCGTCGTGGGCGGCGGGTTCCTGGCGGCGGGGCTCGTCTACGAGCACAAGGTGGAGGCCGCGCTGAGCGCCGGCTACCGCGTGCGCGCCGCGCCGGTCGTGCTGTTCAACGCCGCCTTCAACGACGAGATCTTCTACGGCGCGGCGGTCGGCTACCGCGTCCTCGAGAAGCTGCGCGTCAGCGCGGCGCTCACCGGCTACCTGGGCGGGCCGCTGCGCGGCGGCGCGTCCGACGCGCCGGGCGGCGACCTGGATCAGAGCCCCCTGGAGCTCGACGGGTTCGTCGACTGGTGGATGGCGAAGGACCTCATGCTCACGGCGGGCGGGGGCGCCGGGCTGCGCGGCGGCGTCGGTGCGCCGGACGTGCGCGGCGTGCTGGGCGTGCGCTGGGCGCCCAGCGTGCCGGGGTTGGCCGAGCGCCTCAAGTCCAAGGCAGACGACGGCGAGGGCGACGTGGGCGGCGTCGGCAAGTCCTACACGGACGACGACGGTGACGGGATCCCGAACCGCGACGACCTGTGCCCGAAGGAAGCGGAGGACGCCGACAAGTTCGACGACGAGGACGGCTGCCCGGAGCTGGACAACGACCGCGACGGGCTGCCCGACGCCGCCGACGCCTGCCCCAACGCCGCCGAGGACAAGGACGGGGTCAACGACAGCGACGGCTGCCCCGACGTCGACGACGACGGCGACGGGGTGTTCAACGACGCGGACAAGTGCCCCGGCGCGCTGGAGGACATCGACGGCGTCGCGGACGAGGACGGCTGCCCCGATCCGGACAACGACCTGGATTGCATCCCCGACACGGCGGACAAATGCCCCGACGAGGCGGAGGTGCTCAACGGCGTGAGCGACATGGACGGCTGCGCCGACAGCGGTGATACCCACTATTTCATCGACAAGGACTCGAAGAAGATCGCGGCGCTCGACTCGCTGGCGTTCGCGGGCAAGACGGCGGCGCTGGAGCCGGCCGGCCTGGCGCTGCTGGAGGAGCTTGCGGGACAGCTGCGCGTCAACGCCTGGATCAAGAAGCTGAGGGTCGAAGTGGGCGTGAAGGGCGACGCCAAGAAGCTGGTCGAAGGGCGCGTGGAGGCGGTCTCGAAGGCGCTGGCCGACCTCGGCGCCGGCGCGCGCGTTACGATCGTCGCCGACAAGAAGAAGGCGCCGGGGTCGATGCTGCTCGACGTCGTCGAGGCCGATGCCGCGGCGCTGTGCTTGCCGAAGGTAGATCCCGGCGTAGCGCCGGCGCTGGCGCCCGTAGCGCCGCCGGCACCAGGCGCCGCCGCTCCTGCGGCGGCGGCGGCCCGGGCTCCGGTGGCTGCCGCGGCACTGGCTCCGGCGGCGGCTGCGGCTGCGGCTCCGGCTGTGGCTGCGGCCCCGGCTCCGGCTCCGGCCCCGGCTCCGGCGCTCGTGGTGCCGCCCGCGGCACCTCCTGCCGCCGGCCCGGCCGGCCTGGCGGTGCTGGACGGCGACCTCATCCAGCTCGCCGGCAAGGTGGACTTCTTCGCCGGCAAGGCGAAGCTGACCAAGACGAGCAGCGCCGCGCTCGAGGACGTCGCCGCGCTCCTGGTCGCGCACTCCGAGCTGACGAAGCTGCGCGTCGAAGGGCACGTCGGCGGGAAGGGCAAGCACGACAAGCTCGTGAAGCTGAGCGCCGCCCGCGCCGCCGAGGTGCTGAAGTTCCTGGTCGCGCACGGCGTCGATGCGGCCCGGCTGGACGCGACCGGCTGGGGCCCCGATCGCCCGCTCCTCGCTCCCGAGGCCAAAGGGGCCGCGGCGGCGAACAGCCGCGTGGAGATCGTCGTCCTGGAACGCGGTGGCGCCGCGCCCGTTCCGGCCGCCGCCTCCACGCCGCCTCCCGCCCCCGCCCCCTGACCGAAGCCACCGCTGGAAGTTTGCCCGTGGCGACGCGCCCGTGACATGATCGGCGGGCTTGTCGTCCGTCAACTTCGCGGCGAAGGAAATCTCGGTCAAGATCGTCTACTACGGGCCTGGGCTCTGCGGTAAAACCACGTCGCTCTGCTACCTCCACCAGGTCCTGCGCAAGGAGTACCGCGGCGACCTCATCACGCTCCCCACCGCCGGCGACCGCACCATCCTGTTCGACTTCCTGCCGCTGAAGCTGAAGTCGGCGCACGGCTTCACGGTGCGCGTGTACCTGTACACCGTGCCGGGGCAGGTTCACTACAACTCGACGCGCAAGCTCGTGCTCACCGGCGCGGACGGCACGGTGTTCGTGGCCGACTCGCAGGCCGACCGCGCGGAGGCCAACGCCGAGAGCCTGGAGAACCTGCACGAGAACCTCTTCGACGAGGGGATCGATCCGACGACGATGCCGCTGGTGCTGCAGCTCAACAAGCGCGACCTCCCCAAGGTGATGCCCGTCGACGAGATGCTCGCGGGGCTCAACGCCGACCGCCGGCTGCCGTGGTTCGAGACGTCGGCCATCAAGGGGCGCGGCGTGGTGGACGCGCTGCGCGCCATCACCAAGCTCACCCTGGCGAAGCTGCAGAAGAGCGGCATCTTCGCCACGCCGGCGCGCGCCGACCTGGCGCCGCCGCCGTCGCTCTTCGGCGAGCCCCCCGAGGGCGGCCTGGGCGAGCGCATCGCCGAGTACGCCGCGCAGGTGGCCGCCGGCGGGGCGCCGGACGATTTCATGGCGCCCGACGCGCCCGCTGCGCCGGGGGGCGCCGCCGCCGCCGCCGCCGCCGCCGCCGCCGCCGCCGCCGCTGCAACTGCCGCCCCTGCGGTGCGCACCGGCGCGGGCGCCGCCGCCTCCGCGTTCCCGGCCCCGCGGACGCCTCCGCCGGCTTCCGCCGCGGCTGCGGGCGGGGCCGTGGCCGCCGCCCAGGCGCGCGCCGCCTCCGCCGCCGCCGCCGGCGCCGGCGCCGCTCTCCCGGGCGGGGCCGTGACCTTCGCCGCCCTGTGGGCCGATACGCGTGCCCTCTCTGCCGCCGCCGAAGCGGAGCGCGCGCTCGCCGACGGCGACGGCCGCCGCGCGGTCATGGCCGTGGAATCGCTCCTGCGCGCCACGATCGCCGACGGCGCGCTGACGCCCGAGATGGCCGGCGTCCCCGAGCCCGCGCGCGTGCAGCTCCTGGGCCTCGACGGCCGCGATTACCTTCGCCTGCGCGCGCTGGTGGAGCGCGCCGCCGCGGGCGCTTCGGTCGCCATGCCCGACGCCCTCTTCTGCTTCCACTTCGCGATAGGCGCGCGCCTGCGCGTCACGGCGCTCAGCCGCTAGGGTCGCGCCTAGCCGATGACGACGAGGCCGGCGTCGCGCAGCCGCTCCAGCGCGCGCAACGCTTCCAGCTCGGGCAGCGTGGAAAGGGCGACCAGCACCTGCACAGGGTGGGAGCCGTCGATGTGGTCGAGCACCGTCTTTTCGCGCGGGCCCAGCTCGATGCCGGCCGCCGCCTCGGCATAGGGCACCCGCACCACGAGCTGCGCCGGCCCCACGCGCTCGTAGATCTGCGCCACCTGCGCGGCGCGCACGCGCGCCAACCCGGCGCGCGCCCGCCCGTCCTCCGGGTCCAGGTTCAGCGCCGCGCCGTAGACCAAGGCCGCCTCCTCGAACTGCCGCTCGGCCAGCAGCGTCTCGGCGCCGCGCAGCAGGTCGTCCAGCGCGCCGTGGGGTCGTGCCGAGTCGGGCGCGGCGCGCCGAACCTGAATGTGGCCGCGCTCCCACAGCGCGTGCAGCGCGCGCAGCACCGCGTACATCGAGCAGCCCGTCTCCAGCGCCAGCGCCGCCACCGACCGCGCCGACGCCGCCGCCGCAAACAGTCGCCGCTCCAGGTAGGGGGCGTCGGTCGCGGGCTCCGTGGCGTCCGGGCGGCGGCGCACCACCGTGCGCTCGCCCGGCAACACCTCGCGGATCCGCTTCCATTCGTCCTGCACGCGCACGGCGTCGAAGAGGATCTCACGCACGTCGATCGGCTCGTGCAGCTCGTGCATCGCCGCGGGCGTCGGCGCCGCCGCTTCGCCTTCGCTCTCGGTCACGAACGTGAAGCGCCCCTCCTCCCAGAGCAGCAGGTCGTAGAGCAGCTCGCGCGCCGACTCGTCGAGCAGCCGCGCCAGCTCCGCGGCGGCGAACTTTCCCTCCTGGAGCAGCAGGTCCATCAGCGGGCGTTCCGTGTCGCGCTGGCGCACGATCAGCCTTTCCAGCTCCACCAGGTCGATCATCCCGCGCGACGCCAGCAGGTGACCGAAGTTGTCGCGCCTCAGGTCGTTCGACCCGAACGACGCCACCGCGCCGTGGCGGATGCGCGCGGCGCGCTCGCTCTCGGCGAGGCTCACGCGCAACAGGCCGCTGCGGCGCGCGCCGGCAATCCACTCCAGCACGTCCGTCAGCGGCATCGTATGGAAGTCGCCGGTGACCGGCACGGACCCCAGCATACCAGAGCCGGGCGCGCGCCCGCCGCCGCTGGTGGCGCGGCGGCCAGCCCCATGCCAAGCTCCGGGCGGAGGCAGACCGACCATGTTCCAAGAGATCCTGGCGCGCGTGATCCTCTTTGCCGGCCTGGCGCTCGGCTTCGCGCTCGGCGGGCTCCTTCTCGCCAAGCGCTCCAGCGCGTCGCAGGCGCTCATGGCGGCGACGCTCGTGTCGGGCGTCAACGTCCTGATGGAGCTGGTGAAGGGCGTGGTCGGCGAGGGGATGGTCTACTCCATCGCCTGCGTGCCGCTGTACGGGGCGGTGACCTGGCTCGTCTACCGCGGCCTCTACGAGCTGGAGGGCGGCAAGGGCATCGCGCTCGCCGTCATCGCCGTGCTGGTCGCCGTGGGCGTCCTCTTCCTGGCGACGCTCGTGCTCGGCCCCGGGCTCATCTTCGCGTTGGTGTGATCTTCGCGCTGGTGTGAGACGAGACGGTGCGGGGCATTCAGCCCTTCGCCGCGCGCCCTCCCCTCGGCCGCGAGCCTCGGACGCGGCCGAGGCGATTCGAGCACCGAGAGGGCTAGCTCGAGCGTGCGTGCTTCGCACGCACCGTTCGAGCTAGTGCGTGACGTACGGGCGCGCCTGGACGATGAAGAGATCGTCGCCCTTGAACACCCACTCGATGTCGAGCGGGCGGTCCTTGGGGAACACCTCGACGATCGATCGCGCCGCCTCGACCAGCACGTAGGCGCGCTCGTCGCTCAGCACCGGCTTCCCCTTCAGCGGATTGGGCACTTCCTTCAACCCGCCCGATTTCTCGTCGAACACGAGCATCGTGTCCTCGTCGGAGCGCGACAGCACCTTGATCCCGAGGTTCGAGTAGTCGAACAGCAGGCTCTCCGGCACCTTCTTGCCTTCGACCACGCGCATCCCCAGCCCGCTCTTGGCGTTGATGGTGTAGGTCGTCTTCTCGCTCGGGTCGTAGGGGTGGGTCGTGATGAGAACGCCCGCCGCGGTGGCGTCGATGCCGATCTGCACCAGGATGGCCCCGTATACGCGCGTGTGGTCGATCTTGAAGAACTCGCGCTCTTCGTAGGCGCGCAGGTTCCAGACGCTCGCCCACACCGAGCGCACGGCGTCGTACAGCGCCGCGTCGCCCTTCACGTTGGGGACGGTGTCGTAGAGCCCTGCGCCGTTGAAGCCCGGCAGGTCCTCGGCGTTCGTGGAGCTGCGCACGAAGACGCCCTTGTCGGCCGCCATGTCGTGCACCGCCTTCGTCAGCGTCTTGCAGAAGTCGGGGTCGAGCGGCGCCTTGGCGATGGCGGCCCGCAGCTTCTCCAGCTCCGTCTTGCGGTACGCGGCGTCGTCGCGGAACTTCTTGTCGGCCAGCAGCGCCGTGACCTTCTTGTCCAGCCCCGAATTCTTCATGTGCTGGTCGTAGTAATAGATGGGGATGCCGAAGCCCGCCGGCACCTCGAAGCCCGACAGCCCGGCATGGACGATCTCGCCGAGGTTCGCCCCCTTCGCCCCGTAGGCGACCACGTCGACGGCGCGCATCTTCGTGAGCGGCCGCAGGTCGCGTGCGGCGAGGTCGGCCTTGGGGATGATCACCGCCTTGGCGACGTCGCGGCTCTCCTTCCAGGCCTTCACCTCGGCGGGGGTGGCTTCGCGCAGCACGTGCCCCTTGGCCGTGGCCTCGAAGTACACGACCTTGCCCGCCAGCGCCTTGTACTTCTCGCGCGCCTTCTTCAGACCGACGTTGGGGATGCCCCAGGCGCGCGCGCGCAGGCTCACGTGCGCGAGCGGCGTGGAGAACGTCTCGCTCAGGATGCCCGCCACCGGCGTGATGTCGGGGAGCGACTCCGGCAGGATGACGATTTCCTCGGGCTTGAAGGTCAGCTCCTCCGGCGCCACGCCCTCGGGGACGATGCGCAGCACCCCCACCGCCTTGCCCACGTTGAAGGCCTGGTACTCGGCCTCCTTGTAGATCTTGTCGTTGGTGATGACGGGGATGTCCTTCGGCAGCGCCGCGGCGATCTTCTCGTGCATCGTCGAGTCCGGCCGGAACTTCACCTTGTCGGCCAGGTAGAACGTCTCCTTCATGCGCTTGTAGGCGTGCTTGACGTACTCGGCGGTGATCTCGTCGCCCTCCCAGAACGCCATCGTCCACAGGTCGGGGCCCAGGTGGTGCACCAGGTAGCACATCAGCCACTGCGGCTTGACGGACGTGTAGTTCTTGTTGAACTCGCGCAGCCCGTCCATCGTGATGGGCTTCTTGTAGAACTCGGCGAAGATGAACTCGGTGTGGATGCGATAGACGTTGACGTCGAAGTAGTAGATGGCGTCGGTCTTGAGGTCGATGACGAACTTGGTGAAGCGCTCGCCGCCGAGCTCTCGGGAGTAGGCCATGAACTCGTCGTCGTTCTTGATGGCCGACGTGTAGACCTTCATCGCCGTCGGCTTCTTCTTGCCGGCGACCGCCGGAACCGGCGCCGCGGTCCCCTCCAGGAGCATGTCTTCGGCGCTGGCGGCGGCGCCGGCGGCCGTGGCGGGCGGCTTGGCCTTGTCCTTGACCTTGACCTTGACCTTGCCGGTGTCGGCGCCGCTGCCGCAGGCCCACACCACCGCGACCACTGCGATGGCCAGCCCGACCAGGGCCGGCCGCCCGCGCGAAGCGCTCCGGAGAGTCGTCATGGAGGCGAACTATAGACGGGCGGGCGAGCGGGCGTCTACGATGGCGGCATCATGAGCGAGACCAGCATCGATGCGCGCCTGACCGAGGCGCTGAAGACCGCGATGAAGGCCAGGGCCGTCCCCACGCTCGACGTGGTGCGCGGCCTCAAGGCCAAGATGCAGGAGAAGCGCACCAGCCCCGGCTTCAGGGGCGAGGTCAACGACGCGCTGTGGGTCGAGGTCATCCAGTCGTACAAGAAGCAGATGGAGAAGGCGCTCGAGGAGTTCGAGAGAGTCGGCGAGCGCGGCGCGGAGATGGTGACGAAGCTGCGCTTCGAGATCGAATACTGCGCCGGCTACCTGCCGAAGGGCATGGGCGCCGACGAGATCCGCGCCGAGCTCGCGACCATCATCGCGCGCCTGGGCGCGGCCGACGTCAAGCAGGCGGGACGCGTGATGGGCGAGTTCATGAAGGCCCACAAGGGCGCCGCCGACGGCAAGGAAGTGAAGGCCATCGCCGAGGCGCTGCTCGCCCCGAAGTAGCGCGCGTTCTAGCGGCTGCCGCCGGAGGCGAGATCGTCCAGCTCGCGCAGGCGCGGCCCGTACTGCTCGGCGAGTGCGCGCGCTTCGCTGAGCCGGTGGCCCAGCTCCCAGGCCGCCAGGTTGGCGACCTCGGAGGCGTCGCGCGGATGTGCCAGCGCGGCTTCCAGCTCCTCGAAGGCGGGCGAGCGGTGCGGGACGCCGAGCAGCAGGCCCAGCTCGCGCTGCGCGCCGTCGGCGGCGACGGCGGCGGCGCGGTACAGGCGCTGCGCCTCCAGGTAGTCTTCCTCCACGCCGCTCGGCGTGCGGCGCGGCGGGCGCGCGCCGAGCACCGAGGGACGCGGCGCGCAGGCGGAGGCGATGTTCGCCACGTAGCGGCGCGCTTCCTCCAGGGCGCCGCAGACGCGCTCCAGCCAGCCCACACCTCGGCGGATGCACACCGCCAGCTCGTAGGCGGCTTCGCGCCGCACGTCGTCGGGCACGTCGGGAAGCGCATGCAGCAGCTCGAGGCGCCGTTCCAGGAGCTGGCGCAGGCGCGCCGCCGCGGCGGCTGCGTCCGCCCTCAGCTCCGACCCGGCCGCGGGTGTCGCCGGCGGCGCCGGCGCGTCCGCGTCCGCGTTCGCCGGCGGCGACGGCGGCAGGGTGTCCGCGAGCTTGCGCTCGGCGACCTTCAGCTGCTCGCGCAGACCGCGCAGCCGCTGCGTCGCGCGCTCGGCGTCCTCCTGGCGCTCGGCGAGCGACCCGTCGGGCGCGGGCTCGCGCCGCAGGATCCAGGCGGCCAGCCCGCGCGCCGTTCCTTCGGCGGCCAGACGGGCGGCGGCGGCCTGCTCCTCCGCCCTGGCCAGCTCGAGACGCAGGTTCGTCACGCGCTCGGTGCGCCGCGCGCGCCGCGCCGCGAGATCGTCGAGCGCGCCGAGCTGCTGGCGCACCTCGCGGATCTGATCGTGCAGCTCGACCAGCGCGGGCGGCGCCTGGCGGGGGGGCGCCAGCTCGTGCTCGCTGTTGTCACGCGTGGGGGCCAGCGTTCTCTCCAAGGCCAAGGCCATCGCCGTCGCCGTCGGCATCGGTTCCCGTCTCCCGGGCTGAAGACCCCGCCCGCTGGCCCGAAGGCAAGTGTCGGGGTGGATCATCCAAGAACCGTGCCGCAACGCGGCCAGCCGTCAAGTTCTCGATACCACTAGACGCGGTGTCTACGCACGGCGGCGGCGGCGATGATCTTTTGCCGCGCTGGTGCAAATCCGCCGCGACGCCTGGGCAACAATTCCACGGGGGTGCCGCGCCGTCGCGCATGCATGGAACATAGCGCATTGCGCCGCGTCCGGCGCGCCAGGCGTGGCGGTTGTGATATGGTCCGCCCCGAACGGAGGACACCATGACGAGGTGGGTGGCCGCGGCTTGCGGCCTGTTGGCGCTGCTCGCGGTGGGCGGCTGCCGCGTGCACGCCGGGCTGGTGGTCCTGGGACAGCCGGTCACGGTCGTGACGCCGGCGCACGAGCACGGCCCGGGCTGCGGGCACGAGTATGTTTGGTACGACGGCCACGCGACCTACTATGTGGAGGGGCGCTGGGTCTTCTACGCGCCGACCGTGCACGCCTGGGTGGCGTACGACAAGCCGGCGAACTTCTTCAAGCGCGAGGAGGAGCGCATCGTCGGACACGGCGCGCGCTCCAGCGCGGTGCCGTACGGGGCGCGCAAGGCCCCGCCTGCGCCGCCGCCGGACGCGACGAAGGCGCCCCCCGCCCCGCCTCCGACGAAAGCGCCGCCGCCCAGCGCGACGAAGGCGCCGCCCGCAGACGCCGCGAAGGCGCCGCCGCCCGACGCCGCCAAGGCCGCGCCGCCGCCGAGCGCGACGAAGGCGCCGCCCGCGGACGCTGCCAAGGCGCCGCCACCCGACGCCGCGAAAGCCGCGCCACCGCCGAGCGCGACGAAGGCGCCGCCCGCCGACGCCGCGAAGGCCGCTCCGCCGCCGAGCGCGGCGAAGGCGCCGCCGGCCG
>DASYRF010000237.1:0-26711 GCA_036004705.1 Myxococcota bacterium
GGGCTCACGCGCGCGGCGCGGGGCCGTACGCGGACGGCGTTCCCCAGATGTTGTCCTTGACCCACTGTCCCTCCACGACGCGCCAGACGCGCGGGTCGCGGAAGCGATCGCAGACGGCGTCGAACTCGGGCTCGGTCATGCCGACGTAGGCGAGCCAGCGCTCGAGGTCGCGGCGCGGCTTCACGTGGTCGTAGCGGCGCACCATCTCGATGCCTTGCGCGCGCGTCATGAGGCCGGCGCGGATGTCCTTGCAGGAATGGTCCGAGCCGCGTCCGTAGCCGAGCTTGATGAACTTCAGGTAGTCGTGGATGCCGTTCTCGTGCATGTCGTCGAGGTTCGACATCGTGCGGTACGTGCGCTCGAACGGCTGCTGCGCGGGCCGCCAGCCGTACTTCTCGGTGACGAGCTTCACGTGGTCGTTGGCTTCCCACGGGGTGAAGTTCGACAGGTAGATCCCCCTGACGCCGACCTCGTCGATCTCGTCGTCCGAGGGGTATTGCGCCCACGCGAGATCCTTGGGGCGAAGGCCTTCCTTCAGCTCCGGACGCCCCAGCTTCTCTAGCCCGTCGTCGGTGAAATCGTCCCAGTCGTAGCCACGCAACGCGTGCTCCAGGCGGTACTTCGCGGTGAACTCCACGAAGTCGCTGGTGGAGTACATGCCACCCAGATCCATGAAGCCATGTTCTCCCCAGAGCATGAGCGGGACCTTGTAGCGGACGGCCACCTGGATGGGGACGGTGAAGATGCCGCAGTGGGCGTGCCAGTTCATGTCGCCCTGCAGCTTGAAGCCGATGCGGTTCATCTTCACGAGGGCATCGATGCTGGGGCGGACGATCACGTGGTCGACGTCGAAGACCTCGCGCATACGCTGGAGGTTGTACTCGCCCTCGGGCAGGTAGTTGTTGCCGTGGTAGGTGACCAACAGGGCCTTCAGCCCCAGCTCCTTCACCGCCACGTGCGTCTGGAAGTAGCTGTCCTTGCCACCGCTGACGGGGATCAGGATGTCGTAGCTACTCGCGGAGCGGTACTCGTCCACCAGCTCCTTCATCATGTTCCACCGCGCGGCCCACTCGATGGTCTTCTTCTGCGCCGCCACTCGGCAGCCGGAACACACGCCCTCCTCGTCGAACGTGAGGGGCGTGGCCGCCAGGCTCGGATAGACGCAACGCGTGCAATACTGAACCGACATCGTACGATTCCTCCGGACGCCGCGGTCTTCTAGATCCGGACGTCGATGCCGGCCTTGGCGAGGGCGCGCTTGCCACCGCGGTCGGCGAGCTCCTTGAAGTGCCAGAGGTTGGCGGCGGCGACGGCGGAGGCGCCGGCACGGATCCCGTCGGCGTAGTGCTCGAAGCGGCCGACGCCGCTGCAGGCGATGACGGGGATGTGCACGGCCGAGGCGACGCCGCGGATGAGCGCGACGTCGTAGCCGCCGCCGGCGCCGTCGCGATCGATGCTCTGCAGGAGGATCTCGCCGGCGCCCAGGTCCTCGGCGCGGTGCGCCCATTCTTCGGGGGCGAGGCCGGTGGCCGTGCGGCCGCCGTCGATGAACACCTCGGTGCGGCCGTCGGGGTGGCGCAAGGCGTCGAGGCTCAGGACCATCGCTTGCGCGCCGAAGGCGCGGGCGCCCTGCGTCAGGACGTCGGGCGTACGCACCGCGGCGCTGTTGAGCGTGATCTTGTCGGCGCCGCGGGTGAAGCGCGCGCTCATGTCGTCGAGCGTGCGGATGCGGCCGCCCCAGGTCAGCGGCATGAAGCAGGTCTTGCTGACCTCCTCCAGGATCGCCAGGGGGTCGCCGAGGCTCTTCACCTTGTGGTCGTCGCGGCGAAGGTCGTAGTGGTCGTCGCGGCTGATGTCCAGGTAGACGAGCTCGTCGACGTTCCACTCGTTGAAGCGCTTCACTTCGTGGAGGGGGTTGCCGATCGCCTGGTGGATCTTGAAGAGCTCGCTGCGGACGAGCAGGCCGTTCTGCAAGAGCAGCACGGGGATGAGGCGCTTCTTCAGCATGACCGCTGCGCCGGCAAGTGGAACGTGCGCCTCGTGAGCACGGCCGCTCGCTCCTACTCCATATCCTCGAGCGCGAGGGCCGCTTCGGCGGCGAGCGCGCGGCGGGCGCGGCGGCCCAGCACTTCGGGATAGGCGGCGGGGGGAAGACGGCCGGGCAGGTTCCCGCAGCGCAGGACCGCCACGTTCTCCTCGTCGAGGCGCTCGCCGGCATCGATGGCGCGGGTCGTGAAGATGCTGCGCCGCGCGAAGCCGTGCAGCTCCGCCTCGACGGGATGCATCTGCTTGGCGCCGTCGCCGAGGACCTTCTCGACGGCGCGGATGCGGCGCACCATCTCGGCGAGCTCGTCCGGCTCGACGGCGAACGGATGGTCGGGGCCGGGGAGCGCGCGCGAGAGCGTGAAGTGCTTTTCGATGACCGCCGCGCCGAGCGCCACGGCGGCCATCGGCGCGGTGAGCGCGTCGGCGGAATGGTCGGACAGGCCGGCGGGGACGCCGAAGCGCGACGCCATCGTGGCGAGCGCGCGCACGTTGATGGACTCGGGGGGCGCGGGATAGCTCGCCGTGCACTGCAGCAGGACGAGCTGGTCGTTGCCGGCGCCGCGCACGGTGTCGACCGCCGCGGACACCTCGTCGAGGCTCGCCGTGCCGGTGGACATGATTACGGGCTTCCCCTTCGCCGCCACGTGTTGCACCAGCGGATGATGCGTCATCTCGTACGAGGCGATCTTGAAGACCGGAACGTACGGATCGAGGAGGTCGGCGCTGTGCTCGTCGAACGGCGCGGAAAAGAAAACGACCCCTTCGTCGCGGCAGGTCTGCGCGAGCAAGGGGATCCAGCCGTCCGGCATCTCCATCTCGGCGATCACGTCGTAGATCGAGCGCTCCAGCCCCAGATAGTCGGACTTCCCGGCCGACCGCGTGTAGAGGCGCGCCGCCTTGAAGGTCTGGAACTTGACGGCGTCGGCGCCGGCGCGAGCGGCCACGCGGACGAGCGCGCGAGCCTGCTCGAGGCTGCCGTTGTGGTTGGAGCCGGCCTCGGCGACGACGAAGCAGGGGGCGCCGTCGCCGACCAGCCGCTCACCGATGCGAATGGGGTTCTTCACAGCGCCATCCTAGCCGACGCCGGTGGCGCTGGCACGTCGGGCCCGGTGCCGCGCCAGCAGCGCGGCGGCCACGCGATCGGCGCCGCGGCCGTCCACGCGGCGGCGGCCTTCGTCGGCCATGTAGCGCCGCTGCTCGGCGTCGGCGGCCAACGCGTCGATCGCCGCGGCGAGCCGCGCGGGGGTCAAGGCGCCGGCGTCGCCGGCGTCGGCGCACAGCCCCGCCGCCGCCAGCGCACGCACCACCGGGCGCTGGTTGTCGGCCAGCACGACCTTCACAGACGGTAGGCCCACGCACATCATCTCCCAGCTCGTCGTTCCGCCGGCGGCGATCGCGAGATCCGCCTCCCGCATCAGGGCCGCGACGCCGGGGGGGTCGACGAGGACGCGCAGCGCGAAGCGTTCGCTGCCCGCGCGCGCGCGAAGCGCCGCGACGTGCGCGTTGGCGGCGCCACACAGCACGTCGACTTGCAGGTCCGGGTCGTCGAGCCGCGCGCAGGCGTCGAGCACGCGCCCGGTCATGCCGTCCGGATCGCTCCCGCCCATGGACACCAGCAGGCGCCGCGCACGCGCGGGCGTGCGGCGCGCGGGCACCGCGGCGGCCTCGCGGAACTCGTCGCGCAGAACCGCGAACTCGACGCCGAGCAGCATCGCCGCTCCGCCCGAGTTCCCGTACGCCACGCCGCCGGCGCCGAAGTTCTGGTCCAGAAAGACGTCGGCGATCACGTCTTGCGGGCGCAGGTCGTCGATGACGAGCGACGTCGCGCCGCGCGCGCGCACGGCCGCGCGGTACGCCTGGTCGAACTGGTAGCCATCCACCACGACGCAGGCCTTGGCGCCGGCGTCGTTCAGCGCGTCGGCCACCATGCGTTCGAGCGGCGCGGCGGTCGCGCCCGGCGGCGCGGGTGCGGCGCCCGGGTCCGGGGCCTCGGTGACCTCGACGATCTCGAAGCCGCTTGCCCGCGCCCGCTGGAGCAACGCGGGAAGGTCGGGGCGCACCAGCAGGCGCGGCGCGGCGCCCGCGCGCCGGAGCGCCGTCGCCAGCGTCAGGCAGCGCATCAGGTGACCCGTGCCGATGCGCGCGGAGGCGTCGGCGCGCAGCAGCACCGGGAGCATCAGCCACGCGCCGGGGCGCCGCCCGCCGCCGACACGGCGTCGCGTACCTCGGCGACGACGCGGTCGACGTCCGCGTCGCTCAGCGCCGGGAACATGGGCAGGCTGATCGCGCCCTCGTAATAGCGCTCCGCGCGCGGGTATTCGCCGCGCCGCCAGCCGTAGCGGTCGCGGTAGTACGGCTGAAGGTGCACCGGGACGTAGTGGACTTGCACGCCCAGTCCGCTGGCGCGCAGGCGTTCGAACACGCGTCGTCGCTCCGGTACCTGCACGACGTAGAGATGGTAGGCGTGCTCCACGCCGCCGGCCAGCGGCGGGCGGCCCACGCTCGGAACCTCGGCGAAGGCGCGGTCGTAGCGCGCGGCGATCGCGCGGCGCCGCTCGAGGAAGCCGCCCAGCCGCCGCAGCTGGCTGAGGCCGAGGGCGCAGTGCAGGTCGCTGATGCGATAGTTCATTCCCAGCGCCTGCATCTCGTAGTACCAGGGGCCGTCGGCGTCGGGGCCGAGGCGCGCGGCGTCCTTCACGATGCCGTGCGTGCGTAGGTCGCGCAGCCGCTCCGCCAGAACGGCGTCATTCGTCAGCACGGCGCCGCCCTCGGCGGTGGTGACGTGCTTCACCGGATGGAAGCTCAGCGCCGTCAAGTCGGCGAGCGTGCCGTCGCCCACGTCGTGCCAGACGCCGTCGACCTGTTCGCGCGCTCCGAGCGCGTGGCAGGCGTCGCGAATGACCTTCAGGCCGGAGCGGCGCGCCACCCGCGCCAGCTCCGCCATCCGGCACGGGTGGCCGGTGAAGTCCACCGCCACGACCGCCGCGGGGCGCTCGCCCCGCCGCGGGCGCGCCAGGCGCTCCGCCAGCGCCGCCGGGTCGAGCCCCCAGCGGTCGTCGATGTCGGCGAGGTCGACCTCGCCGCCCGCGTAACGCGCACAGTTGGCGGAGGCCACGAAGGTCAGCGGCGTCGTGTAGAGGAGCGTCCCGGGGCCGACGTCGGCGGCCAGCGCCGCCAAGTGCAGCGCCGCCGTGCCGCTCGAGACCGCCACGGCGAAGCGCGTCCCGGAGCGCGCGCACAAGGCCTGCTCGAAACGCTCCACGGCGGGGCCCTGCGTCAGCCAGTCGCCGCCGAGCACGGCGAGGACCGCCTCGCGGTCGTCGTCGTCGATCCACTGCCGCCCGTACGGCAGGAAGGGCGGGTCGCCGCCGCCCTTTCCGGCGGGGTCGCTCATGCCGTGCGCTCCAGATCCGCCACCATGGCGCGCAGCTCCTCCACGGTCAGCCAGCGCGTGTTGGTGTCGCTGCCGAAGCTGAAGCCTTCCGCGCAGGGCTTGCCGTCCTTCACGCCGTCCGCGGCCCACCACGGGAATTGCGGCTGGATCACGTAATGGTCGTCGAGCTCGATCGTCTGGCGCGCGTCGTCGACCGACACCATGACCTCGTGCAGCTTCTCGCCCGGCCGGATGCCCACGATCTCGGTCTTGCACTCGGGCGCCAGCGCCTTGACGAGATCCATGATGCGCATCGACGGGATCTTCGGGACGAAGATCTCCCCGCCCAGCATGCGCTCCAGCGAGCGCAGCACGAATTCCACGCCTTGCTCGAGCGTGATCCAGAAGCGCGTCATCCGCTCGTCGGTGATGGGGACTTTCCCCGTCGCGCGCATCTTCAGGAAGAAAGGGATGACGCTGCCCCGGCTGCCCACGACGTTGCCGTAGCGGACCACGGCGAAGCGCGTGTCCTGCGCGCCGACGTAGGAGTTGGCCGAAACGAACAGCTTGTCCGAGCAGAGCTTCGTCGCGCCGTACAAGTTGATCGGGTTGCACGCCTTGTCGGTGCTGAGCGCCACGATCCGCTTCACCTGGCGGTCGATGGCCGCGTCGATGACGTTGGCGGCGCCCATGACGTTGGTCTTGACCGCCTCCATCGGGTTGTACTCGGCGGCCGGGACCTGCTTCAGGGCGGCGGCGTGGATGACCACGTCGATCCCGGTGAGCGCGCGGTGCAGCCGTTCCTTGTCGCGCACGTCGCCGATGAAATAGCGGATGCTCGGGTCGGTGTGGGTCTGCGCCATCTCGAACTGCTTGAGCTCGTCGCGGCTGAACACCACCACGCGCCGCGGCCGGTACTTGCTCACCAGGGTCGCGACCATGCGCTTCCCGAACGACCCCGTGCCCCCCGTCACCAAGACGCTCAGCTTCGACCAGTCCATCGCGATTTGCTCCGGCTCCAGATCATCAGTTGCGCCGCGGGACGGTCCCGTTCGGCGCTTGCGCAAGCGAGCCGCACTCTAGCACGGCGCCTGCGACGCTTTTGGCGCGGTGTCCGTCTCCGCGTCACGCAGCCGCCTGGCCAGGACAGGGCCCGGCGCGGTAGATCTCCGCCCATGGAAGGCGCTCCGGCCGGCCCCCCCTGGACCGTGAGGCAGGCCCTCCGATCGCCCGTGGCGCTGGGGCTGCTGCTGGCGGCGCTGGCCCTGCGTCTGCTGTACGGCGCGGTGGCCGTCACCGCGGAGAAAGACGGCGCGAATTACGACGCGCTGGCCCTGAGCATCGCCGAACACGGAGAGTATCGGCTCGTCGGCGACGAGGGACTGCCCTACCGGTCGCCGGGGTACCCGCTGTTCTTGGCGGGCATCTATCGCGCCGTGGGCTTCCGGCATGGGGCAGTGCGGGTCGTCCAATGCTTGCTTGACCTGGTGATGGGGGCCTTCGTCCTCGCGCTCGGGCACGCGCTGGGATTGCGGCGAGGCGTCGCGCTGCTCGGGATGGGCATCGCGCTGCTGAACCCGTTCACTCTCGCCTGTTCAGCGATGATCCTCTCCGAGACGCTGGCGACGTTCCTGGTCACAGCGGCGGTGCTTCTCCTGCTCAGTGTCGCGCGTGTCGAGGGAGGCCGGCGAATCGCCTATAGCCTCGCCTTCGGCGCGGTTGCCTCGGCCGCGGCCTTGACTCGGCCGTCCTTCGCTCTGCTGCCCGTGCCGTTGCTGGTGGTGGTGCTCGTCACCCGCCAGCTGACGGGGCGTCGCTGGATGCAGGTCTCTGCTCTGGCGCTGGCCGGCTTCGTCGCGGTCTGGCTGCCGTGGGCCCTGCGCAATGCGATCGTGCTTCGCGCCTTCCTCCCGTACAACGCCGCGACCATACAGCGTCCAGGCTACAACGGTTGGGTCGGCACCTGGGCGCTCACGATGCAGGACATCTATGCGGCGGTCTGGGAGGCCCCGGTGCATCCGCCGCCGCGTGCCTACGAGGACGAGGCAGAGCGCCGCGAAGTCGAGGCGCTGCTGGCCGAGCGCACGGCGGCTGAAGCGGCGCCGACAGCCGACGCCGCAAAGCTGGAGGCGATCGACCGCCGGTTCGTGGAGATCAAGGAAGCACGCGTCGCGCGGCACCCGTTCCGCCATTACTTGATCTTGCCGTTCGCCCGCTGCTTTACCATGTGGTTCCTCGGGAACGCGTCTTTCCTGGCGCAGGCCAACGTCCCGTTGGGCGAGATGCGCCGAGCGCTCACGGAGCGGCCGTTGGCGCTGTCGGCCAAGGTTCTCAGCCTCCTATTGTGGGATGCGCTTCCGATCCTCGCCGCACTCGGCTGGTGGCGCGCGCGACGCACCCACGCCGCTGCCGCAAGTCTCCCCGCAGCCCTCGCCGTGTATTGTACGTTCGTCACTGTGACGATCACCGTGCTGCGGCCCGCGTTCCAAGTATGGATGGAGCCGCGGTACGTGCTCGAGAGCGTGCCGGCCCTGGCGCCGCTGGTTTCGACGGGCGCCGGCGCGCTGTGGGAGCGGCTGCGTGGCGCTCGTGTGCCCAGGGGAGCCGCGGCGGCCGGCCTTGCCGGCCTGGCTGGGCGGGCGCTATAGAAGACACAACAACGATGAGCGACGACCCAGCGAGCGGCCCCGGGCCGAGTAGCAAGGGCGGTGCGGAAACGCCCCGCGCGTCGCGGCTGGAGTCGCTGTGGCAGGGCGCGTTCGGGGACGATTATACGAAGCGAAACGCCGACACGGCGCAGGCGCGGCGTCCCTTCTGGACGGAGCTGTTGGGCCGCCGTCCCTGCGAACGCGTGCTCGAGGTGGGGTGCAACCTGGGCGCCAACCTCGAGTCGATCGCGACGCTGGTGCCGCCGCGCGGCGTCTTCGGCTTGGACGTGAACGAAGGCGCGCTCGTCGAGCTGCGGGCGCATCTCCCACGCGTCAATGCTGTCTGGGGTCTGGCCAGGGAGCTTCCCTTCCGCGATCGGTACTTCGATCTGGTGTTCACGACGGGCGTCTTGATTCACCAGCCGCCGGACATGATGCCGGTCGTCATGGGGGAGATCGTGCGTTGCTCGCGACGGTACGTGCTGGCGGGCGAGTACCATTCGGAGACGCTCACCGAGGTGCCCTATCGGGGCCAGCCGGGTGCGCTGTACAAACGCGATTTCGGGGCGTTGTACCGCGAGCTGCACCCGGAGCTACGTCTCCTCGATCAGGGATTTCTCT
Organism: Myxococcota bacterium; assembly: GCA_036004705.1. Taxonomy (GTDB): domain Bacteria; phylum Myxococcota_A; class Polyangia; order DASYRF01; family DASYRF01; genus DASYRF01. Next base: position 8,689 of record DASYRF010000237.1, read on the forward strand.
CTGTGGAAAAGGGCTGGGACGACGTGACGTATTGGCTGTTCGAGCGACCCGAATGAGCGCGGCGACGTGTCGGCACGGCCCATGAGGCGCGCTGCGGCGTTTCTGCTGCTGGCGGCCGGTCAAGTCAGCTGCCACCTGCCGTCGACGTTCGTCGGGGCGGGCGACGGTGGCGCGGTGTGCGGCAACGGCGTCGTCGAGCCGGGCGAGGCGTGCGACGACGGGAACACCGTGGACGACGACGGCTGCACGAACGCGTGCGTGCTGGGGAGCTGCGGGAACGGGGTACTCGACGCCGGGGAGGCGTGCGACGACGGCAACGCGGTGGACACAGATGATTGCTTGAGCAATTGCGCCGCGGCGCGCTGCGGGGACGGCGTGGTGCACGTGGGCGTCGAAGCGTGCGATGACGGCAACACCGTCGACACCGATGGATGCTCGAACGCCTGCCTGCCGTCGTCTTGCGGGGACGGGATGCTGCAAGCGGGCGAGGAATGCGACGACGGCAACAGCGCGGCGCTCGACGGCTGCAGTCCGCTGTGCCTGGTGGAGCTAGGGCTGACGCCTGGCTACCCGGGGATGACCTGCGCGGACATCGCGCAGACCGGCGTGGGCGTGAGCGGGCTCTACTGGATCGATCCCGACGGGGGCGTCACCACCGACGCGTTCCAGGCCTGGTGCGACATGACCACCGACGGCGGCGGCTGGACGCTGGTCTTTCATTTTTTCAACCACACGGGGTTCACGGAGAACGGCTTCGTCTCGGCCGTGGGCACCGACCAGTTCACCGACGCCTCGTGGCGGTACGTGCCCGCCGGTGGGACGTTTGCGCTGGGCAACGCCAGCGCGCTGCAGCCGCTGGTCACGGAAGGCGCCGTCGCGATCGGGCTCTTCGACGGACTCTGGACCGACGTGCGCATGGCCTGCGCGGCGACTTCCGCCACCGCCGTCGAGCAGCACTTCGCGCAGGTGGACGGCTACACCACGATGAACGGGAACTACGAGCTCCTGGGCGCGGCGCCCAACGGCACCAGCTACGTGGTGGACCCGACGACCAACTCCATGGCGCTCGGCACGCTCTGGCACGACAACGAGACCCACAGCGTCAACAGCGGCTACGCGCTGTGCGACACGAGCAACGACCCGACCAACGGCACCGCCCAGTTTGGATTCTGCTTCACCGACTTCCTGGTCGAGACGGCGACCTTCGGCGACGCCATTGCCACCATCGCGTTCGGATCCTTCGGCGGGAACGACGTGACCGCGCTCGGCTTTGCCGGCGAGTGCGGGGACATGGGGGCGAGCTGGCTCACCGATACTGGCACGTACTGGATATACGTTCGCTAGTCGTGCCCGCGAACACCCCGCGGCCGCCTAGCAACCAACTACGGACATGATCGGCATCGTCGATTACGGGGTGGGGAACCTGGCCTCCGTGCGCAACGCGTTCGATGCGATCGGCGCGCCGGCGGAGCTGATTCGAGATTCGGGCGGCGTCGCCCGCGCCGAACGGATCGTGCTGCCAGGCGTGGGGGCGTTCGGGGAGGGCATCGCCAAGCTGCGCGCGGCCGGGCTCGTGGACGTTCTGCGCGCGCGGGTGCTGGACGGCGGCGTTCCGTTCCTGGGGATCTGCCTCGGCATGCAGCTGCTGGGGCGCGTCAGCCACGAGCACGGCCTGCACGAAGGGCTGGGCTGGATTCCCGGCGAGGTGCGACGCATCGCGCCCGCCGACCCCGGCCTCCCGGTTCCGCACGTGGGCTGGAACGACGTGACGCCTCGCGTGGGCGGCAGCGTCCTCGGCGAGCGCGCGCTTGCGTTCTACTTCGTTCACAGCTATCACTTGATCCCTGAGGATTCCGGGGTGGTCGTCGGCACGTGTAGCTACGGGGCCGAGATCGTCGCCGCGGTTCAGCGCGGGCACGTGATGGGCGTGCAGTTCCACCCGGAGAAGTCGCAGCGCGACGGCCTGGCCGTGCTCCGGCGCTTTGCCGCCTGGCCGGCCGTCGCCTGACAGGAGCCGTGATCGGTGCGGACGCCCAGCTGGAGAGCTCTTGCAGGAGCCGCGTTCTCGCTGGGCGTCGTCGCCGGCGCCCTCCTGTACGTCCTGCGCGCCCTGCCTTACTCCACGTCCGTTATCGTTGCCGCACCGGTCGCCGACCTCACGGCGGCGCCGACGCCGGACTTCCACCTCGGGCCGGCCACGTGGGACGTTTCGGCGCTGGCGGCGAGCCCGGCGCTGGCGCCGTTGCGGGCGCGGCTGGCGCGCGATTGCGGGGCGCGCCGCGGGATAGCCTCCGCGCTCTGCGCCTCGGACGTCATGGCGGACGCCTTCCCGAGCGATCAACCCGGCCACGAGTTCTTCGACGCACGTTTCGATCCGGTCGCAGATTTTACGGCGCACTTGGCCGGGGAGCCGGGCCACTGCGTCACGCGTACCGGGATGCTCGCCGCCGAGCTGCTCTCGGCGGGCATTCCGGCGCGCGTCGTGCAGCTCGTCCCGCCGCACGGACACGGGCACCACGTGGTGGAAGTGTGGGACGACGCCGCGGGATGGTCCCTCGTGGATCCGTCGCTGGGATCGGTGGTCGGCGGGCCCGACGGCCCGATGTCTGTTGCCGCGGCACTGGCGTCGCCCGAGAAGGTGCGCCTGCTGGGTGGCGGACGCGCCGCGCGCACCGCGGTGGACACGCTCGTCGCACTGTACGCGAGGATGGACGTGCCGCTATTCTCCGGGGACGTGCTCTACCCGTCCGCTTGGCTGTACGTTCGTGCCGGTGAGCCCGTGGTGACATGGCCTTTCCGCGGCCTCTTCGTTCGCGCCGGACGCGGGCAGATCACGGCCGGCCCCGCGCAGTCAGTCATACGCTGGAGCGTCGCGTCGTCGGGGCTGCTCGGGATGGCGCTTGCGCTCGGTGCGCTGCTGGTCTGGCGGCGCCAACGGCGCGCCGAACGCGACCGGGTCGAGGTGCCCGACGCCGGCGGCGCGGAGCCTGTGGCCGTTGCGGCACCGCGGCGGTGACGCGATGGCCGATCCCGGCGACCCCGTGCTGCGCGAGTGCGACATCCGTCCCGACGACTTGATGGCGGGGCAAGCGGAGCGGTACGCCGCCGACGTGCGCCGGCTGCTGGAGCGCCGGGACGAGTTCGTCGAGGTGGCCTGTCCCGCCTGCGAAGGGACGCGCGCGGAAGACCTGTTCCGCAAGTACGAGCTGCGCTTCCGGCGCTGCGCCGAATGCGCGACGACCTACGTGAGCCCGCGGCCGCCTCCAGCCGTCCTGGACTGGTACTACGCCACGAGCGAGAACTACGCCTACTGGAACAAATACGTCTTCCCAGCTTCGGAGACGGCGCGCCGCCAGAAGATCTTCGTCCCGCGGGTGGAGCGGCTCGTGGAGATCGTCGAACGGCGGCGCCTCGGGACCGGCGTACTGCTCGAAGTCGGCGCCGGCTTCGGCCTCTTCTGCGAGGAGATCGTCAGCCGGGGGCTCTTTCGGCGGGTCATTGCCGTGGAGCCGACGCCGGACCTGGCGGCACGCTGCCGCTCGCGCGGGCTGGAGGTCATCGAATCGCCCATCGAGCACGTGGCGCTTCCGGGCTTGGAGGTCGACGTCATCGCCAACTTCGAGGTCATCGAGCACCTCTTCTCGCCGCGTGCCTTCCTGGAGCAGTGCCGCAAGCTCCTGGCGCCCGAGCGCGGGGTGCTGATGCTGACCTGTCCGAACGGACAAGGCTTCGACGTCTCCATCTTAGGGGCGGTCTCGAGCACCTTCGACACCGAGCACCTGAACTACTTCCACCCGGCCTCTCTCGCGCGCCTGCTGGAGCGCTGCGGCTACGAAGTGCTCGAGACCCAGACCCCCGGCCAGCTCGACGCCGAGCTCGTTCGCAAGGCGGTCCTCGCCGGCCAGCACGCGCTGCCGGACGACCCCTTCCTTCGCCGCGTTCTCATCGACGACTGGGACCGGCTGGGCACGCCGTTCCAACGTTTTCTGTCCGACAACCTTCTGTCGTCGAACATGTGGCTCGTGGCGCGGCGCGCGCGCTGAACGGTGCGCCGCGGAACGCCCCGCGGTCCTTCGGGGCCGTGTCCGGGCGCCTATGCGCCTGTGGGTTCCACCACCGGCACCGCTGGCTCGCAGCGGGACAAGAGATCCTGATAAACCGCGAGCGTCTGCTCGACGACCCGCTCCTGGGAGAATTCGGCCTGCGCAAGCGCACGCGCGCCCGCGCCCAGCTGCGCGCGCAGCGCCGCGTCCTCGAGGAGGCCGCGTAGGGCCTCGGCCAGAGCGGCCGCGTCACGTGCCGGGACAAGCACGCCGCTGTGCCCTGGCCGGACGATCTCGCGGCATCCGGGCACGTCGGTCGCGACGAGTGGTCGCCCGGACGCGGCGGCTTCAATGAGGACCTTCGGCACGCCCTCGCGGTAGGACGGCAAGCACGCGACGTGGCACTGCGCGAGCACGTCGGTCATGTCCGACCGCTGTCCCCACCATTCCACGGACCCAGACTCGCGCCACGCCGCCAGTTGCTCGGACGGAATAGCGGCGGGATTGCCGGGGTCGGAGGCGCCCACGAGCACGAATCGACCTCGCACGCCCTGCGCGCGCAGCGTCCGTGCGGCCTCGACGAACTCTCCGACGCCCTTGTCCCAGAGCATGCGCCCCGCCAGCACCACCACGGGCTCGCCGGTCGGCTCGGGGGTCGGGTGGAAGGCGGCCATGTCGACGCCCGAGCCGCGAATCAGCGCGGCCTGCGCCGGAGCCAGCAGCTCCTCCGACACGAAGGCGGCGCGGTCGTCCGGGTTCTGGAAGATGACGCGCATGTTCGGGTGGCGGAACGCCAGGCGATAGGCGCGCTTCACTCCCAGCTTCAAGGCGCGCACGCGCACGCTGCGCGCGATGAAGACCCAACCGAGCCCGGTGACGGCGTTGACCACGGCCGGCACGCCTGCCAGGCGCGCCGCCAGCGATCCGTAGATCACCGGCTTGATCGTCACGTGATGCACGAGGGTCGGCCGCACGCGACGGTACAGCCGCACGAGCGCGCCGAGGCTGCGGAGCTCCCGCAACGGATTGGTGCCGCGACGGCTTAGCGGGAAGGTGTGCACGGCGAAGCTCAGCACGCGCACGCCCGAGGCGTTGGCGTCGTCGGGAATGGCCACGTGGACGTCCAGGCCCGCGCGGCGCGCGGCGAGGGCGACCGGGAGGCGATGCGACAGGAAGAAGCCTGCGTCGTTCACGACGAAGAGCAAGCGGCCGTTCATGGCGGCGGTACGGACGGCAGCGATGCCGGAAAGGCGAGCTCGTGCTCCAGCGCAGCCGCCTTTTCGTTGTACAGAACGTAGCTGCCGCCCATGGCGCCGAGGGCGCGGTACTCCTCGATGGCACGGCGCCGGTCGCCGATGCTCAGGTAGGCGTCGGCCGCAGCCAGTCGGTAGTCGGGCGTGCGCGGGTCCAGCCGGATCGCTTCGTCCAGGGCGAGCGCGGCGCGCGTGGCGGAGCCGCTCGATAGCTCGATCCGGCCCAGCAGGAACTTCAGGCGCGCCGCCGCGGCAGCGGGGAGGTCGCCCCGGGCCAAGGCCGCGTCTACCAGGGCGCGCGCCTCCGTGAGGTGGCCGCGGTCCAGGGCAAGCTGCGCGGCTACGATCGCCGGATTGGGGTCGGCAGGGTTGGCGGCGGCGGCCGCGCGCGCGGCCGTGGCGGCGCGGTCTAGGGCACCGGCGGCGTTGAGCGCAGTCGCCTCGAACAGCAGCGACTGCGCGCGCGCTGCCGGCGTCTCGGCGACCGCTGCCATGTCCGCGGCGGCGTCGGCGGCCTCGTCCCAGCGGCTGCCATGCATCAGCGCCTCGTACCGTCGATTCAGCAGCCTCGGGTCGTCCGGCGTGGAAGCGAGCGCGACGTCGACGAGGTCGAGCGAGTCGTCGACGCGACCGACGTCGAGCAGAACCCACGCCACGGAGTCGACGACGTCCGGGTGGTCGACCGGCACGGCGGGGAGAAGTGCTTCCAACGTCGAATAGCGCCGCACGATCTCGGGCGTAATGGTCCCGGCGCCGAGCCACGTGTTGAGGCAGAGGCGGTACTCGATGCGCGCCTGCGCCCGCAAGCCGAGGGCATAGAGCGCGCGCGCAGCCCACAGGTGCGGCTCGGCGGCCGTCGGATTCAGGTACATGGCGCGGTTGATCCAGCGGATGGCCTCGCGGGCGTCGGGGGCTGGCCCCGCCAACAGCGCTGCGCCGACCTGCAGCAGCAGGTAGCTGTCGGTCGGATGTCGGTTGACGGCGGCAGCGGCGGCATGCTCGAGGTCGGCCCGCCCGCGTGTCGCCGCGGCGCGCAGCTCAGCGTCTTCGTTCGCCAGGGTGTGCCTGGACGCCCATGCGCCCAGCACAACCGCCCCGACGAGCGCGGCGGCCAGCGCCAAGGACGGGACTCGGCGGCCCCAGCCCCTGCCGCTGCGCCGTTCGGCGCGCAACGGCCACGCCCGTCCCGCCAGCGCACCGGCGCAAAGGGCGGCGGGAAGGAGGACCCCCGCAATCTGCAGGTTGAAGTCGAAGAGGTTGTGACCGCCCAGCCCGACCAGCCCGGCCACGGCGCCGGCGGCCATGGGGCCGCCGCCGCGGAGCCGCCAGGCCACAAGAGCCCCTCCGCCGACGAGGGCGAGCAGTAGCGCGCCGCCGGCGATTGGTCCGGCCTCCACCAGCAGCTCCAGCGGCTCGTTCTCGAGGTGCGTGAAGGTGAGACGTTCCAGGATGGTCTTGAAGGCAGGGTAGACCTCGACGAATGCACCGCGTCCGATTCCCGTGATCGGGAACGCCGCAAGAAGGTGCGGGACGTCACGCCACGGGCGAAACTTCAGGTCGTTCAGCAGCGCCGGAAGCCCGGTCGCGGCATCGACGCTGGCGAGGACGGCGCTCGCGAAGACGGCACCCGCCAGCAGGACGACCGCCAGGGCGGCGATCCAGCGGATGCGTTCCCGGCCGCGCGTGGCCACCGCCCGGAGCACGAGGAAGGCCGCCGCGGCCGTGCCGAGGGCGGGGACGGCGCCTCGCGAGCCGGTGGTGGCCATCGTGGCCACGCAGGCGAGCCCGAGGGCGGCCGCGAAGACGCGTGTGCGCACACGCGTGCCCGACGCGGCGATCCCCACGGCGGCGCCCGCTCCAAGCATCTCGTAACCCGCCAGGTTGTTCTGGTTGACGAAGGGACCGACCAACAGAGGCTGCATGCCGTTGGGAAGCGCATAGAGCCCGTACACGGCTTCGAGGTGGAGGAGGCGATGGACCACGCCGATGAGCCCGAGCGCCGCCCCCGTCGCGGCCAGCGCCCAAAGCAGCGCCCGGAGACGGTGCTCGCGTCCGAGAAACGTGGCGCCGGTGCAAAAGAGCGCGAGCGCGCCCAGGTCCCGCGTGAGCGCGACGCTGGTTTGTACGGGCGCCAGCGAGATGGGCCGCCACGTTGGCGCGGCAAGCCCGAGGCCTTCCGGCACGAAACGCCAGAGGTCCAGCGTGCGGGCACTGAGTCCGTTGAGGAGGTCGGGAGGCAGCGGCAAGAGCTGCCCCGCGGCCAGCGCGCAGACGCCGGCCAGCCCCGCGCCCGCGTAGGTGAGCCGCAGGCAGGGTCGGCTCCCCGACCAGCCTCGAACGAGCAGGGCCAGGACCAAGGCAGTGGTCAAGCCGGTGAGCGCGGTCGCCACCAGGGGGTGGGCGCTGCCGATCAACAGCGGCGGTGCGACGGCGAACAGCATCGCCGCCGCGGTGAGTCCTCGCTCGAAGGGGCCGTCGGTGCGCTGGCGCGCCGCGGGGGGGCTCATCCGCGGCCCAACCGACTACAGGAACGATTCTGGGACGTAGACGATATCGCCGGGGCGGAGCTCGAAGGTCTTGGCCTTCGCCTCGATGATGTCTTTCACGCGGATGTAGATGCGCACTTCTTCGCCGCCGACGACGCGGGTCACCGAGACCTTGTTCTCGCCGGCGGACGGGAGAAAGCCGCCGGCCGTGGTGATGGCCTGCACGATGCTCATGTGGTCTTCGTAGCGCAGCGTCCCGGGGCGGGCGACGCTGCCGAAGACGTAGATGCGCTTCGAGTTGTACTCCTTGACGAGCACGGTGACGTACGGGTTGACCAGGTACGGCCCCTTGAGCCCGTCGCGCAGCATGCCGGCGATCTCGGCGGGATTCTTGCCCTCCACCCGCAGCTCGCCGAGGAACGGAAACACGATGGTGCCCTCGGCCGAGACGCGGAACGTTCCGCTGAGCTCCGGCTCGTCGGTGACGTGGATCTCGAACACGTCGCCGGGACCCAGCGACGAGAAGCTGCCCGGATCGGCGGGGGGGGCCACGTCGCCGGCCGAGAGCGGCCTCCGGCAGCCGCCGCTCGCCAGTGCGAGCGCGAGCGCCGCCGCCGCGGTCGCCAAGGTGCGTCGAGTGAAGCGCGAAAGGCCCATCAGTACCTCGCTATCGCGGTGAGCAGGACCACGTTCTTGATGTAGCTCGGATTGTTGTCGCCGGTGACTGCATTAGTCACGACGTAGGTCGTGAAGTTTCCCGTGAGGCTCCACGCAGCACCGATCGTCAGCCACGCCATGATGTAGAAGTCGATCTTGGCGTTGAGGCCCAGGCGGACCTCCCGTCGGTCTTCCATGGGGAGCGTGACGTTGGGGACGACGGGCGGGAAATCGTAGTTCAGGTACGCGACCGCGCCCTCGACGTGGATGATCACGCGTGCGCCGATGCTCTGATCGACGAACAGCTTGCCCATGTCGAAGATGTAGAAGTTCGAGAAGATCGCATCCGAAAAGCCGTGTTCGTAAAGCAGCCCGACGCGGGTGTGCTCGCCGGCCCGATAGCCGAGCGAAGCCGCGGCCAGGGGGCCTTCGTAGGAGATGCCGGTGTTGGCCGGATCCGTCGTCCGGTGGAACGAGTTTCCGTAGCCCACCTTGACCATGAACTCGAGGCGCGGCGTCAGCAGGCCGATGATCCCCAGGTACGTGCGCAGCGGGAAACTGTCGATGTTGTAGTAGCCCGCGTTGCAATTCACGTTGCAGAAGTAGTGTTGGTAGCCGAGGCTGAATTCGTGCGTGAGCGCGGTCTTCGGGAAGAACTTCCACTTCGAGCGCAGCAGAACCTCGTCGCGAATGCTGCTGCCCAAGTTGAGGGCACGGCTCTCGAACCAGTCGAACGTGAGGATGTTCATCAGGTCGACCTGGAAGGCGCCGTGGCCGGGCTTCACGCGCACGCCCAGCCCAAGACGGTTCAGGTCGCGGTCGAGCCGCGGGCCCGGGTTCGGTGTGAACGGATTTCCGTCGCCGGCCAGGACGGAGAACGATGCCTCCACGTAGCGGACGAAGCTCTCCTCGATCAAGAACGAGATGGGCTTCAGCGGAAACACGATGAGCTGCAGGCCCAGCTCGGCCGCCGCGTCGGACTGCTCGCGGGTCATGCGCGTGAAGTACTGGTGCCACGTCAGCGCCGCATAGAAGCGCCCGTCGAGGTTCACGGGACGGCCGGTGGCTCCCTCGAGGCGCGGCCCGATGTGCAAGACGGGCGAGCCGATGATCGGGACCGGGTCGCCTGCTCCGTTGCTGAAGAAGACGTTGCTGTCGTAGCCGCCGGCGACGAACAACGACGCGTGCAGCCGGAACGGACCCAACTTAATGCCAGGGGTCCCCTCGCCGGTCTCATGCGGTACCTCGGGTGGCGGCGCGTCGGAAGAGCCTGCGGCGCTGCCGCTGTCGTCGGCGGCGGCGCGCGACGGCCACGCCAGGGTCGCGGCCAGCGCGAACGCGAGGGCCGCCGGAGCGGACAGTAGCCGCGGCGAGCGCCGATGTGTGGGTGCGTGTCGCATGCGATTCGCGGAGGCGATCCAATCCCCTCGCGTCGCTCCGAGGGCGACGCGTTCTCGAGTCCCAAGCTGGCGAACCCTAGGTGACGGGGCTCGTTTCGGTCGGACGTGCGAGGATCCCGCCGAGCGGATCCTCGGGCAGGCCCGGCTCGGTCGGGTCTTCCTCGGGCACGTCCGGGTCGACGTACGGCTCCAGCACGGTGTCGCCGAAATAGACGGTCACCTCGCCGGCGCAGCTTTCGGCTTCCGCCCGCAGCTCCGCGACTTTCGTATGGGCGATCAGCACCTTGGTGTAGACGTAGGTGCGCTCGTCCTTGTCGTCGCGTGCGACCGCTTCGCTCAGCTCCGCGTACGAGGCCTCGGCGACGCTCAGCATGCCGCGGATGCCGATGAGCTTCTCGTTGACGCAGTTCAAGCGGATGACGTCCTTCTCCTTGCGGGCCTCCTCGGCGAGCGCGTTCACCCGCGTGAGGGCTTCCTTGATCTTCTCCATGAAGATCGCCGCCTGCTTGAGCTGCTCCGCCCCGGACAGCGACGAGGCGTCCTTCGTGAACGCCAGCGGAGAGGGCGCATCGCCCTCGGCGGTGTAGGCGATGCCGCCGGCCGCCAGCAGCAGCGCGCCGGACAGAATCATCACGACAAGCCTACGCATCGATCACCTCGATCCGGGAATGGGAGCCCGTCATCCTGCCGTAGCCGGAGCGCGGAGTCAAACCCGATTGGTTCCGAAAATCAAGGGGATTGCGCCCCTCGTCGCGCCTCTTTGGGGTGCCTCCAGAGCCTTGGTTGCGGCGCGCCCCGCGCACGTTCACGGTATCCTGCCTGACGCGATGCGGCAAGGAATGACCTTCCCACTTGTGCCACCCTGAAGTGCATGACCGTAGAAGCCCCCCGATCCCTTCCCGCGTGCGGGCGGCGCGCCCGCGCGCTCGGATGGTGGCTCGCCGTCGCGGTCGTGGCGTCTGTCGCGGCGGTTGGGCTAGGAATGCCGGTGGTTGCGGCGCTGGCGGTGGGCGCCCGCTGGCTGGACGTGGGGGAGACGCCGCCCTACGCCCCGGCGGACGCCGTCGCGGCGCTGAGTGGGGACACGGGCTTTCTGCGTACGCGTCTCGCGGCGGCCCTCGTGCTCGGCGGGGTCGCACCTTTGTTAGTGGTCAGCGGCGCCGGCTGGGGCGGCGACGACGCGTACGAGATGCTGAAGGCGGCGTCCGATGCGGGCGTCCGCGGCGAGCGCGTGCTGGTGGAGCCGAACGCGCGCGACACGCGGGAGAACGTGCTTCGCATCGCCGAGCTGGCGCGGCGGCGCGGCTGGCGGAGCGTACTGCTGGTCACCAGCCAGTGGCACACGCGGCGCGTCCGGCTGCTGGCGACGCGCCTCGCGCCAGACGTAGCGCTGCGGGTGACGGGCGTTCCGGACGTGGCGCCGCTGCCCTTTGGGGTCCGGGTAGGCGAGTACACACGCCTGTTCATGCAGGCTGCGATGGTCTGGTAGGCTGCGCGATCGGCGCGCGCGGACGCGCGGAGTAGCTGCGCGCGGTGAACGACGCCGCGCGCGGGGGCAACGATCAGGAGAGGGCGAGGATGGCGCGATGAGAGGCGTTGTGCTGGCGGGGGGAACTGGGTCGCGGCTGCATCCGCTGACCAAGGTCACCAACAAGCACCTGCTGCCGGTGGGGCGCGAGCCGATGGTGTTCCATCCGCTGCGGAAGCTGCGCGAGGCGGGGATCCGCGAGGCGATGGTCGTGACAGGCGTCGAGCACATGGGGGACGTGGTGCGGCTGCTGGGGAGCGGGCGCGAGCTGGGGATGGAGCTGACGTACCGCGTGCAGGACGAGGCCGGCGGAATCGCTCAGGCGCTGGGGCTGGCGCGTGCCTTCGCCGCCGGGGAGGGCGTATGCGTGCTGCTCGGCGACAACGTCTTCCAGGACTCAATCGGCGGGGCGGTCGAGCGGTTCGGCGCCCAAGGCGGGGGGGCCCGCCTGCTCCTCAAGGAAGTGCCGGATCCGCAGCGCTACGGCGTGGCGAAGTTGGCGGACGACGGGAAGCGCATCGAGCTCATCATCGAGAAGCCGAAAGAGCCGCCGTCCGCGCTGGCGGTCACGGGCATCTATCTCTACGACAGCACGGTGTTCGACCTCATCCGCGGACTGAAGCCGTCCGGGCGCGGGGAGCTGGAAATCACCGACGTGAACAACGCCTACGTCGAGCGCGGCGCTTGCCACTTCGAGGTGCTCCACGGCTGGTGGACCGACGCCGGGACGTTCCCATCCTGGCGCCACGCGAACGAGCTGGCGTTCGACACCTGGGGCGACGGGAGCGCGTCGTCGTGATCGGCTCGCGCATGGCGGAGCCCCGCGGCGTCGGCGGCGGCGGCGGGGGCGGCGGACGGGGTGACTGGTGCGGGGGCGGGTGGCGCTGATGCACGTCCTGGTGACGGGCGGGGCGGGGTTCATCGGCTCGGCGCTCGTGCGGCGGCTGCTGGCCGAGCCGGACGTCACGCGCGTGACGACGCTCGACGCGCTCACGTATGCGGGACGGCGCGAGAACCTGGAGGACGTCGCGGGCGACGCGCGCCACGCGCTGATCGTGGGCGACGTCGCCGACGACGCCGTGTGCGACCGCGCGCTGGGCGGGGGCGTGCCGAGCGGCGCCAACGCCAACCCCAACGCCACCGCCACGGCCGGACGTCCGGACGTGGTGTTCCACCTCGCGGCGGAGTCACACGTCGATCGCTCCATCGAGCGCGCCGCCGTCTTCGTCACCACGAACGTGCAAGGAACGCGCGCCCTGCTCGACGCCGCGCGCCGGCACGCCACGCCTCGCTTCGTGCACGTCTCCACCGACGAGGTGTACGGGCCGCTCGCCGCGCCGGAGCGCGCCCGCGAGGACCAGCCGTTCCGGCCGTCGAGCCCCTACGCCGTGACGAAGGCCGCCGCCGACATGCTGGCGCAGGCCTACCACCGCACCTACACCACGCCCGTCACGGTCGTGCGCATGGCGAACTGCTACGGGCCGCGTCAATTCCCCGAGAAGCTCATTCCGCTGTCCATTGCGCGCGCGCTTGCGGGCGAGGCCATCCCGGTCTACGGCGACGGTCAGCAAGTGCGCGAGTGGATGTACGTCGAGGACGCCGTGGACGGGCTCGTGCGCGCCTGGCGCAGCGGCGTGCCGGGCGACGCCTACAACGTCGGACCCGGCGAGGCGGAGGCGCGCCCCAACCTGCGCGTGCTGGAGCTCTTGCTCGACCGCCTCGCGCGGCCGCGCGCGCTGCTGCGCCACGTCGAAGACCGCCCGGGCCACGATCGGCGCTACGCCATCGACGCCGCGCGCGCGCGCGCGCAGCTCGGCTGGGCGCCGCGCACACCGCTTGAGGAGGGCCTGTCACGCACCATCGATTGGTTCGTGGCGAACCAGGCGTGGCTGCGCGCGGCGCTCGACTCGGGCGACACGGCGCGGTTCCTCGACGCGCAGTACGGGCGGCGCCTGCGCCCGACGTAGGGCTTCCGGCCGGCCTGCTAGCGCGGCGACGAGTGGGGCGGCCCCGACGGCGCGGGGCGCCGCTACTTGGCGCAGCCGGGGCGCCCGATGCCGTGGTAGGCGAACCCGAGCGCCGCCAGCGCGGGCGGGTCCCAGAGGTTGCGCCCGTCGAAGACGACGGCGCCGCGCATCGTGGCGCGCAGCCGCTCGAAGTCGGGCGAGCGGTACTGGTTCCATTCCGTGCACAGCAGCAGTGCGTCGGCCCCTTCCGCCGCGGCGTAAGGGTCCTCGTGCCAGCTCAGCCGGGCGCGCTCGCCCAGCGCCGCGCGCGCGGTCGGCAGGGCCTGCGGGTCGTGCGCGCGCACCGCCGCCCCCGCCGCCAAGAGCCGCGTCACCGTCTCCAGCGCCGGCGCCTCACGCACGTCGTCGGTGCGCGGCTTGAACGAGAGCCCCCAGACGCCGAACACCCGCCCGGCCAGCGCGTCGTGGAAATGCGCGCGCACCTTCTCCACCAGGCGCCCCTTCTGCCGGTCGTTCGCCCCGTAGGCCGCCTCCACGACCGACAGCGGCGCCCCCGCCTCGCGCGCCGTGGCGATCACCGCGCGCAGGTCCTTGGGAAAGCACGACCCGCCGAAGCCGACGCCCGGGAACAGGAAGCGTGGCCCGATGCGGTCGTCGCTCCCCAGCGCCACGCGCACCGCCTCCACGTCCGCGCCGACGACCTCGGCGAGGTTCGCCATCTCGTTCATGAACGTGACCTTCGTGGCGAGGAACGCGTTGGCCGCGTACTTCGTCAGCTCGGCGGACGTGGCGTCCATGAACAGCAGCCGGTCGCGCGTACGCACGAAAGGCGCGTAGAGGTGGCGCATGACCTCGCGGGCCGGCGCATCGTCCGTGCCGATCACCACGCGCGCCGGCTTCATGAAGTCGTTGACGGCGTCGCCCTCCTTGAGGAACTCGGGGTTCGACACGACCGCGCAGCGGTGGGGCGACGCCGCCGCCAGCCGCGCCGCCAGCCGCGCCGCCGTCCCCACCGGTACCGTGGACTTCGTCGCTACGACACGCGGCCCGTCGAGCGCGGCGGCGACGCCGTCGGCGACGGCCCACAGCGCGCCGAGGTCCGCTTCGCCGTCCGGGCCGGACGGCGTGCCCACGGCCACCAGCACCACCTGCGCATGGCGCACGCCGCCGGCCAGGTCGGTCGTGAAGCGCAATCGCCCGGCGCGGGCGTTGCGCTCCACCAGCTCCTCCAGCCCTGGCTCGTAGATGGGGATCTCGCCGCGTTGCAGCGCCGCGATCTTCGCGGCGTCGTTGTCGACGCAAAGGACGTCGTTGCCGGTCTCGGCGAAGCCCGCGCCGGCGACGAGGCCCACGTAGCCGGTGCCCACGACGCACAGGCGCATCAGGCCGCCTTCGGCGCCGCCGGGACGAGCGCGCCGGCCGCGAACGTGAAGGCCGTCGCGCAGCGGGCGCACGCCGTCCGCGCGCCCTCGGCGGGCTCGGCGGGAAGCGGCAGCCGCTCGCCACAGCGGCACATCCACCCGCGCACGCGCGCCGGGGCGCCGAGCACCAGCGCGTGCGGCGGCACGTCGTGCGTGACGACCGCCCCCGCCCCGACGAAGGCATAACGCCCGACGCGGTGCCCGCAGACCACCGTGGCGTTCGCGCCCACGGTGGCGCCGCGCTCCACCACGGTCGGCTCGTATTCCTCGTGGCGGTTCACCTCGCTGCGCGGCGTTCCCACGTTCGTGAACACGGCCGACGGCCCGATGAACACGTCGTCCTCGATGACGCAGCCGGTGTACAGCGAAACGTTGTTCTGGATTTTCACGCCGTGGCCGACGACGACCTCCGGGGCGATATGCACGTTCTGCCCGAGGATGCAGCCGCGCCCGATACGCGCGTTCTTCATGACGTGGGCGAAATGCCAGACCTTGGTTCCGGCGCCGATCTCGCAGGGCTCGTCCACGAAGGCCGAAGGGTGCACGAAATAGTCGCGCGGGCCGGCCGCGGCGGACGCGCCGCCGGCGGCGAGGGCCGGCGCGGGCGCGGAGGCGGGGCGGACGGGCGCGCCGCCCGACTCCAGCGAACGGCCGCTCGCCTCCAGCACCTCCAGCACGCGCACGCCTTCCCAGCCGTCGGTCAACGGGCGGCCGCGGTCGGCGACGCGCGCCAGGAAGTGGCGGTCCTCGGCGACGAGCGCCTCCTCCGTGGAGACCTGCACGTGCTCAGGCTCGGCGCGCTTGGGGACGGGCACGCCGTCGATCCAGCGGATCTCGTGCGCGAACAGCGAAAGCTTCTGCCCGTGCGGAGCGACGTCGTCGAAGCGCGCCATACCGCGCTCGCCGATGACCACGAGCCGCTGCTCCTTGAACGGATGCAGCCAGCTCACGAAGATGTGGGCGCGTGCCCCGCTGGGGAACTCGAGGTTCGTGACGGTGACGTCGGCGATCTTCGGATGCAGGTAGCTGCCGCCGGTGGCGTTGGCGGTGGCGGGCATCTCCTCGCCGAGCAGCCACAGGATGAGCGAGATGTCGTGCGGGGCGAAGCTCCAGAGGATGTTCTCCTCGCGGCGCACGCGCCCGAGGTTCAGCCGCTGCGAGTAGATGTACTGGATGCGCCCGAGCGTGCCGGCGGCGACCAGGCGCTTCAGCTCGGCGGCCGCCGGATGGTAGCGCAACAGGTGTCCCACCATGAGCACGCGCGCCTCACGGTCGGCGAGCTCCGCCATCTCGCGCCCGTCGCGCGCCGTCAGGGCGAGCGGCTTCTCCACCAGGACGTCGCGCCCGGCGCGCAGGCAGGCGCGCGCCAGCTCGTAGTGGCTCTCGGCGGGGGCGGCCACCACGACGGCGCGCACGGCGTCGTCGGCCAGCACCTCGGCCAGCGAGGCGCAGGTGCGGGTGCCCGGGAGGCGGCGCTCGACCTCGGCGCGCCGCTCCGGGGACGGGTCGCACGCCACGCGCAGCGCCCCCAGCTCGTGCATCACGCGTACGTGGTTGAACCCCCACGCGCCACAGCCCATGACCGCGACGGACGGCGTTTCCATGGCGCGCAATCTAGACGGACGCCCGCGCTTCGTCCAGACCGGCGCGTTGACACTGCCCGAAGCCGCCTCATACGATGCTCGACATGCCCGTCGACGGCGATCCGACGACCGATCCGGCGGCGTCGCCGGCGGACCACGAGGACGGCGCCACGCTGATGGACGCGCCGCGCGTGCTGCCACCGGACGGTGAGGCGCCGGACGTCGCTGCCGGCGGCGGTGCGGGCGCCGCCGCCGAAGCCGGCGCCGGCGTTCCCGCCCCCGCCCCCGACTCCAGCGCGCCTGTCGCCGCGTCCGCGCCTTCCGCGACGGCCGGCGACCCGGCGCTCGCCGATTCGGTGGAGCTGTCGGGCCCGCTGGTCGACTCGCCGGTTCCACGTCCCGTGGTGGTGCTGGGCACCGGGCCGATGGCGCTCATGATCGCCGAGATCCTCGAGTTCGTGCGCGAGTACGAAGTGGTGGGGCTGGTGGACGACCTGCCGGATCCAGCGAGCGGCCCGCGCCGCGGGCTTCCCGTGCTCGGGAAGTTCGACGACCTCGCGGAGGTGGCGAAGCGCTGGCGACGCCTCTACGGCGCGGTCGGGTTCGAGGACAACACGTTACGCCGGCACCATTACCACCGGCTGGTGCGCGCGCGCGTGCGGCCGGCGTCGGCGATCCATCCGCGCACGTCGGTCTCGTCGCGCGCCCTCACCGGGCCCGGGTTCGTGGCCATGTCGGGCGCCGTCGTCTCCGCGGCGGCGGTGCTCGGCGAGAACGTCGCGCTCGGCCCGAACACCGTCGTCGGCTACGACAGCCGACTGGGCGACCACGTGCACGTCGGCGCCGGCGCGGTGATCATGGACAAGGCGAAGATCGGGGCGAACGTCTCCGTCGGCGCGAACGCCGTCATCCATCCCGGCGTCACGATCGGCGACGGCACGCTCATCGGCTCGGGCGCGGTGGTGACGCGCGACCTCCCCGACAACGTCGTCGCCTACGGCGTCCCTGCGCGCGTCGTCCGCAAGCGCGAGATCCACGAGTAGCGCGCGGTGCAGAGGGCGCCGCCGCGGCTCCTGCCGGGAGCCGCGGAGACCAGCGCGGTGCTTCGAGCGCCGAGAATGCTTCGCCGAGGTCCGGCTGCGCCGGCCTCGGCTCAGTCGCCGCTGGCGGTGAAGACGAAGGGGAACTCGACGGTCGTGGGCACGCCGCTCTCCGGCTCCGGAAAGCGCCAGCCGGCAATGCGGTCGGCCACGCACGCCGACAGCGCGTCGTCGCCGGTGCCGTTCTCCAGCGGCTCGATGCTGGTCCTGTCCACACGCCCGGCACCGTTGATCGTCCAGCGCATGCGGATCTTGCCGTCGAGCTTGCCGCCCTTGTGCGTGAGCCGCGTCTCGTAACAGGTCCGTACCGCGCCCAGCCGCGCCTTGACCGCGTCGCGCACCTGCTCGGGCGTGAGCCCCGGGTCCACGTGCGTCGGGCCCGTCCCGGTGACGGTGCCGTGCATCGGCTTCTCGTCGCCCTTGTGTCCCGCGTCGGCGGTGCCGACCGGCCCCACCAGCGGCCCGGCCGCCAGGTCCGACACCTTGCCAGGCCCGACGTCCAGGCCGCCATCGCGTCCGCCCAGCACGCCGGCCGTGTCGGTCGTGGCCGTCGTCACGCCCGTCATGCCCTTCAGCGCCTCGTCG
>DASYRF010000238.1:0-6184 GCA_036004705.1 Myxococcota bacterium
TGTGGAGTGCTTAGAGACGACGCGATGTACACGCCGTACACGTTCGACGCCGGCACCGGCGACCTAGTCGGCCCCGCGGCCGGCACCTGCTACTCCACGATCGCCTGCGTGTTCCACCACGCCGGCGGCGTTTACGAGATCGAGCTACGGCTGGCGCGCGACCTCGTGCCCGGCGGAGGCTGCTCCTAGCCCCTACAGCAAAGAAGGAGGCGGACCATGGACGCTGCTCCGAGAGCCACCCCCCACCCACCTGGCCGGCTACAATCGATCCTCCAGCGGTACGTGATTCCCGCGATCATCGGAGGGCTCGCCGCCTGGATCGTGACGCTGACGAACCGCGCGCCGGCGGCGACCATATCGGCAGTGGTGTCGCCGGCCCGCGTCCCCCCGCCCGCGCGGGTGTGGGGCGACCTCCCGGCTACTCGCGCCGGTGATCGCGCCGCCGCGGTCGAGCTCACCGGGGCCCCGCTACCCGCCCCGACCGAATCGTTGGCCGAGGCCGGCTCCGGCGAGCCGGGAGCCTCCGAGTCCTCCCTCGAACGAAACGCTCGGGTAATGAAGGCGTTCGACCTCGAAGAACGCGATGCGACCTGGGCGAGCCGCGCCGAGTCGAAGCTCACGTCGTCGTTCAGCGACTACAAGGCGAGCCACGACGTCGAGGGGCTCAGCCTGCGCGCCGTCGAATGCCGCGCTTCTCGATGCCGGATCGATCTTTCCTACACGTCGGCGGCACTCGCCCTGAAGCTCCAAGACAAGCTGTCCGACCGATCCGTGTTCTCGACACCGTGCGTGATTCACTCGCTCGGAACGGACGCCGAGCCCGGCGATCCATCCGTCGTGCAGACCTTAGTCGTCGCCTGCGACGAATGGGGAGGAATCGCGCATGCCGGGATGTAGCGTCGGGTCGGGACGAACACTCAAACAGGAGGTCTGGAAATGACCAGGTTCGTGGCAGCCGGAAGCGCTCTGGCGTCCTTTGCGATCGTGCTGGCATGTTTTGGAACGGAACGAGCGGATGCCGTCGCGATCGCGCGTGGGGTCGGAGCCTCGTGCGCCATCGATAACGACGATTCCCCCTACGCGGAGGAGGTCTATCTGGAGATGGGGACCTACTACAATTCGGCTAATGAGGCCTACCTCGAGTGCAATTTGCCATCTGGGACGGCGTTCGGACTGATCGCCAACGACGTCGATTGGGTCACTGCTTACGTTTATTGGGGAGACGTCTCCTACCCCTATCCAAGTGCCACGTTGTCGGCTCGCTCTCCGCAGAACCCCCTCCTATGGGACAGTTGCGCGACGCTGGATGCCTTCCACGACGGCGTGAACGGTTCAGGAAGCGGGAACTACATGCTCAGTTGGAGCGGCTTGGACGCGGCCGGAACTTGCACCGACCACGACTGGGCCCTGTTTCTGCGAGTTGAGCTCCCGTCGACCGTAAGCTATTCGGACAACGGCTTCATCGGCTGGCTCGTCTGGGACGACGATTAGAACTGCACACGATACCGAAGGCGCCTTCTTGGCCGCCACGACGTCATCGGTCTCGATATCATTCCCACCTTCGGATAGCAGGGTGTGGCCGGGTGTCGTCAGCGCAGGGGATGGGGCGCGGCAAAGTGCGCGGCGAACAGATCGCCGTTGTCGTACTCGCCGGCGGGCGCGGGCGTCAGCGGGCCGCCGCCGAGGTCGACAGGCGGCGGGGCGGCGTGCTCGGAGACGAAGGTGTAGCCGGCGAGCCAGACGGTGCCGTCGGGCGCGGCGGCCACGAAGGTGTCGTCGCCGCCGCTGAAGGCCGTCGCCCAGACGACGGCACCGACGGGGTCGAGCGCGGCCAGGAACGCGCCGGCGGCGGCGGATCGTGCGCCGCCGAGGTCGGCGCCGGGGGACCGGGTGCCGGAGACCAGCAGCGCGCCGCCCGCGTAGTCGGCGCCGTTCACCGCGTCGGGGCCGTCGCCGGGGAAGACGCGCGCCCACTCCAGCGAGCCACCGTACGACACGACCGCGACGTAGCCGTCGCTGCCGTCGCCGGGAGCCCGGTGACGGGGGACGTCGAAGTAACCGGCGTACGAGCCGACCAGCGCGACGGACCCGTCCGGCAGTGCGGCCAGGTCCTCGCAGCGGGCGGAGCCGTCGCTGGGCACGACGTACACCCACTGTACCGCGCCGCCGGCGGCGGAGATCTTCACGACGAAGACCTGATCCGGGCCGCCCGCTACGTGCATGAAGTCGGGCGCGACGGCCCAGTACACTTGGCCGGCCAGCTCGAGCCGCAGCCGGAAGGTGCCGCAGGCGGCGACGTCGCCGGCCGTATCCACGACTACGTGCTGCAGCATGCCGAAGCCCGCGCTCTGCATGCACAGCCACCAGCGCGGGCGCCCGTCGGCAGCCAGCAGGCCCGCCACCGCGGTGCCGTCCTTGCACGCTCCGGCCTGCAGGTCCCAGCCGGCCACGACGGTCCCGCCCTCCGCGGCGGGGGCCACGCCCATCGCGTTGCCCCCGCCGGTCAACGTGCGCGCGCCGCGCACCGTGCCGTCGGGGCGCAGCTCCAGCAGCAGCGGAGCGTCGTCGACGCCGGTGCCGACCTCGCCGGCGGCGTCGCCGGCGCCGCCGCCGATGCGCGCGCGGCCGCGCAGCGCGCCGGCTAGCAGCACCGTTCCGTCGGGGGCGATGGCCGCCCCGAGAACCTCGTCGTAGAGGGTGCCGCCGATCGCGCGGGCCCAGGCGACCGAGCCGTCGCCCGCCAGCTTCACGGCGAAGCCGTCGCTCGCGCCCTGCGACGCCACCGGGACGGGGCCGGTCGCCAGCGCGCCCTCGAATCGGCCGAAGAACACGACGCCCCCGTCGGGCGTGGCCACCGCGCCACGGACCAGCTCGTACCCCGGCGTGGGCCACAGGTGCGCCCAGCGCAGCGCCGGGCCGGCGGGCGCGGGTGCGGCCCCCGGCGGCGGCGGCGGCGGCGGCGTGACCCGGTCGAGTCCGGGCGCGGGACCGATCCCGGGCGCCGTCGCCGTCGCGCCCGCGTGCGGTTCCGCCGCGCCGGTCGCCCGCGCCGACGGGGCGCCGACGTCGCCGGCGGACGAGCTCTCGCTGCCGCCGGCAGCCGGTTCGCGCGCGCCGCAACTCGCGCCGCCGCCGGCCGCGCCCAGCGCCGCCAGCATCATCGCCGTCACGCGCCGCGACATCGGGGCGGAGTATCGAACGCGCCGGGCCGCGTCACAAGGACCTCTCGATCGCGGCGCCGGCGGCGAAGAGTCGTCGGGCAGCTTAGTCGCTTGAGCCCTGGGCACGCGCTCCGCTAGAATCGGCGATTCAACCCGCGGAGGTCGATGCAGCCGTCCCTCGTCGGTGCCACGATCGGAAACTACGTCGTCAAGCAGGTGCTGGGGACCGGCGGGATGGGCGCCGTCTACCTCGCCGAGCACACGGCGATCGGCCACAAGGCGGCCATCAAGGTCCTGAAGGCGGAGGTCGCCGCCGAGCCGGAGGCGGCGCAGCGCTTCTTCAACGAGGCGCGTGCGGTGAACCTGGTGAAGCACTCGGGCATCGTGCAGATCTTCGACTACGGGCAGGCGCCGGGCGTGGGCGCGTACCTCGTCATGGAGTACCTGGAGGGCCACAGCCTGGGCCATCGCTTGCGCGAGGCGGGCAGGCTCGAGCCGGAATTCGCCGTCGACCTGCTCGTGCAGGTCTGCTCGGCGGTGGGCGCGGCGCACTGGAAGGGCCTCATCCACCGCGACCTGAAGCCGGACAACATCTACCTGGTCCCGGACGACACGCGCAAAGGCCACTGGCGCACCAAGGTGCTCGACTTCGGCATCGCCAAGCTCCTCGACGCGCACGCGGGCGGCCTGAAGACGCAGAGCGGCACGATGGTCGGGACGCCGCTGTACATGGCGCCGGAGTACGCCTACAGCGCGAAGAACTTCGACCACCGCATCGATATCTACAGCCTGGGGATCATCGCCTACGAGCTGCTGGCGGGGCGACCGCCGTTCAAGGGCGAGGGCTACGGCGAGATCCTGATGCAGCACATGACCGCGGATCCGGTGCCGCTACGCAAGCTGGTGCCGAGCACGCCACAAGCGCTCGCGGTGGTCGTGTCGAGGGCGCTGGCGAAGGATCCCAAGGCCCGCTACGCCACGATGCAGGACTTCGGCGTGGCGCTCGAAAGGGCGCTTGACGGCGCCGCCAGCGACGCCGCGGCGCTGGCCGCGGACCGCGCGCTCGCCGCCGACCAGGGGCTCGGCCATGCGCAGACGCTGCTCGCCGTGACGCCGTCTCCGGCGAGCCTCCTGCGCGATTCCTTGATGAACGTGCCGGCCGCCTTCGGGCGGACGGGAGCCCTGGTGCCAGCGCCGGGGTCGGGACCCGCCACAGCCACCGCCCCGGGGCCAGGCAGCGCGGCGGGGATGGTTGCCCCGGCAAGCGGGTCGGGGGCGGTTGCGCCCGCGGACGCCGTTGCGCCGTTCGCTGCGACCGCGGCGATGGGGCCGGCACCCGTCGCGCTCGCCGCCACGGCGCAGATATCCAGCGGGCCACCGAGCACGCTCTCGGTGTCGGCGGCCGAGGTGCGCCTGGGAACGGTGGTCGTGCCGCGCCCGGGCCGCTCCCGCGTCGGGCTCTTCGCCGCGCTGGGCGCGGTCCTGGCGGTGGGCGGTGCAGGCGCCGTTTGGTTGGCGCTGGCGAACGGGGGCGGGGACGACTCTGCGACCGGCGGCCACGAGGCGGACGAAGGCTCGCCGGACGAAGGTGCCGCCGGCGAGAAGCGCCTGACGAAGCCGACGAAGCGCGACGACACGGCCACCGCGGACACCGCCGCGCCGGCCAGCGCCACCGCCGCCGACACCACCGCCACCGCCGCCGCCGCCGCCACCACCGCCGGCGCCGGCGCCACCGCCGTCGCGCGCGCGCTGTCGGACGCGGACGTGGCGGGCGCGCTCGCCGACGCCTCCACGCGCGTGGAGGAATGCAGCGCGAAGGCGAGGAAGGATACGGTGGTGAGCGTCGGGTTCGACGTGCCGGGCGCGGGCGTACCGGAGAAGGTCGCGGTCGCCGGCGCGCATGCGAAGTCCGCCGTGGGGGCGTGCGTGACCGCCGCGGTCGGCGCGCTTCGCTTCCCGCCGCACGACGGGGCGGCGCGACACGTCGAGTGGAAGCTGCCGGTGGCGGCGGGCGCCACGAAAGACGCGAAGGTTTCCAAGGGAGAGGGGAAGAAGCATGGCGACGCTGCCTCGAAGACCGCCGAGCTGGTCGTTCCGGAGGACTGAGTCGAGCCGAGGAGCGCCCGGCGGCGCCTCGGCTTTGGGATCGACGCAACGTCCGCTCCGGCACGCCGCCTCCGCCACCGCCGGCGGAGCGTGGCTGGCCCTCGCCTTGTTGCTGCTCGTGGCCGGTGGCGGCGTGGCGCGCGCCGCCGACTCCATGAAGACGTTCGCCGCCGCCTACGACGAAGGGGCGCGCCTCTATAAGGAGGGGAGCTACGCGGCGGCGCTCGTCGCGTACGAAAAGGCCTTCAAGATCCACCCCGCGGTGGAGGCGCTCTACGGCATCGGGCGCTGCCGCCACCAGCTCGGCGACCTGGTCAAGGCCATCGACGCCTACGAGAGGTTCCTCGCAGCGGCGCCCAAGCACTCGGTCGCCCCCAAGGCGCGCGCCTTCCTGGTCGAAGCGCTCGCCGCCGCCGGCGTGGCGCACCTCGCCGCGTCGGACTTCGTCGCGGCGAAATCCGAGTACGAACGTGCCGTCGCCGTGCAGGCGGTTATCGACCCGACGGGGAAAGCAGCGCTCAGTGGCGTGGTCCAGGCGGGGCTGGCCGAGGCGCTCGCGGCGCTCGGCAAGCGCGATGCGGCTCGCGCCGCCGTGGAGAAGGCGCTGGCGGCCGACCTGCCGCCCGACTGGCGCACGCGCGCCGAGGCCACGCGCGCGCGGCTGGCCACGGCGGGTATCCCGGCGGCGCCGCCCGGCGGGACGGCGGGCTCGGGCGCCACGGGCGCAGCGGCGTCCGGGAGCAGCGTCGGCAGCGCAGTCACCCTTGCGCCCGACGAGAGTGTGTTCGGCGCCACTCCGGGCAGCGGCGCCGGGGCAGGCGCCACGAGCGCGACGGCGCCTGGCAGCGGGGACGGCTCCAAATCGGGCGGCGGCCACGCGGCGTTGCTCGCCGTCGCCGGCGTCGGCGCGGCCGTCG
>DASYRF010000239.1:0-8418 GCA_036004705.1 Myxococcota bacterium
CGCGCGTGGCCGCCGCCTATGCGCACACCGACGCGCGCGGGGCGCACGAGCGCGCGTTCCGGGCGGACTTCGCGGCGCTCGCGGACGCGTCTCGCGGATGGCTCGCGCTGGCCGCGGGTCTGCTGGAGACGGGCGCGTTCCCGCGCACGCCCCGCGACGAGGATTGCCGGTACTGCCCGTTCGTTCCGGTCTGCGGGCCCGACGCGCGCGCGCGCTCGGCGCGCCTGCTGGCCGCCGCGCCGAGAGACGGCCGGCTCGCGGTGTTCCGGCGGATGAAGCTGGGTGAGGACGCGGTCGCGGAGGAGCAGGCATGAGCGGCGGCGCGGGAAGGGGAGGGCGCCGAGGGCCGGCGCCAGGACAGATGGAGCTCGATCTGCTCCGGACGTCCGACGCTCCGGGCGCGGGTCCACGTCCGAGCTCAGCTCCGGGTCCCGGTCCGGGCGCCGCCGTCGCGAGCTCGATGCTGCCGCCGGACGCGGCGGCGAGGGAAGGAGCGATCAGCGAGCGGGCGCTGAACGTCGTCATCGACGCGGGGGCCGGCACGGGGAAGACGACGCTGCTCGTGCGCCGGCTCGTGGAGATGGTTGCGCCGGCGGACGACGGAGCGCCGGCCCTGGCGATGGCGAAGCTGGCCGCGGTCACGTTCACGCGCAAGGCGTCCGGCGAGCTGAGGCTGCGCATTCGGGAGCGGCTCCTTTCCGAGCTGTCGGGCGCAGCCGTCAGCCGCACGCGCCGCGGGCGCCTGCTCGCAGCGCTCGGCGGGCTCGACACCGCGCTCGTCGGCACGATCCACGGCTTCGCCGACCGCCTTCTGCGGCTGCGCCCGGTCGAGGCGCGCGTGAGCCCGGCCTACGAGATCGCCGAGGACGAAGTCGCCGACGCGTTGGCCGCCGAGACCTACACCGTGCTCGTGCAAGCCGCCGAGGCCGGCACGCTCGCAGCCGAGCTCCGCGGCCATCCCGTCGCCGCGCGCGCGGACGAGGCGGCCGCCACCGTCGTCGACGCCTTGCACGCCGGCCTGCGCGCGCGCACGCGCGAGGTCCAGTTCCACGTCTACAACGGGCTCGACGCGTTGATCGCCGGCTTCATCCGCCATCGCGACGCCCCGCCGCAAGACCCGCCGCCGCCGGGCGACGCCGCCGCCGCGCCCGACCTCGTCTCCTTCCGCCGCGATGCCGCCGAGCTCGTTGCCCGCGTGGAGACGATCGACCCCGCCGGCGCCGGCGACGGTACTGTGTTCCTACGCCGCGCGGCACGGCGCGCCAGGCACAATCTGGCACAGGACGATCCGTTGGTGCTGCTGCGCGAGGTCGTTCTACCGCTCGCGGACGGGCCGCGGGATCTGTCCAAGGCGCGTGCCTTCGACGGCGACGACACGGCCTGGAACGTCTGGCGCGCGTTCGCCGGCGACGAGCGTAAGACGCCGGTGCGAGCCACGCCCTTGCGCGAGGACCTCGCCGCACCCCTCCTCGGCTGGATGGCACGGCGCCTGGTACGGCTGTTTCCGGTGGTCGTCGCGCTCTACGAGCGCGTGAAGGAGCGCCGCCGCGCGGTCGACCAGGTCGACCTCCTGCTCAAGCTGCGCGACCTGCTGCGCGACGACCTCGGCGCGCGCCGCTTCTTTCAGGAGCGCCTCGACCACGTCTTCGTCGACGAGCTGCAGGACACCGACCCTCTGCAAGCAGAGGTGCTGCTTTTTCTCTGCGAGCACGCTCCGGCGGCGCGAAGCTGGGAGAACGTCGTCCTCGCGCCAGGCAAGCTCACGATCGTCGGCGATCCCAAGCAGTCCATCTACCGCTTCCGCCGCGCAGACATCGGCATGTACGCGGCGGTACGCCGCCTGCTGACGGCCGGCCCGCACCACGCCGTCGATCTGGCAGCGAACTTCCGCAGCGCGCCGCCGCTCGTCGACTGGCTCAACGACCGCTTCACGCGCGTCCTCGGGGCGCCGCCGGCGCCGGGCGTGCTGTTCGACCCGCACGATGGCCGGGCCTTCCAACAGGCGCTCCTCGCGGGGCGCACGCCCGACGCGCCGGATCCCGCGGTCCACTCCGCCACCGCCGCCGGCCACGCCCCCGAGGCGGACGCCGCCTTCTCGAGCGCCGCCGCCCCTGTCCCTGCGTCAGCTGCGCACGTCCATGTTCTGCCACTGGAGCCTGCCGGCGATAAGCCGCTCGACGGCGATTTCCGCGCCCTCGAGGCCGAAGCCCTCGCGCACTACCTCCGCTGGCTCGTGGAGCGGAGCGGCTTTCGCGTGCGCGATGCGCTCAGCGACGCGCGCCGCGCAGTGAGCTGGGGCGACGTCGCCGTGCTGACGCTGGCGACCACCACGCTGGCGCCGCTCTTCCCCTGGCTCGATCGCCTCGGCGTTCCGTGGACAGCGCGCGGAGGGGCGCTCTTCCTCACCGACCCGCTCCATCAACAGCTCCTGCTGGCGCTCCGTGCCGTCGCCGACACGGGCGACGGCATCGCGCAGGCCGCCCTCTGGCGCCCGCCCTTCTTCGCCGTCGACCTCGGCGAGCTGGCGCGCGCTCGCGCCGCGGAGCCGCCTACCGCCGCCGTCGCCGCCGCCCGTGCGCGCATCGCCGTGCTCCGGCGAGACCGATTCACGCGCTCTCCCGGCGCCACGGCGCGAGATCTCGTCGAGACCACCGGCTTTGCCCGCATCGTCGCCGGCGGACCGAACGGCGCACAGCGGCTCGCCCGCGTACGCGAGCTGTGCCTGGTCCTCGATCAGCTCGCCGCGCGCGAGGGGCTCGACTACGACGCCGTCACGGCGCGCCTGCGCGGCTGGCTGGACGCGCCCCCCGCGCTCGACGCTCCGCCCCCGGTGGGTCGCGAAGCCGTGCAGGTGCTCACGGTCCATCAGGCCAAGGGGCTCGAGTTCCCCGTCGTGGCGCTCTGGGACGGGCGCACCAAGTGGCGCAACCGTGACGAGGTCGAGCCCTGGTGCGTCGCGCGCGGCGGCACCGGCTGGGCCGTCCAGCTCGATCGCTTCCGTTGGGAGGAGCCGCGCGGCGGCGCGCTCGCCGCCACCGAAGAACGCTGGCGCGACGCCGAGCGCCGCCGCGTGGTCTACGTCGCCGCCACGCGCGCGCGAGACCTGCTCGTCGTGGCGAGTGCGGGCCGGCTGGATCCCGAGCGTCTGGTGGCGCACGCGCTCCTCGCCGGTGATCCGCCGCCGGTCGTTTGCACGCTCGCTCCCTGGCGCGCCGGCGCGCCGCCTTCGTGGGCCTCGCCCGATCCCGCGGCTGCGCCCGCCTCCGCCGTCGCCGCTGCCGCTGCCGCCGCCGCCGCCGCCGCCGCCGCCGCCGACGACGACGACGACGCGCCGGTCGCCCTCGGCGCTCCCGCCGCGCCGATCGACGAGGCCGCGCTCGCCGCCCGCTGGGAGGCCGCCGCCGCCGCCGCCGCGCGGCCCCGTCTCGTTCCTCGTCCCGTGACCGTCGCCACGCACGGCTCCGCGCCGGCGCCGTCTGCGCCCATCCCGAGGTCCCCCGCGGACGCGGCTCCCGCCCTGCGTGAAGACGACGAGTCTGACGCCGCGGCACGGCGGCGCGACGGACGCTTCGGCCCCCGCTTCGGCGAGACGGTGCACCGCGCCATCGGCCTGGCGCTGCGTGCGCTCCCCGAGACCCTCGACCCGCTCGTCGCCGTCCGTCGCGCTGCGCGCCGTACCGCGCTCGCCGCGCACCTCGAAGAGGCCGCCGCCGACGTCACCCGCGCGCGTCGCGCGCTCGAGGCCGACGGGCTGTGGCGTGCCCCCGGCCCCGACCTGCGCCTCGAGTACGCGGTCGCCGGTCCTGCTCCGACGTCCGGCGCGCGCGCCGACGCCGCCACGCTGCTCGTCGGTTACGTCGACCTGCTCGCCACCGCCGTCGGCCGCCTCGACGTGGTCGACTTCAAGACCGACCCGCCGCCCGCGCGCGGCGAGTCCGCTGCGACACGCTACCCGCACTACGCCGCGCAGGTGAATTCCTACGCCGCCCTCCTGGTGCAGTCCGGTGTCGGCGCCGGGCGCATGGTGCGCCGCGGCCTCCTCTTCACGGCCGAAGACGGGATTCGCTGGGTGGACTGAAGGACTGCGCCCGCTACGGGAACTCGACGCGCAGGAAGTAGCCACTCATCGCCAGGCCGTCGCCGTAGCGCAGCACTTGCACGTATACCGTGGTGCCCGCCGGGATCGAGTAGCTCACCTGCGAGCACAGCCCGCCGCCCGCATAGTCGTCGTTGAACGCCAGGCTCGTCCCCGCGGCGTTGCGGACCCGGATGACGGTGTCCTCGCCCGCCGCGCAGTCGCCGCCGGCGGCGCCGAACGTCGTGAACGTGACCAGCACTGCTGCGCCGCCGGAGTTGGTGACGGCGTAGACGTCTTCGTCGCCCGCCGGCACCAGCGCTCCCGCCACGTAGGCGTCAGCGGTGATGGGGCCGTTGGCGCTCGCGCTGGAGAAGTCATTCCCGCTCGTGGCCGCGCCCCCCGTCGAGGGCGTGCCGTCCTCGTTCGGCTCCGTCTCGGTCAGCGTCACTTCCCACTGGCACACGTCGGAGCAGCCGTCGCCGTTGGTCATGTTTCCGTCGTCGCACTGCTCGTTGCCCTCGATGATCATGTTGCCGCACGGCCAGGGGATGCAGCCGCTCGTGTCGATGCCGTCGCAGGTGGCGTTGCAGGTCGCCGTCCCGCCCATGTAGCCCATCGCCACGCAGTCCGGCGGCCCCATGAATCCGAAGTCCGTGCCGTCGCACGTCTCCGGGAACGTGGCAATTCCGTCACCGCACGTCGGCCCCATGCAGGCGCTGGTGTCGAACCCGTCGCAGGTCGCGTTACAGACCAGCGTTCCGCTGACGAACCCCTGCGTCGCGCAGCTCTCGCCGCTCAGGTCTGTCCCGTCGCACATCTCCCCCGTCTGCGCTACGTCGTTCCCGCAGACGATCTCAGCCACCGAGATGTGCAGCGTGTAGTCGAACACCGAGGGTCCGGCCAGCGGCGACTCGTTGACGCGCAGGTAGTACGTTCCTGGCGCCAGCACCATCTCGATCCGCGAGCACCAGCCCAGCGCCCCGCCCGCGTCGTCGTTCGTCGCCAGCGTTGCGCCGCCCGCGTCATACAGCGTGAAGTAGGTGTCGATCTGGTTCGTCGAGCACACCGACCCGTCCGGCCCGTCGAGCGCCTCCATGATCACGTCCCATGGTCCGCCCGCCGCCGGCACAACGATGATGAAGTAGTCGTTGTCGCCCATCGGCGCAACGTGCGCGTTGAGCATGTCACCCACCGCCAGCGCGGCGAAGTCGTTCGCCGTGGCCGTCGTGTCGTTCGACTCGATCTCCCAGCCCGGCTCCACTTGGCAGGCCGCGTCGCAGCCGTCGCCGCCGGCGGTGCCGCCGTCGTCGCACACCTCGGTGCCCGCGTTGTTCACCACGCCGTCGCCGCAGAACTCGAGCACGCAGGCCAGCGAGCAGCCGTCACCGCTGAGGATGTTGCCGTCGTCGCACTCCTCCGTGCCGTCGATCGCCCCGTTGCCGCACGTGGGCAGCGTGCAGTCCGCCTCGCAGCCGTCACCGCCGGTGGTGTTGCCGTCGTCGCATGCTTCCACGCCCGCCTGCACGAACCCGTCGCCACACGCCGCCGGGACGCACCCCGCCACGCAGGCGTCGGTGTCGTCGGTGTTACCGTCGTCGCACATGTCCACGCCGGCCTGCACGAACCCGTCGCCGCAGAACGCCGCGCTACAGTCGTCGAGGCAGGCGTCCGTGTCGTCCAGGTTCGCGTCGTCACAATCTTCCACGCCCGCCTGCACGAAGCCGTCGCCGCAGAACGCCGCCACACAGGTCGAAATGCAGGCGTCGGTGTCGTCGGTGTTGCCGTCGTCGCATTCCTCGACTGTGTCCACCACGCCGTCCCCGCACACCCCCGGCACCTCGATCGTGCAGGTCGCCGAGCAGCCGTCGCCGCTGGTGGTGTTGCCGTCGTCGCAGTCCTCGCCGGCGTCGACGACGTTGTCCCCGCAAGCGGGGGCCGTCTCCGTCGTGCACGTCGCCGAGCAACCGTCGCCGCTCGTCGTGTTGCCGTCGTCGCATTCCTCGCCGGGGTCGACGGTCGAATCGCCGCACACCGGCCCCGTTTCGTCAGTGCAAGTCGACGAGCAGCCGTCGCCGTCGGCAGTGTTGCCGTCGTCACACTCCTCGCCAGCGTCCACCGTCCCGTCGCCGCACGTTCCGCCCGCCTCGGTCGTGCAGGTCGCCGAGCAGCCGTCCCCGCCGAACGTGTTGCCGTCGTCACACTCCTCCGTGCCGCTGACGTCCCCGTCGCCGCACGTCCCGCGGCGGCATCCGCCGGCCAGCAGGGCAACGACGATCCCGACCCCGAAGAGGAACCCCGCCAAACGACGCATCTGACGTCTCCTTTGTGGCTTTCGCACAAGCTAGCACGCCGGCCGCCGGAGGTGTCGCGCGAGTCTACTCCCGACCCGCGCACCCACGGTATCCTCTGAATCCATGTCGACGGCGGTTCGCTATCGCGTGCTCAAGAAGATCGCCGACGGCGGGATGGCGGAGATCTTCCTCGCTCAGCAGATCGGGGCGGAAGGGTTCCGCAAGCAAGTCGTCCTGAAACGCATCCTGCCGGCGTACGCCGCCGACCCCACGTTCGTGCGCATGTTCCTCGACGAGGCGCACATCGCCTCGACGCTGAGCCACAGCAACATCGTGCAGGTGCTCGATCTGGGCAAGGGAGGCGAGCAGTACTTCCTGGTGCTGGAGTTCGTGGACGGCTGGAGCCTCGAGCAGGTACGCCACCGCGCCAAGGCGGCGCGCCTCAAGCTGCCCCTGCCGCTGGCGCTGTACATCGTGGGCGGGCTCTGCCGGGCGCTCGCCTACGCGCACACGCGCACGCGCGAAGGGCGCCCGCTCGGCATCGTCCACCGCGACGTCAGCCCGCACAACGTGCTCGTCAGCCGCGAGGGCGACGTGAAGCTCGCCGACTTCGGAATCGCCAAGGCCATCGGCCGGCGCGAGAAGTCGGTCTCCGGCGTCATCAAGGGAAAGATCGCCTACATGTCGCCCGAGCAGTCGCACGGCGCGGATCTCGACGCGCGCTCCGACCTCTTCTCGGTCGGGACCGTGCTCTACCTGCTCACCGTCGGGCGCAAGCCGTTCGACGCCACCAACGACGTGGAGGTGCTGCTCGACATTCGCAAGGCGCGCTACGAGCGGCCGACGACGCTGGTGAAAGGCTTCAACACCGACGTGGAGCGCCTCATCGGGCGCGCGTTGCGCGTCGACCGCACGCGGCGCTGGCAGACCGCCGAACAGATGAGCGACCGCATCGACGCCATCCTCGCGAAGCTCGGTGCGCCCGCCGGGGCCACTGCGCTGAAACGCTGGCTCGCCGATCTCGGCGAGCGCGACGGTATTCGCCCGCCCGCGGAAGCCGCGCCCGCCGAAGCGCGCAGCAGCACCATCGAGCTCGGCAGCGGCGATCTCGAGCTGCAGGACATCTCGCCTCCGGCGACGCCCCCGGCGTCGCGCCCCGCTCCGCCACGCGCCTCCGGTCGTGCTGCCTCGCCGCCGGCGGCCGCTGCCGCCGCAGCCTCTGCCGCCGCCGCCGGAGCGGCAAGCCGGCGTGCGCCGTCCCGCGTCGGCCGCTTCTTGCGCCGCGTGCTGCTCGGCACGTTGACGCTGCTCGCGATGCTGGGAACGGCCGCCTACTTCGCTCGGCCCTACCTCCCTGCCTGGATCGTGCGCCCCGCCGAAGAGTGGCTCTCGCACCTGCCCTTCATCGGCGCCGGCGGGATGGGCGCGCCCATGCCCGGGCCCCTGCCCTCCGCATCCGCCGCCCGGGACGGAGGCGGTGCATCTGCGGCGGTCCCCCCGGTTGGTTTCGCGCCAACCTCGGGCGATCCCGCGTCCCCGGTCACGTCCGCGCCCGTGCTTCCACCCACGTCCACGTCCACGTCCACGTCTGCGTCGACGTCCACGTCCGCGTCCACGTCTGCGTCCACGTCCACGTCCACCGGCACGTCCGCAGCCGCCACTGCCGCCGCCATCCCCGGTGCCGGCGCCGCCGCCCTGCCGTCGGCGCTCATGGTGCGCGTGACGTTCCGTTCCGACCCGGACGGCGCGATCGTGCGCTCCGACACGCGTGTCCTCGGCCGTACGCCCTTTGCGCTCAGCTTCGCCCGCGGCCACCGCTACAAGCTCTTCTTCGAGAAGCCCGGCTTCGCTCCCGTTAGCCGAACGTTCCTCGCCGCGGACGCTCCGGCGCAAACCGTCTCCGTCCGCCTCAGCCCCGCCCCGTGAGCGACGCGGCGAAGGCGCTGTAGAAAACCGCCCCAGCGGCGAGGCCGTGCAGCCCTGGTCGGCGCGCGGGGCGCCGGGCATCATTGGGACTTCCGCTGGGCACGCTAGTTGCTTCGTGGAGCG
>DASYRF010000240.1:0-14254 GCA_036004705.1 Myxococcota bacterium
GGGTCGCGGCGCGTAAGGACCTGACCACGGTGCGCGTCGAGGAGATCGCCGAGGAGGCGGGGTACTCGCCGGGGTCGCTCTACACGTACTTCGCCAGCAAAGAGGAGCTGCTCGGCGCCGCGTTCCGCAGCGTGAGCGACCAGCTGCTGGTGCTGCTGGGCGAGCCGCCGAGCGCCGGGTCGTTCGACGCGGCGCTGCGCACGTTGCTGCGCCGCCTCTACGGCATCGCCGCCGAGCACCGCGGGCTCTTCCTGATGCTGATGGCGGGCGGGCCGCGTGTGATGGCCGCGGCGCCCGGCGAGCGCCTCGAGACGGACATGGCGCAATGCCGCGCGCAGTTCCTCGGCGCGCTCGACCGCTGGATGAAGGAAGGGCTGGCGCGCGGCGCGCTCAGCCCGGCGCGCACCTCCGAGCACCACTTGCTGGCGTTCATGGGCATCGCGCAGACCTTCCTGGTCCACTGGCTGTTCGAGGGGAAGACGACGGCGCTGACCGACGAGACCGACGTCGTCGTGGACGCGTTCATGGACGGCGCGCGTCGCCGCGAGGGATTGACGGGGGCAACGGGGGTGCGAGACGGCGAGGAGGAAGGGCCGGCATGAACGCGACGATGAAAAGCAGGCGGCGCTCGACCGGGGCGGCGCGCGAGGGCGCGGCGGGCGTGGCGGCGACGCTGGCGGTGGTGGCGCTGGCAGCGGTGGCGCCGGCGGCGGCGCGCGCCGACACCCGCAAGGTCACCCTGGCCGAGGCGACGGCGCTGGCGATGGCGCACCACCCGGACCTGGGCAGCGCCGCGCTGGCGGAACGGGCGGCGCTGGCCCTGCGCAGGGAGGCGCTCGCGCGGATGGGGCCGTCGCTCAAGGTCGAGGGGAGCGTCTACGTTTGGGACAAGGCGGTGGAGCTGAGCCTGGGCGGCGAGGGCATGGGCGGGTTCGATCCGTCGCTGCTGCCGCCGCCGAGCACACCGTACGAGATGGCGTTCCTCAGCTTCGCCGAAGGGCTGACCGAGGCGTTCAGCACGCCGACGACTGTCCGCAAGCGCGTGACCGGGAGCTTCTCGGTGACGGTCGTGCAGCCGCTGACGCCGTTGCTGGCGATGTACGAGGGCTATCGCGGCGCGGACCTGGGGCTCACGGTGGCGAAGCTGCAGATCGAGCAGAAGCGCCGCGAGGTGGTGCTGGGCGTGACGAAGGCCTACTACGACGCGCTGCGCGCGGCCGAGCTGGCGGAAGTGGCGGGCAAGGCGGTGGAGCAGCTCGTCGCGCACGTGACGCGGGCGAAGGCGTTCTACGCCGCCGGGCTCGTGGACAAGAGCTCGCTGCTGGCGGCCGAGGTGGCGCTGGCGGGCGCGCAAGGGGGGCTGGTCTCGGCGCGCGCGGGCGTGGCGCTGGCGCGCGCGGCGCTCGCCGTGGCGGCGGGGCTGTCGCCCGACGAGGTGCTCGTCCCTGTCGAGGCGCCGGCCGACGCCCTGGCGGGTGCGGCGGCCCCCGCCGCCCCCGCTGTCCCGGCCGAGGCGGGAGCGGGAGCGGGAGCGGGAGCGGGAGCTGGAGCGGGCGCTGGAGCGGGCGCAGGTGCGGAAGCGGGGCCGTCCTCCGCACCCGAGTCCCTCGCCGACGCCGACGTGCTGGCGCTGCCGCCCGTGCTCGCCTTGGACTTCGACGTCGAAGAGGCCGAGCGCCGTGCGCTGGCGTCGCGCCCCGAGCTCGACGTCCTGGCGGCGCAGGTCGGCATGGCCGAGGCGGGCGCGCGTGCCGCCACGGCCGCGCTTCTTCCCACGGTCTCCGTCATCGGCAGCTACAGCCACACCGAGGGCTCGCCCTTCTCCGCGCCCGACTCCTTTTTCGGTGGCGCGGTGGTCTCGTGGGACGCCTGGGACTGGGGCGCCAAGTTCCACGCGCGCACCGCGGCGCGGGCGCGCGCCGACATCGCCGCCGCCGCCATCGCCAAGGTGCGCGCGCTGCTGGCGCTGGAGGTGCGCGGCGCCTACCTGCGCGTGCAGGCTTCTGCGGAGACGCTGCGCGTCGCCGCGGGCGCCGTCGCCGCCGCCGACGAGAGTCTGCGTATCGAGACGACCCGCTTCGCCGCCAACGCCAACACGTCCACCGACGTGCTCGACGCCGAGGGGCGCATGCTGAAGGCGCGCTCCGACGAAACGGCGGCCCGCTACGACTATCTGGTCGCCCTGGCGGTGCTGCGCGTCGCGATGGGCGAGGTGGAAGCCTCGGGAGGCTCCAAATGAGGAAGGTCATCGGCTGGGGGCTCGTGGTCGCGGTGGCGGTGGCGCTGGTGTTGCTGCTGGCTTTCCGCATCATGGCGGCGAAGGCGGCGCGCGCAGTGGAAGGGCCGGCGACGGCGGCGCCGCTCCCGGTGGCGGTCGAGAAAGCCGTGCGGCGCGACCTCGTCGAGCGCGTCACACTAACTGGCGTTATCCGCCCGCTGAACGAAGTCGACGTGATGGCGAAGGTGCCGGGACGGATCGAAAGCGTGGCGGTGAAGGTCGGCGACACGGTCAAGGCGGGCACGCTGCTCGCGGTCATCGAGCACCGCATGCTCGAGCTGCAGGAGGCGCAGGCGCGTGCGGCCGCTGACGCGGCTGCCGCGGCGCTCGACTCGGCCAAGGTCGGGCTCGCCACCGCGAAGCTGTCCTACGACCGCATGAAGGCGCTCTACGAATCGAAGGCGCTGGCGCTGGCGGAGTTCGAGAAGGTCGACGCCGCGCTCAAGGGCGCGGAGAGCGGGGTGCGCGCTGCAGAGGCGCAAGTGGCGATGAGCCGCGCCGCCGCCGGGCTGGCGGCCGAAGCGCTGCACAACGCCAGGGTCGTCAGCCCCATCGCCGGCACGGTGACCAAGCGGCTGGTCGACGTCGGCACCGAGGCGGGGCCGGGGCGTCCGCTCTTCCAGGTGCAGGACGTGTCGGCGCTGAAGCTGGAAGGCGCGGTGACCGCCGAGGACTACGCGCGGCTGAAGACCGGAGCGCCCGTGCGCGTGACGGTCGACGACCTGCCGGGGATGACGTTTGCCGGGAAGGTGGCGACGATGAGCCCGACGCTCGACCCGATGACCCGGCGCGCGGCGGTGGAGATCGCCGTGGACAACCCGGAGGGCAAGCTCCTGCCGAACATGTTCGCGCACGCCGCCGTCGACGTGGGGACGCGCAGCGGAGCGCTCTGCATCCGGGCGGTCGCGGTGGTGATGCAGCCGACCGGCGCGGTGGTGTTCGTCGTGAAGGGCGGGAAGGCCGTGGCGCTGACCCCGCGGCTCGGCGCCGGCGACGGCGACTGGGTGGCGGTGGAGTCAGGGATCGACGAGGGCGAATCGGTCGTGGTGTCGGGGCAAGCAGGCCTGGTGGCGGGGTCGGCCGTGACGGTGAGGGCGGGGGCGGCCAAGGACAAGGGCAAGGGCGAGGACGACGACACGGACAAGGACGCGGCCAAGGACAAGGACACCGACGAGGACAAGGACAAGAGCAAGGACGCGGCCAAGGACAAGGGCACCGACGAGGCCAAGGACAAGGGCAAGGTCGACGCCAAATCCAAGGGGGCCAAGGACAAGGGCAAGGTCGACGCCAAGGGCAAGGGCACTGACGAGGCCAAGGACAGAGGTGCGGACGGGGACAAGGGCGATGGCGCCGCGCGGGCGGAGCCGTCCGAGTCCGTCGAGGCGAGCGCCAAATGAAGATCTCCGACGTCGCGATCGACCGGCCCGTGTTCACGACGATGGTCGCACTGGGTGTGCTCGTGCTCGGCGGGCTCGCACTGGCGCGCTTGGGCGTGGACCTGTTCCCCAACGTCTCTTTCCCCGTGGTGGTGGTGGTCACGCCCTACCCGGGCGCGGGCCCCGAGGAGATCGAGTCGCTCGTCACTCGCCCCATCGAGGAGTCGGTGTCCGCCATCAACGGCGTCGACGACGTGCGCAGCTACTCGCGCGACTCGGTCTCCACGGTGGTGGTGCAGTTCAAGCTGGAGGCGGACATCCGCCAGGCGGCAAGCGACGTGCGCGACCGCGTCGCCGCCATCCGCGGCAAGCTGCCCAAGGACGCGCTCGACCCCGTCATCTCGCGCGTCGACCCGACGGCGATCCCGGTGGTGACCTATGCGGTGGCCAGCCCGCGCAGCTCGCTCGACACGCGCACCTTCGTCGACGACGTGATCCGTCCGGTCTTGGAGCGGGTCGACGGCGTCGGCTCGGTCGTCGTCAACGGCGGCGCCGTGCGCGAGATCCGCGTCGAGCTCGACCGCGCGAAGCTGGAGGCGGTGGGGTTGACGGTCGCGCAGGTCGCCGCGCTGGTCGGCGGCGAGAGCTTCGACGTGCCGGCGGGGCGCATCACCGTGGGGCCGCGCGAGGTGGGCGTGACCTCGGTGGGGCGCTTCCGCAGCGTGGCCGAGGTGGGCGAAGTGGTGTTGATGGCCCGCCCCGACGGCACGCAGGTGAAGGTCAGCGACGTGGGCACGGTGGTGGACGGCACCGTCGAAGAGCGCACCATCACCCGCGTCAACGGCGTGGACGCGGTCACGTTCCAGGTGCAGAAGCAGGCGGGCACCAACACCGTGGCGGTCGTGGACGGCGTGGAGAAGGCGCTGGCGGCGCTGGCCCCGCGCATCCCCTCCGACATCAAGGTTACGAAGACCATCGACGCCTCGAAATTCGTCCGCAACAACATCGCGGAGCTGCGCAAGCACTTGGTGCTCGGCGGGCTGCTGGCCGTGGCCGTCATCTTTCTCTTCATGCTCGACTGGCGCTCGACGTTCATCTCGGCGCTGGCGCTGCCGACCTCCATCGTCGCCTCTTTCTTCGTCATGTGGATGATGGGCTTCACGCTCAACATGATGACGATGATGGGCTTGACGCTGTCGGTGGGGATGCTCATCGACGACTCGGTGGTGGTGCGCGAGAACATCTTCCGGCACATGGAGCGCGGCGAGGACCCCATGACCGCCGCGCGCCGCGGCACCGCCGAGATTGCGCTGGCCGTGCTGGCGACGACGCTCACCATCGTGGCGGTCTTCGGCCCGGTGGCCTTCATGGGCGGCCTGGTGGGGAGCTTCTTCCGCGAGTTCGGACTGACGGTGAGCGCAGCCGTTCTGGTGTCGCTCGTGGTGTCGTTCACGCTCGACCCCATGCTGTCCGCGCGCATCGTGCAGAAGATCGCGCCGGACCACCACGAGCGCATGCGCCGGCACGTGGTCTTCGGGCCGATCCTGCGCGCATACGACGGCCTCGACGCGCTCTACCGGCGCATCCTGGGATGGACGCTGCGGCATCGCAAGACGACCGTGGCGGCGGCCGTCGCGCTGTTCGTCGGCAGCCTGATGCTGGTGCCGCTGATGGGGCAGGAGTTCTTCGGGCGCGGCGACCAGGGCGACTTCGCCGTGAACGTCGAGCTGCCCGCCGGGACCGCGCTGACCGAGACCGCGCGGATGACCACCGCGGTGGAGAAGCTGGTGCGCGAGATGCCCGAGGTGGTGACGGTGGCCACCACCATCGGCCCCAACGGCGAGGTCAACAAGGCGTCGATCCGGGTGAAGGCCACCGAGAAGACCGCGCGGGCGCGCTCCCTGGCGATGATGATGGAAGAGCTGCGCCCCAAGCTCGCCACCATCCCCGGGCTGGTCTACAACATGCGCGAGGCGGGGCTGGGCGGCGAGACGGACTCGGCGATGATGGAGGCGCCGATCTCGCTGAACATCAGCGGCGACGACTACGGCGAGCTCGGCCATTTCGCCGAGGAGGCCTTCGCCGCGCTGCGGACGGTCCGCGGCGTGCGCGACGCCACCATCTCCTACAAGCCCGGCAGCCCGGAGGAACGGCTGGTGATCGATCGCCCGCGCGCCGCCGACCTGGGGGTGTCGTTCCCGTCGCTGGCGCTGACGCTTCGCGCGGCGGTGGAAGGCGACATCGTCGGCAAGTACCGCGACGGCGAGCACGAGTCGGACATCCGCGTGCTGCTGCGGCCGGAGGACCGCGGCAGCCTGGAGGCGGTGCGGGCGGTCACCGTGGCGTCGATGCGGGGCAAGCTGCTGCACGTGGCGGAGGTGACCAAGACGGAGCGCGCCGCCACACCCGCCACCATCGAGCGCCTCAACCGCGAGCGCATCATCAACATCAGCGCCAACGTCAGCGGGCGGTCGCTGGGCGAGGTCGTCGCCGACGTGGAGGCGACGCTGGGCAAGCTGGAGCGTCCCGCCGCCGTCAACTTCGAGTTCGCCGGCGAGGCCGACCGCATGAAGGAGACGTTCTCCAACCTGTTCCTGGCTTTCGGTCTGGCGATTCTCTTCATTTACTTCGTGCTGGCGTCGCAGTTCGAGTCGTTCCTGCACCCGTTCACGATCATGCTGGCGCTGCCGCTGGCGATGGTGGGCGCGCTGTTGACGCTCTTCTTGACGAACTTCCCCATCGGCATGCCGGCGATGATCGGGATCATCCTGCTGATGGGCCTGGTGACGAAGAACTCCATCCTGCTGGTCGACTACACCAACCAGCTGCGCGAGAGGGGCCACAAGCTCCTGGACGCGCTGCTCGAGGCGGGGCCGACGCGGCTACGGCCGATTCTGATGACGAGCGCCGCCATCGTGCTGGGCATGCTTCCCAACGCGCTGGGGCGAGGCGAGGGGTCGGAGTTCCGGGCGCCCATGTCCATCGCCGTCATCGGCGGCGTCATCGCCTCGACGCTGCTCACGCTGGTCGTCGTGCCGGCGGTGTACGTCTGGGTGGACCGCCTCACGCTGCGCGGCCGGCGCGAGCGCCGCGAAGCCAGGGCCGGGGCGGCGGCCGGGGCGGCGGCGACCGGCCCTGCCGGCGCCCGGGGGCCAGGAGTGCCCGCGCCCAGCACCGCCCCCGCCTCGCCCAGCGAGTGACGTCCTCGCCTCCCCGCCGCACCGCAAAACTTGCACGGCCCGCGCTGGGCCGTTAGGTTCGGGGCATGGTGGGCTTGCTCGAACGCATGAGGCGCGACGCG
This sequence comes from Myxococcota bacterium, assembly GCA_036004705.1. Lineage (GTDB taxonomy): Bacteria > Myxococcota_A > Polyangia > DASYRF01 > DASYRF01 > DASYRF01. The sequence goes on from DASYRF010000240.1 coordinate 6,956, forward strand.
GCCCGGGGGGCGCTGGTGCTGGACGGCACGCGCTACCTCGTCATCCGCCCCGAGACCGTGGTGACTTTCCAGAAGCGCGTGGAGGCGGTGCTGGGCGCGGCGCGCGGCGGCGACGTCGTGGCCGAGGGGGGCTTCGAGGGCGGGCGGCTGTCGACGCACCGGTTCCTGGCCGCGGGGTTCGACGCGCGTGGCGCCGCCGAAGCGATGTCGGTGATGGCGCCCGAGATCGGCTGGGGCCGCTTCGAGATCACGGGGTACGACCCGGCGGCGCGGCGGCTCGAGGTGGTCGTCTACGGCTCGCCCTTCGCCGAAGCCTACGGGCCGTCGGCGGGCGCTTGCGTGTGCCACCTCATCCGCGGCGTCGTGCACGGCATGGCCGCCGCCAGCTTCCCGGGCGGCGAGGGGCTGGCGGCGCGCGAGACCGAGTGCACCGCCGCCGGCGCGCCCGCTTGCCGCTTCGTCGTCGAGCCGAGGCGCGCGCTCGGACACTGGGCCCTGCCCGACTAGCACCGGTCCTGCGCGTCCGCGCCGCACCGCACCGCACCGCGCGGCGCGCGCGTAGCGCGGTTTCTCGCTAGAATGCGCTCCTCGGGCGCCCGCCCGAAGGAGCCGCGATGCGCATCGGCATCGACGTCGGAGGCACGTTCACGGACATCGTCGGTATCGACGATCGTTCCGGGCGCATCCTCCTGGAGAAGGTGCCCACGACCCCGGGCGACCTGGCGCGCGGCGTGCTCGACGGCATCGCCCGTCTGCTGGCGGCGCCGGACGGCGGCGCAACCGCCGGGGTGACACCGTCCGAGTTCGTGCACGGCACCACGATCGGGACCAACGCGCTCATCGAGCGCAAGGGCGCGCGCACGGGGCTCGTCACGACGCGCGGCTTCCGCGACGTGCTGGAGATCGGCCGAGTGCAGCGTCCCGCCGCCGGGCTCTACGACTTCGACGTGGACAATCCGCCGCCACTGGTGCCGCGGCGCCGGCGCGTAGAGGTCGACGAGCGCGTGGGGTCGCGCGGCGAGGTGGTGCGCCCGCTGGACGAGGCGTCGGCGCGCGTCGCCGCCGAGACGCTGCGCGCGCAAGAGGTCGCCTCGGTCGCCGTGTCGTTTCTCTTCTCTTTCCTGCACCCGGCGCACGAGCGGCGCGTGGGCGAAGTGCTGCGCGAGGTGCTGGGCCCGCGCGTGCACGTCTCTCTGTCGTCGGAGGTAGCGCCGGAGTTCCGCGAGTTCGAGCGCACCTCGACCGTGGTGATGAACGCCTACCTGGCGCCGCTGGTCGGCGACTACCTGGCGGGGCTGCAGGCGCGCCTGCGCGCCGTGTACGGCGAGGTGGACCTGCGCATCATGCAGGCGTCGGGCGGATGCATGACGCCCGAAGCGGCGGGCGCGCTGGCCGTGCGCACCGTGAACAGCGGTCCGGCGGGCGGAGCGCTCGCCGGCGCGCTCGTCGCGCGCAAGTGCGGTTTCGACGCTTGCGTGACCGTGGACATGGGCGGCACCAGCTTCGACATCGGGCTGGTGCAGCACGGCGAGCCGCGCCTCGCCACCGAGAGCCAGTTCGGCGGCTATCCGGTGAAGCTGCCGGTCATCGACATCGAGGCGATCGGCGCGGGGGGCGGGTCCATCGCCTTCGTCGACGCCGGCGGTGGGCTCGACGTGGGGCCGGAGAGCGCCGGCGCGCAGCCGGGGCCGGCGTGCTACGGGCGCGGCGGCACGCGCCCGACCGTCACCGACGCCAACGTCGTGCTGGGGCGCATCGATCCGGCCAGCTTCCTGGGCGGGGCCATGGCGCTCGACGCCGCCGCCGCCGAGCGCGCCGTGCGCGAGCACGTGGGCGGGCCGCTCGGGCTCGGGGCGGAGGACGCCGCCTGGGGCGTGGTGCGCGTCATCAACGCCAAGATGTGCAAGGGCATCACCGCCCGCACTATCGAGCGCGGCCTCGACTTGCGCGAGCTGCCGCTGGTGGTGTTCGGCGGCGCCGGCGCGCTGCACGCCGTGGACCTGGCGCGCGAGCTGGGCATGCGCGAGGTCGTCGTGCCGATGCACGCGGGCAACCTCAGCGCGCTGGGCCTGCTCGACGCGCGCATCCGCCACGATTGGGCGCGCACGCTGCTCGGCCCGCTCGACGAGGTCGATCCCGCGGCGGTCACGGCCGTGCTGGCGGAGCTGGACGCGGCCGGCCGCGCGCGCCTCGCGGCGGAGCGCGTGCCCGCCGAGCGCATCGAGATGCGCTGGAGCGCCGACCTGCGCTTCACCGGGCAGAGCTACGAGCTGAACGTGCCGCTGCGGGCGGGGGCGGCGGTGACGCGCGAGGCGCTCGCCGACGCCGGGCGCGCCTTCGAACGGCTCCACGAGCAGGTCTACGCCTTCAAGGCGGTGGACGAGCGCTGCGAGCTGGTGAGCCTGCGCGTGGTGGCGCTGGGACTGACGGCCGGTGTGGCGCTGGCGCGCCTCCCCGCCGCTGCGGCCGGCGCGGCACCGCCCGCCGCGCACGCCCGGCGCCCGGTTCGGTTCGCCGAGGGCGTTCTCGAGGCGGGCATCTGGCGGCGCGACGACTTGGCCGCGGGTCACCAGGTCGCGGGGCCGGCGGTGGTCGAAGAGCGCCTGACCTCCACGGTTCTGCCGCCGGGTGCGCGGGCCCGGGTCGACGAATGGGGCGCCCTGCGGATTGATCCCGGCGCCGGGTCCTCTACCATATAGATGATGCGCCTCCACCCGCCCCTGGGCCGTTCCGCCACCACCGCCGGCGCCGCCGCCGCCGCGGCCCTCGCCGCGCTGCTCCTTTCGGGCGCGCACTGCGGGCCCGAGCAGGTCGTCCTGCTGGAGATCTCCGATTCGTTCGACCCGGCGACGCCGTTCTCGGCGCTGCCCGCGTCCGGCGCGACGATGGAGCTGCGCCAGGGGCTGCAAGGGGCGGTGATGGTGGCGCCGGGGCTGCGTGTGACGGGTGTCGACGGCGCCACGTCGGGGCGCGTGGTGGTGACGGCCATCCTGGACGGCGTGGAGATCGCCGACGCCGACGTGCCGCTCACGGAGCTCGCTCGCCCTGGTGACGGCGCCGCCTACGACTACGGGCTCTTCAATCCGCTCCCCGACGGTGACATCACCGCGTACATCGGCCGCACGGCCACGATCCGTGCCGAAGTCATCGGCGGCGGCTTTGCCGGCGAGACCTCGATAGACGTGATGCTGGTCGACAACGAGACGGACTTCTGACGTGGCCGCCGCCGATCCCGTGACCACGCAGGTAGTCCGCTACGCGATGGAACAGATCGCTGACGAGATGGGCTACACGATGGTGCGCACGGCGCGCTCCACCATCATCAAGGAGATCATGGACATCACCTGCGCGGTGTCGGACGCGCAGGGACGCACCATCGCGCAGGCGCACCACGCCCCCATGCTGCTGACGGGGTTCGAGATCACGATGCGCGAGCTGGTGCAGCGCTTCCCGCGCGGCACGGTGGAGCCCGGCGACGTCATCGCCGCCAACGACCCCTACCTGGGCGGGCAGCACGTGATGGACCTGCATGCGTTCACCCCGGTGTTCAACGCCGGAGAAGTCGTCGGCTGGGTCGCGTCGATCGCGCACCACGCGGACATGGGCGGCGCCGCGGCGGGCGGCGTCGCCGGCGGTCTCACCGAGGTGTACCAGGAGGGAATCCGCTTCCCGATGGTGAAGCTGTACCGCGCCGGCGCCGAGAACGCCGACGTGTTCGGGATCTTCGCCGCCAACATCCGCGTCCCGGAGAAGACGCTCGGCGACGTGCGCGCGCAGGCGGCGGCCAACTTCCTGGGGGCGCGCCGCCTGGGCGAGCTGTTCGAGAAGTACGGCGCCGGCACGGTGCACGCCTGCGCCGCCGCGCTTCTCGATCAGTCGGAGGGGCGCATCCGCCACGCGCTACGCGCGATCCCCGACGGCGACTACGAGGGCGAAGACTTCACCGACGACGACGGCGTGACCGACCGACCGATCCGCGTCCACCTCGTCATTCGCAAGCGTGGCGACGCGGCGACGGTGGATTTCGCCGGGACGGACCCGCAGGTCCGCGGCAACACGAACTGTCCCATCGCCACCGTGCACGCGGCGGTGTACTACGCGCTCATCTGCGCGCTGGACCCGCACGTGCCGCCGAACTCGGGCTGCTACCGGCCGTTCACGGTGCTGGCGCCGTTCGGCACGGTCGTGAATCCGCGGCCGCCCGCGGCGGTGGGCGCGCGCACGAACACGTCGCAGAAGGTGTGCGAGGCGATGTTCCGCGCGCTGGCGCAGGCGCTGCCCGACCGCGTCACCGCCGGCTCGCACGGGCAGATCACGAACTGCGCGTTCAGCGGCTTCTTGCCCGATGCGCCGGCGGGCCCGGGGGGCGCAGCGACGGGCGGGCAGGCAAGGCGGCGCTTCATCTACAACGACATCCAGGGCGGCGGCGCGGGGGCGCGCCCCACCAAGGACGGGCGCGACGGGCAGGACTCGCACCTGGCGCGCTTCATGAACACCCCCGTCGAGGCGGCCGAGCTGGAGAACCCGGTGCGCATCGAGCGCTACGAGCTGCTGCCCGACACGGGCGGCGCCGGCCACACGCGCGGCGCGCTCGGCCTGCGGCGCGACATCCGCGTGCTCGTCGAAGAGACCGGCTTCGCCCGCTACGGCGACCGGCAGAAGTTCGAGCCCTGGGGCCTGCACGGGGGGCTGCCCGGCGCCAAGGGCGCGTTCCGGCTGAACCCCGACACTCCCGCCGAGGGCCCGCTGCGCAGCAAGGGATTCGACGTCCTGCACGCCGGTGACGTCGTCTCGCTGCGCCTTCCGGGCGCCGGCGGCATGGGCGATCCCACGACCCGCGATCCGGCGCTCGTCGAGGCCGACGTCCTCGACGGCAAGGTGTCGCCCGAATCGGCCCGCGACCACTACGGCGTCGTGGTCGACCCGGCGACGCTGCGCTTCGACGTCGCGGCCACCAAAGCGCTCCGCGCGACGATGCGCTGAGAGGCAGGCCGCTCCGGCGGGACACGAACGAGGCGCGTAGGCTGAATCAAGGCGAAGCTGCGGCGGCGGTGCCGGGAGGAGCCGAGGCGGTGGTGCCGGTGCCGGCGGCCGGCGCAGCGGGCGGCGCGGCGGCGGGTGGCGCAGCGGGTGGCGCGGCAGCGGGTGGCGCGGCGGGCGGCGCGGCGGCGGGTGGCGCAGCGGGCGGCGCGGCGGCGGGTGGCGCAGCGGGTGGCGCGGCGGGCGGCGCGGCGGCGTCGGGGTAGAAGAGGGGCTGCCCGTAGAGGGCGACGCCGTACGTGGCGATGAGGCTCTGCGCGGCGGGCGAGACGATCCAATCGGCGAAGGCCTTCGCGCCGGCGGCGTTGATGCGCGGATCGCGCGCGGGGTTGACCTCCATCACGTGGTAGGGATTCATCAGCGCCGGCTCGTTCTCGACCGCGATCTGCAGGGCGAGGTCGGCGCGGTGCGCGAGGAACGTGCCGCGGTCCGACAGTGTGTAGGCGCGCTTCTCGGCGGCGATGCGCAGCGTGTCGCCCATGCCGGCGCCGGCCCGAATGTACCAGTCGTCGTCGGTGGTGGGGGTCAGGCCGGACTTCTTCCACAGGGCGAGCTCCTTCTTGTGCGTGCCCGAGTCGTCGCCGCGCGTGACGAAGCGCCACTCGGCGTGGGCGGCGGCGCCGCGGGCGAGGACGGCGAGCGCCGCCGCGGCGTCCTTGCGGCCGCGCAGCCCGGCGGGGTCCTCGGGCGGGCCGACGACCACGAAGTCGTTGTGCATCACCGCGCGACGGCTGACGCCGTGGCCCGCCGCCATCCATTTCAGCTCGTGCTCGGGGGCGTGGCTGAGGACGACGTCGACGTCGCCGCGCTCGCCCAGCGCCAGCGCCTCGCCGCTGCCGACGGCGACGACCTTCACGTCCCAGCCGGTGTCGCCCTTGAAGGCGGGGAGGAGCGTGTCGAGCAGCCCCGAGTCCTGCGTCGAGGTGGTGGTGGCGAGCAGCACCTCGTGCGAGGGGGTGCCCGAGCAGGCCGCCACCGCGGCGATGCCGAGGGCGACGCCGGTCGGCAGGAACGCGCGCATGCTCGCGAGCGTACCGGCCGCCGGCGCAGCGCGTCCAGGGTGTTGGTGTAGACTCGGCCGATGGCGGCTCCGACCAGAACTCCGCAGGCGCCCGAGTGGCTCGCGCTCGCCGTGGAGGCGGCGGGGCGCGTCGTGGAGTTCTGGGGGTTCAAGCGCAACCAGGGCCGGGTTTGGGCGTGGCTCTACCTGGAGGCGCGCGCGATGTCGGCGCAGGAAATCGGCGACAGGCTCGCTCTCAGCAAGGCGGCGGTGTCGATCCTCGTGCGCGAGCTGGAGCAGTGGGGCGTGGTCGTGCGCGTGCGCCGCGCCGACGGCGTGTGGCGCTACGACGCGGAGAGCGACCTGTGGAGGATGGTGCTGCGCGTGCTCCAGCAGCGCGAGCTGCAGGTCATCGAGGCCGTGCTGGGCGACCTGCGGCGGGCGCGCGCCGACGCGGAACGCGACCGGCGCGTCTCCGCCATCACCCTCAAGCGCATCGATCTGATGATCAAGTTCGGTGTCGTCTGCCAGAAGGTGCTCGAGGCCTTCTTGAAGACGTCGCGGCTCGACATCCGCCCGCTACTGGGGATTCTGGCCTCCAAGCTGTAGCGCCGGTGCGGACAGGGCCGGCGCGACGGCCTGGTGCACGGCGCGCACGCCGGCGACGAACGCGGGCAGGTCCTCGAGCCGCAGCGCCTGGTCGGCGTCACAGAGCGCGTCGGCGGGCGAAGGGTGCACCTCCACGAGCAGGCCGTCGGCGCCGGCAGCCACGGCCGCGCGTGCCAGCGGCGGGACCAGCGCGCGCGCTCCGGCGGCGTGGGAAGGGTCGACCACGACGGGCAAGCGGGTGTGGGCGCGCAGCCACGCCACCGCGCCCAGGTCGGCAGTGAAGCGCGTGCAGGTCTCGAAGGTGCGGATGCCGCGCTCGCAGAGCACCACGCCGGGAGCGCCGGCATCGAGCAGGTGCTCGGCGGCGTGCAGCAGCTCGTCCACCGTCGCGCCGAAGCCGCGCTTGAGGAGCACCGGACGGCCGGTGCGGGCGACCGCGCGCAGCAGCGGCACGCAGGCCATCGTGCGGGCGCCGATCTGCAGCAGGTCGACGTACTCGGCGGCGGCGGCGGCGTCGTCGGGGTCGAGCACCTCGCTCACCACCAAGAGCTCGTGGGCACGGGCGGCCGCCGCCAGCAAGCGCAGCCCGGGCAGGCCCAGTCCCTGGAAGCTGTAAGGAGACGTGCGCGGCTTGTAGGCGCCGCCGCGCA
>DASYRF010000241.1:0-3126 GCA_036004705.1 Myxococcota bacterium
CACCACCATCACCGCCGCCGCCGCCGCCGCCGCCGCGCGATGTAACCGTCCCGTCACGCCCCGCGCCGTCGACCCCGCCGCCGCCCGCTCCGCCGGCGAATGGATCGTGCGGCGACCCAGCCGGCGGCCGGCGCTCCGTCCCTTCCCCCCGACCGGGCCCGTCCGGCGGCCTCTCCGCCGCCGCCCCCCCACAGCCCACGAGCAACGCCAGGAGCGCTCCCCCCAGCACCGGCCCGCACGCCCTCCGCGTCCAGTCACCCATGCTCGGATTCTAGCCCGCCTCGCCGGGCCGCGCCGCCAGCGCTCAAGAAGGACCGGCGGCGGCCGCGTCGGCCGCGGCGGACCGAGCGCCAGGCGGCAGGCGCAGGCGCCGCCAGAGCTGCCACGAGGCGAGTGAGAGGAAGGCGAGGCCCGAGAGGTTCAGATACAAGACGTCGCGGTCGGGGTCGAGGCCGGCGACGCACGGGTAGAGCAGGCCGAACAGGACCAGAGCCGCGCCGAGCACCCGGCCTTCGGCCCCGGGGACGGCGCGCGTCACGAGGACGCCGATGGCGGCGAACAGCGGCACCAGAACCGCCACCGCCGACAGCCAGAAGCCGAAGAGCAGGTCGCTGAAGTCGGCGAGCAGGCCGTAGCCGAGCGCCACGAGGGCCCCGGCGAAGAGTGCCACGAGCGGGGCGTGGCGCACGCGCGCGCTGGTCAGGCCGAAGAGGAGCGCGGCGAAGACGAGCCCCCAGCCGGTGACCGTGTAGCCGAGCACGGCGCTGGTCGTCTCGCCCGGCTGGCCGGGCGCGGGCAGCGACACGCCCATCCCCTTGTTGGAGATGGCACGGTCGAGCTTGTAGGTCAGCACGGAGCCGCGGCCGTCGGGCGTCGCGTCCACCGCCGTCGGCGGCATGCAGCCCTCGGGATAGTTGAGGTCGCCGCGCGCCAGGTCGGGGAGCGCCAGCGTGAGCACCAGGTCGCGAATTTCGCGCGGCTCGCGCACTTGGAAGTACCAGTACGACAGCCCGCGGCTCTTGAAGCTGACCTCCAGGCGGAAGGCGCGGTCGGCGGCCAGGGGCTCCTCCAGCACGAGTGCGTCGCTGGTCATGGTCACGCGGTCGAGCACGTCGGCGCCGTCGAGCTTCACGGCGAGCGCATCGTAGACGGCGGTGGTCGAGGGCAGCGGAAAGCGCAGCCGCGCGCGCACGTCGCGGTGCGCCGGGTTGCGCAGGCTCCACTCGAAGTGGTCGTCGGTCTCGTAGCCCGAATAGACGGCCGAGCCTTTGCGCCGGGCGCTGGGGCGAAGCGTCACGGCGTGGCGCGCCGACACGAACGCATTCTCGTCGACGCTGTGCGTGACGGTCTTCTTGCGCAGGACGGCCGGCATGGTCGGGTCCTCGGGCTCGAGCCGCTCGGTCTCCTCGACGTCGTAGCTGAGCCCGACACTGAGGTCGCCTTGCACCTGCTCGTCGCCCCAGATGGTGCGCACCGCGTCGAGGTTCACTTCGCTGACGCGGCCGTGCGTGAAGCGGAAGGTGGCCAGCGTGTCGTTGAGGTAACTGCGCAGGCCCACGAAGGCGCCGGCCAGGCCAGCGGCGAGGGCCCCCGCCGCGGCGAGCCGCGCCACGGTGCGCCACAGGCGCGGCCAGATCGGGGCGCTGTCCTCAGGCGGGGCGGCGCCGCCGTTCAGCAGCGTACGCAGGTAGACGGCGGCGAAGGCCCCGCACAGGGCCAGCGCCAGGATGGGCTCTCGGGTCAGGAACTCGCGGGCCGCGCCGACGAGCCGGGACAGGAGGTCGAACATCTGAGCGTGGACTCCACCCCGGCGGACGGGACGAGCATCGCTGACCCCTAGCCTGGAAAGGGCGCAGCGTCCAGTTTTCGGCGCGGCCTGGTAGAATGGGGCGACATGAACCATGTCGGCGGCCGTGGCGGTTGGGGCGCAACGGCGATGGCGATGGCGCTGGCGCTGGCGCTCGTGGGGGCGGCGGGCGGCGGCGCCTGCAGCCGGATCGATCGGTTCGACGTGACCGACGCCGCGCGCGGCGGAGACGCGGCGGCGCCGCCCGACGGCGGCCTGTCGATGGCCTGCGGCGACGGGGTGTGCGACGCGGCCGGCGGCGAAGCCTGCGACAACTGCTTCGCCGATTGCGGGGCCTGCGACTTCTGCGGGAGCGGCGTCTGCTCGGCCGCCCAGGGCGAAAGCTGCACGACCTGCTCCACCGACTGCGGAAGCTGCTGCGGCGACGGCACCTGCGACACGAAGATGGGCGAAGACTGCACGGCCTGCGCCTTCGACTGCGGCGCGTGCGTGGTGTGCGGGGACGGCGTCTGCAACGGGTTCGCGAGCCCGCCCGAAGACTGCGGGACGTGCGGGATGGACTGCGGGGGCGCGTGCACGGGCTGCGGGGACGGCACCTGCGACGCCGGCGCCGGCGAGTCCTGCGCCACGTGCGCACCCGACTGCGGAACCTGCTGCGGCGACGGCATGTGTGACGCGGCGGTGGGCGAGTTCTGCGCGAGCTGCCCGGACGACTGCGGCGGATGCGTCGTGTGCGGCAACGGGATGTGCCAGACCGGCGAGGACTGCGCGACGTGCGCAGCGGACTGCGGGTCGTGCTGCGGCGACGGCACGTGCGGCGGCCCGGAAACGTGCGCCAACTGCCAGGCCGATTGCGGGACGTGCTGCGGCAACGGCACGTGCGACGCGGGGTTCGGAGAGACGTGCAGCACCTGCCCCGCTGACTGCAGCACGTGCTGCGGCAACGGCACGTGCTCGGGGGGCGAAACCTGCGGCACCTGCCCCGCCGACTGCGGGTCGTGCTGCGGCAACGCCAGCTGCGAAGCCGCGCTGGGCGAGACGTGCTCCACCTGCGCGGACGACTGCGGCGCCTGCCCGATCACGTGCGGCAACGGCGTATGCGACGCCGCCGAGAACGACTGCAACTGCACCGACGACTGCAGCCCGGCCTGCGGCGACGGCTGCTGCACCGGCGGCGAGACGTGCGCGAGCTGCGCGAGCGACTGCGGGGCGTGCTGCGGCAACGGCGTCTGCAACGCCGGCGAAGACAACTGCAATTGCGGGCTGGACTGCGGGCCGTCGTGCGGCGACGGCTGCTGCACGGGCAGCGAGAACAGCTG
>DASYRF010000242.1:0-3176 GCA_036004705.1 Myxococcota bacterium
GACGACGACGCCAACGGCTACGTGGACGACATCGCCGGCTGGGACTTCCTGTGGAACGACAACGACGCGCGCGACGACACCGAGTTCGGGCACGGCACCGGCGAGGCGCGCGACTCGTGCGCCGAGACGAACAACGGCATCGGCGACGCCGGGACGTGTCCGCTGTGCCGCGTCATGCCGGTGCGCTCGGGCGACTCGTTCGTCGTCGACGTCAACGACTTCGCGCAGGCGACCGTCTTCGCCGTCGACAGCGGCGCGGCGGTGGTGCAGGAGGCGCTCGGCGCCATCAACAACACGGCGCTGGCGATGGAGGCGCTGGAGTACGCCTGGGACAGCGGCGTGGTCGTCGTCGCCTCGGCCGCCGACGAGATGAGCCGCCACCACAACTTCCCGGGGTCGAACAACCACACGATCTACGTGCACGCCATCCGCATGGACGACCAGAACGACGACTTCAACAACTCGACCACGTTCCTCAACTTCAACAACTGCACGAACTACGGGGGCAACCTGGCGCTGTCGACGCCGGGCACGGGCTGCAGCTCCGAGGCCACAGGAAAGACGAGCGGCGTCGCCGGGCTGGTCGTGTCGTATGCGCGCGCGCGGGGCGTCTCGCCGGCGCTGTCCCCCGCGGAGGTGCGCGCGCTGCTCGTCGCCACCGCGACCGACATCGACGTCCCGGAGGGGCTGGCCCCGCCGTGCGACACCGGCGCCGACTGCGGCGGCGGCCAGCGCTGCATGGTGCTGTACGACGGCAACGCCTGCCTGGACCTCTGCGCGGCGGGCGGGTCGTGCGCCGACGAGGACAACTTCACCTGCCGCAACCCGGGCGACGGCGTCTACACGTGCCTGCCGTTGAAGTTCCCCAGCCAGCCCGGCTGGGACCAGTTCTTCGGCTACGGGCGCACCGACGCGCGCGCCGCGCTCGACGCGCTGGCGGCCGACGAGGTCCCGCCGGCCGTCGACGTGACGTCGCCCTTGTGGTTCGACTACGTGCGCGGCGACGTGGGCTCGGTGGCGATCGTCGGGTCCATCACCACGCGCTACCCGACCTACGACTACACGGTGGAATGGGCGCGCGGCATCCAGCCGGCCGACGTCGGCGATTTCGTCGAGGTGGAGAACGTGGCGGGGCTGAGCGGGCCGACGACCGGCACGTTGGGGACGATCGACGTGGCCGACATCGTGGCGGCCGGGCCGCCCATCGACGTGCCGCCCGCGGAGCCGAACTCGTTCACCATCACGGTGCGCGTACGGGCGACGGCGCACGGCGCCGGGGCGGCGGGCACGGCCGACGTCACCGGCGAGTTCCGCAAGGTGTTCGCCGTGCACAGCGACCCGGACTTGCTGCCGGGGTACCCGCTGTGGATGGGCGCGTCCGGCGAGTCGTCGCCCAAGCTCGCCGACCTCGACGGCGACGGCGCCAAGGAGATCGTGCTGGCGACGTCCGACGGGCTCGTGCACGCCATCGCCAACGCCGGCGGCGCGCCCGCGGAGCTGCCGGGCTTTCCGGCCGAGCTGTTCCCGCTGGCCGGACTCGACCCGGCGGACCCGGCGAACCACCTGGACGCGACCGCCTACGCCTCCGGCGCCGTGGACGTCTCGGTCGGGCGCCACACCGTGACGTCGACGCCGGCCGTGGGCGACCTCGACGGCGACGGGGACCTGGAGATCGTCGTGGCGTCGCACGACGGGGCGCTCTACGTCATCGACGCCGGCGGCGCGATCGTGCCGCCGTTCCCGGTCTCGCCCGACCCGGCGCTCTCGACGCTGACCGATCGCGACCACGAGCTGGACTTCGGCTTCGCCATCGGCTCGCCGGCGCTGGGCGACCTCGACGGCGACGGCACGCTGGAGATCGTGGCGCCCGCGCTCGACGGCTACGTCTATGTCTGGCACGCCGACGGCACGCTCGACTCGGGCTTTCCGGTGGAGCTGGTCGACCCGACGGCGCCCGTGCCGGTGCACCGCCGCCTCGTGTCGTCGCCGGCGCTCGGCGACCTGGACCGCGACGGACGGCTCGACATCGTCATCGGCTCGTCGGAGGGCTACGCCGGCGACACGCAAGGGCGCGTATACGTGCTGCACGGCGACGGCGACGCCCACCCCGGCGGCGCGTTTCACCCCGGGTGGCCCATCCCGCTCTATTCGGCGACGGTGGACGTGCTGCCGTTCGTGGGGCAGGGCGTCCCCAACGCGCCGGCGCTCGCCGACGTCGACGGCGACGGCACGCTGGAGGTGGCCATCGAGACCATCGGCGACACCGGCACGCTCTACTATGCCGACCAGTCGATGCGCCCCGGCCTGTTCCCGCTGAAGTACGCCATCATGGAGAACTACGACCACGGGCCGTCGTCGGACAGCATCGACCGGCCGCTGTTGACGCTGATCGACAACGGCTCGTTCGGCGACCTCGACCAGGACGGCCAGGTGGACTTCGTGAAGGGCGGAGCCGGCTTCGGCTTCGCCCTGGCGTTCGCTTCGGGCGGCAAGCGCGCCATCTTCGAGCACATGCTGGGGGCGTGGAACCTGGCGGACACGGTCTCGAACGGCGGCTTGCTCACGGCGGCGCCCTTCCCGGCGTGGCCGCGGCGCGTGGAGGACTGGATGTTCTTCATGAACCCGGCCATCGCCGACGTCAGCGGCGACGGGCTGCCGGAAGTGATCAACGGCACGGGCGGCTACGAGCTGGACGCGTTCGACGCCGAGGGCGCCGAGCCGCCGGGATGGCCGAAGTTCATGGGCGGGTGGATCATCGCCAGCCCGGCGGTGGGCGACGTGGACGGCGACGGCGACCGCGACGTCGTGTCGAGCACGCGCAACGGCTACCTGTTCGCGTGGACGACCACCGCCCCGGCGCGCGGCGCGCTGGAGTGGGAGAGCTTCCACCACGACCTCGCCAACACGGGGAACTACGAGGTGCCGCTGGCGGACGACTTGCCGCCGCCCGACGCGGGCGCCGACGCGGGCGCCGACGGCGGGATGATCGCAGACCGCAGCGGCTGCGGCTGCCGGGTGGTGGGCGCGGGCGCGGGCACGGGCGCCGCGGGCACGGGCGCCGGCACGGGCACGGGCACCGCGGGCGCGGGCGCGGGCGCCGCAGGTGCCGCGCGGCCGGGCGGCGCGGCCGCTTCTCCAGCCTCACCGGCGCCGGCGGGGCTGCTGCTAGGGGCCGC
>DASYRF010000243.1:0-2685 GCA_036004705.1 Myxococcota bacterium
TGTCGGCGTTCGCGGGCAACTATGACGCGACGGACCTGCCGTTTCAGCGCCGCAAGTTCGACGGCTTCAAGGCGTACGGACAGTCGAAGCTGGCGCTGCGCATGCTGACGTGGGGCATGGCGACGCGGCTCGACGGCAGCGGCGTCACCGCCAACGCCGCTTCGCCCGGGTTCGTGCGGACCGACTTCAACCAACACGCGCGCGGGCTGATGGCGACGATGATCGGGTTGTCGGCCAAGCTGTTTGCGGTGCCCGCGGCCAAGGGCGCCGACACGCCGCTGTGGGTCGCCGCCGCGCCGGAGCTCGCGGGCGCCACCGGCAAGTACTTCGAGGGGCGCAAGGAGAAGGACGGCAAGTACCGCGACCCTGCCGCCATCGCCGATCTAGAGCGCCGCTGCGACGAGATGATCGGCGCCGCCGGCTCCGACGCGCGCGCTTCCGCCGCTCCGGCCTAGGCGCCCTTCGGGTACATCTTCCCGATGAACGTCTTGTCCTTCGCCGAGAGGTCGGTGTTTTCCTGCGTTCCCTTCTTGGCGAGCGAAGGCGGTCCCTTGATGAGGTCACGGGGAAACGCGTAGAGCATGATCGACTTCGGGTCGAAGCTCGTGGCGTTGAGCTGATCGAGCGAGTACTTGTCGATCACGTTGGAGAGGATGTCCTCCGCGGACCAGTTGTTCGGCGGTCCGCTGAAGGCGGCGATGACCGCCTGCTCGTTCCAGACGATGCCCCCCTTGGGGTTCTGATGCTCGTGGATTGCGCCGAGCGCGTGGCCGAACTCGTGCACGACGACGCGGCGGTACTCGACGTCGTCGGTGTCGTCGCGCAGCCAGCCGAAGTTCATCGTCGGCTCGCTCTTCTTGAAGTACTCGGTGTGAAGGCAGTCGGTGCCGACGGCCGACCACGAGCCGTCGTCCGCCTCGAAGGAGATGCGTATCTCCGCCTGCGCGCCGCCCTTCCAGTTGAACTTGACGTTGGCGTACGAGAGCCACTCCTCGGCTTGCTTGCGGACCTTCGCGCGCTGCGTCTTCGACCCGTCCATGAAGCGGACCCGCAGCGTCTCGCCCTTCGCTCGCCACTTCTTGCCGGCGATCAGGGCCATCTTGAGCGGATGCACGGTCGCGCCGACCAGCCCGGCCTTGCGGATCGCCGGAAGCGGGTCGTTGCTGGGGTTGATGGCGATCGCGCGCCGGGCCGCCGCCACCTTCATGTCGGCCGGTAGGATGCGCTCGACGCACAGGCGAAGCTGCGCGGCCCTGGGATGACGCTTGGCCATGGGTCCTCCGTTCGTGGTTTGACTGCGGTTCTTACCTACGTGCTGATATTGCGAAGCACGGAGCGAAGTCAAGGCCGGCCGCCGCGCGCGGCACGCGACCGGTGGCTTGCAGGCGGCGTTCGCTCCCAGCTAGATTGCACGGCATGTGGCGCTGGAAGGTCCCCGAGCCCATCCCGATCGACTGGCCGATGCGCGACGTCTCGAGCGCGAAGATCGCCGTGCGGGAGCTCGACGACGGCCGTCAGCAGCGCGTCATCGAGCACGCGCCGCTGCCTGGGATGAAGCCCGCGATGATGGTCTGGTTCCTGAAGAACATCGACCGCACCGACATGGCGTGGCGCGGCCACCGTTTGCTCGCTTACCGGTACTGGCACGTGCGCGATCACATCCACTTCGAGATTCGCGGCACACCGGGACCGGGGTGCCGGTTCCACATCGTCGAGGCGTTCCAGGCCGACCCGAGATACCTGCTTGACGTGGTGTTCGACGTGCCGAAGCTCGACGAGACCGGCTTCCGCCTGGAGATGCGCCGCCTCGGCACCGTCGTGGTGGCGATGGACGAGGAATACGCGGACGCCCCCGAAGGCATGCGTTACAAGGTGACGATGACCGTCGGGACGACCGCGCCGATCCTCGGCGCCGTCGTGCGCTTTGCGCGACGCCTCGCCGTCGACCGGACCCTCGACGCCTGGCACCGGCACAATGTCGAGGAGGTCGGCAACCTCCCGCACTTCCTCCCCG
Source organism: Myxococcota bacterium (assembly GCA_036004705.1). Classification (GTDB taxonomy): domain Bacteria; phylum Myxococcota_A; class Polyangia; order DASYRF01; family DASYRF01; genus DASYRF01. The sequence continues at coordinate 2,015 of DASYRF010000243.1, forward strand.
AGCTCTACGCCGCCTACGCCGGCACAGCGCGCGGCGCCGCGCCGGCGCGCCCCTAGTACTTCGGCGCCGCTCCCCAGGCGGGCGACTTGTTGCTGCCGCCCTTGGTGATCGGATGCTCGTTGGTGCCTTCCACGTTCATCACGTAGATCTGGTAGCCGCCGTCGCGCGTGGACGTGAAGGCGAGGTAGCGGCCGTCGGGCGAGAAGCTCGGCTCCTCGTTGGAGCCGTGGTCCTGCGTCAAGCGCTCGATCTCGCCGGTCTTGGGGTCGACCAGGAAGATGTCGAAGACGAAGTGCTCGTCGCGCCCGCTGAAGGCGATCTTGCCGTCGGCGCGCGGCGACCAGTCGGGCGACTGGTTATAGCTGCCGCGGTACGTCAGCCGCCGCGCCCCCGAGCCGTCGGCGCTCATCACCCAGATCTGCGGCGTGCCGTGCCGGTCGCTGACGAAGGCGATCATCGAGCCGTCCGGCGAGAAGGACGGCGCGGTGTCGATGCCCTTCGACGTGGTCAGCCGCTTCACCAGCTTGCCGCCGTCGTCGAGCAGGCAGATCTCGGTGTCGCCGTCGAACGACAACGTCGCGGCGATGAGCCCGCTCCCGGGCGACACGTCGGAGGCGACGTTGAGCCCCGGCTTGGCCGAGATCTTCTTGGCGGCGCCGCCGAGCGGCTTC
>DASYRF010000244.1:0-5383 GCA_036004705.1 Myxococcota bacterium
ACGAGCCCCAGGGCCGCCACGCCCGCGATCGCCAGCCGCCGCCGCGCTGCTGCAGCCGCCGCGCCTCTGCCCTCCGACACCTCGCCCACGCCGCTTCGCAACGTCGTCGGATTGCGCGCGCCCTCGTGCGCGGGCGCCGAAGCCTGACCCCGGGCGGACCCCGGCGGCGGCAGCGGCGCCAGCGTGACGCGCGTCGGTGCTTCGAGAACGGGCAAACCCAACGCCGCGCCCACCGCCGCCGCCAGCGCCTCCATGCTCGGGTAGCGATCCTCGGGACGCTTCTGCAGCGCCTGGTGAACCACGCGCTCGACCGCCTCCGGCACGTCGGGGCGCAGCGCCCGCAGCGGCGTCGGCTCGGTGAAACAGATGCGCTTGATGATCGCGGGCACCGACGGGCCGTCGAACGGCACCTGCCCCGCCACCATCTGGTAGGCGATGACGCCCAGCGAGTAGACGTCGGTGCGGTGGTCCACGACGACGCCCTCGGTCTGCTCCGGGCTCATATAGCGGGGCGTGCCGATCATCACGCCGGTGCGCGTGCGCACGTCCGACGCGTCCTCGCCGAGCTTGGCGATGCCGAAATCCAGGATCTTCACGTAGTCGTCGCGCCCGGCGTGGTGCGTCAGGAAGATGTTGTCCGGCTTCAGGTCGCGGTGGACGATGCCCGCGGCGTGCGCCGCGTGCAGCGCCGAACAGGCCTGTAAGAGGATGCTGCCGACGCGCGGCAACGGCAGCGGCCCGTACCGCGACATCGCGCGCGACAGCTCCTCGCCCTCCAGCAGCTCCATCACGAAATACACGAAGCCGTCGGGCGTGCGCCCGAAGTCGGAGATGTCGACGATGTTCTCGTGCCCGATGCGGTTGACGGCGGCGGCCTCGTTGAAGAACCGCTTCACCATCTCCTGATTGCGCGACTTGTCGGAGGCGAGAACCTTGATGGCGACACGCTTGCCGATCTGCGTGTGCTGGGCCCGATAGACGGTGCCCATCCCCCCTTCCCCGAGCAGCCCGAGCAGCTTGAACGAGCCGAGCTGCCGCCCGAGGAGGGAGCGCGCGTCGGAGCGTCCCATTCGTGGGAGGATACCACGCAGCCCGGATTCACGAGTCTCGCTGGACGAGCGCGGCGGCGCCGAGGCCGCTGCGCAGGGCGTCGGCGGTTCCCGGGCCGGGGTGCGTGGAGCGGCCGGCCAGGTAGAGCCCCCCGACGTAGGGCGAGCGCAGGGCCGGGCGGCGGGTGCCGCGCTGCGCGACGGTGAGTGCAGGCGCGGTGGAGCGGTGCCAGAGGCCGAGGAGCCCACCGGTGGCCTGCGGCGTGAAGACGCCGCGCCAGCAGACGCGGTCGCGCATGCCGGGCAGAAAGCGCGAGTCGGCGAAGGCAATGGCCTCGTCGGCGCAGCGGTCGCGCAGGCGGCGCCACTCGGCCAGGGCCTGGCGGTACGGGACGGGGACGATGGCGCGGGCCAGCGCGACGTCCTCGGGCGCGACGTCGGGGTCGAGCACGCTGGGGCAAGCGAATGCCATGAAGAGGCCCTTCAAGTACACGTCGTCGGCGCCGCGCAGGCGCGACAGCGCGTCCTCGCGCTCCTGAGCCGGCGGCACGTAGAACTGCAGCGCGAGGTCGGGGACGTCGTCGCCCTGGAACCCGAACGCGACTTGCAACGGCGCGCCCACCATCTCCAGGCCCGCCACGGCGCGCGCGGCGCGGCGCGGCGCGCCATCGCCGAGCAGCGCGCCGTAAACGGCGCCGGCATGGGGCGTGGCGACGACGGCGCGCGCCGCGATCGTCTCGCCGCTGGCGAGGCGCACGCCCGCGGCCCGGCCGCCGTCCACGAGGATCTGGGCCACGGGCGCGCCGAGACGTAGGTCCACGCCGGCGCCGCGCGCCGCGGCGGCGAGACCGGCAGCGAGGCGGGCGCTGCCGCCGGCGACCTGCCAGGCCCCGCCGCGATGCAAGGCGCGAAGGGCGGCGGCGGCGGCGGGCGCGGGGGCGGCGTCGGGCTCCTGCCCGTCGAGCCGCACCAGCGACGACAGCGCCTCGACGGCGCGCGCCCCCGTCAGGCGGCCCGCCAGGAACGCCCGCAGGCTCTGAGCGTGGAAGAGCGGATGGCGCCGGCGCTCGGCCGACAGCGCGTCGCGCAGCCCGCCGCGTGGCGGGCGGGCACGCAACGCGGCCAGGTCGGGCTCCACCATTTCGAGCCACGCCATCAGCGCGCCATAGCGCTCGCCGTCGCCGGCGCAGAGGCGCTCCAACTCTTGCGCCGTACGCTCCACGGAGCGGTGGAAGAGCACGCGCTCCCAGTCGGGAAAGACGACGCCGAAAGCAGGGTCCAGCTCCTCGAGCCGCACGTGCGCGTCGAGCCGCGCGCCGGCGGCGGCGAAGGCCTCCTCCACGGCGGCGCGGTCGAAGATCGCCGGCGGGCCGAGGTCCACCGTGAAGCCGTCCTCGGCGAGGGTGGCGCACTGACCGCCCGGCTGCGGCTGCGCTTCGAGGCACACGACCGCGCGTCCGGCGCGCGCCAGGCAGGCGGCGGCGGCCAGCCCGGCGAGGCCGGCGCCGACCACCACCACGTCGGCCGCGGCGGATTGCTCAGCCACGCGCGGTCGTCGCCGGCGGCGGCGCCGCGGCGGGCGCGAGCGCAGCGGGCGCCAGCAGCGCGGAGAAATCACCCGCGCTCTCGACGGCGGCGGCGATGGGCGGAAGCGGCGGGTCGGGCGGGTCGTCGCCGGGAAAGCCCACGCTCAGCGCCTGCCAGCGCGTGTAGGGCTCGAGCCCCCACACGCCCAGCTCGCGCGTGCCGTTGCCCGACAGGCCGTTGCCGCCGAACGGCAGACCGCCGCCGCCGGCGCCCGACTGGTTCACGCCCGTCATGCCGGCACCGATGCGCTCGGCGAAGCGGCGCGCGGCGCGCGGCGAGCCGGTAAAGACGGCCGAGGTGAGCCCATAGCCGGGCGCGGTGGCGGCGGCGAGCGCGCCGTCGAGCCCGTCGACCTCGACGAGGTTCACGGTGGGCCCGAAGATCTCCTCGCGCGCGAGGCGCATCTCGGGAAGCACGCCGTCCCACACGGTCGGCCACACGTAGACGCCGCGATCGGGGTCGCCGGTGAACTGCGCCGGCTTGCTCTGCGCGGTGATGCGGCCCGTGCGCCCGAGCGCGCGCGCGCCGCCCTCGCGCCCCCAGTCGAGGTGCGCCAGGAACGGCGGCAGGAAGCGCGGGCCGAGGAGCGGCCCGAAGTAGGCTTCGCGGTCGAGAACGGGATCGCCGAGGCGCAGGGCCGACACCCACTCCACGACCTTGTCGCGCACCGCGCGCGCGACCTTGCGGTCGACGATGATGTTGCCGGTCGAGGTGCAGCGCTGCCCGGCGAGCACGAAGGCGGCGCGCGCGGCGGCGACGGCCGCCTCTTCGGGCCGCGCGTCGTCGAGGATGACGACGGGATTCTTGCCGCCGAGCTCCAGCACGGGCACGACGAGGTTGCGGCCCGCGCACTCGCCGATGCGGCGGCCCACGTGCGTGGAGCCGGTGAACGCGAACATGCGCACGGCGCCGGTGTCGAGGGCCGCGACGAGCGCCTCGCCCGCCTCGCCGGGCCCGTAGCCGTGGACGACGTTGAGCACGCCCGGCGGCAGCCCGGCGGCGCGGAAGATGCGGCCGACGAGGTAGCCCGTGCCGGGCGCGTCCTCGCTCGGCTTCCAGACGACGGGATTCCCCGCGAGCATCGCCGGGTAGAGCTTCCACATGGGAACGGCGAGCGGGAAGTTGCCGGCGGTGATGGCGCCGACCACGCCCACCGGGCGGCGCAGCACCATCTGATCGCGCATCGGCGCGGTGGTGGGCGCGAGCACGCCGCGCAGATGCCAGGCGCCGTTGCCGTAGAAGCCGGAGAGGCTGACCGCCTCGCCCACCTCGCCGTCGGCCGCCCAGAGCGCCTTGCCGATCTCGCGCGCGACGAGGTGCGCCAGCTCGGCGCGGTGGCGCTCGAAGAGCGCGGCGGCGCGGCGCAGGACCTCCGCGCGTGCCTCGACCGGCGTGTCGGCCCAGCCGGGCGCGGCGGCGGCGGCGGCGGCGCAGGCGCGGCGCACGTCCTCGGCGCCCGAACGCGGCGCCAGGGCGCAGAGGTCGTCCAGGTTGGCTGGGTTGCGCGACTCGAAGCTCCGCCCGTCGGCGGCGTCGCATTCCTCGTCGCCGACGAGGTTCCGCGCCACGAGGGTGCCGCCGTAGGTGGCGTGGGCCGCGCCGTTGGCGCGGATCTCGACGGCCGGCGCGCTCACCAGCGTGCCGTCGGCGCCGGAGCCGTGGCCACGGCGGCCCCGCGCCGCGAAGGCGTCAGGAACGTGAACGCGTAGGCGCGCAGCCCCTCGCACGACGCCGGCAGCCGCAGGCGCAAGAGACCCTCGCCCACGCGCTCGTCGCGCACCAGCGCGTACATCCGCGGCGCCACGACCTCGATGACCGCCCGGCCTGCGCGCGCCTCTTCTTTGGCCGCCGCCCCGGCCGGTGCGGCCCCGGTGACGTCCACGGCCGCCGGGCCGGCGCCGCTCGCGTCCTTCGGCCCCGTGCCCGCCAGCGCGGCCCCGCCGACGTCCGCGCCACGCCGCGCCGCCGGGAGCGGCCCCGCCTCGTCCTCCACGTAGATCGTGCAGCGCCCGCCCGGCGGCGGGGTCAGGACGAGGTTCACTTCGGCGGCCGTGTAGCGCACCGCCAGTGTCGCTTCGCCGCCCGCGTGCTCGGCGTGACCCTCGCTCAGGCGCCAGCGCCCGCCCAGGGTCGCCCGGTCGGGGACGTACTCACCGGCGTCCACGAAGAGCGCCACGTCTGTGTCAGGGACGTCCGCCGGCCCGTTGCCCCAGCGCCCGCGCGCCAGGTTGAGATAGAGCTCCGGTGTCACCGGCTGGCAGAGAGTGCCGGGGCCGCTCGGATCGTCGTCGCCGGCGCCCAGCCCGTCGCCCGCGTGCCCCTCGCCGCCCGCCGCTTCCACGAACGTGACCGCCGCCGACGGGTCCGGCAGCGGGCGCGGCGGCCCACCCGGCCGCTCCGGCGCCGCCAGCAGCGCGCGCAGCGCGTGCTCCGTCTCGGCGTAGCGCCCCTCGCCGAAGTGCTGCCAGCGCACGCGCCCGTCGCGGCCCGCCAGGTAGCGCGCCGGCAGGTAGCGATTGTGGAAGGCGCGCCAGATGCGGCGCGCGCCGTCGAGCGCCACGGGATAGCGCACGCCCAGGCTGCGCACCGCCACCTCGACGTTGGCGCGCTCCGCAGCGAACGGAAACTCCGGCGCGTGCGCGCCGATCACCACCAGCCCCGCCTCGCGATAGCGGCGCGCCCACTCGCTGAGGTGCGGAAGCGTGCGGATGCAGTACACGCAGGTGTAGTCCCAGAAGTCCACCAGG
>DASYRF010000245.1:0-19004 GCA_036004705.1 Myxococcota bacterium
GGGGCACGCTCACGTTCGAGTTCCCCGGCTACGTCCTTTGCGACGGGCCGGGGCCGGACCTGCTCGTCTTCGAGAACGCCTTCTACGCCGCTGGCGACCCGACGCAGGTCTTCGCCGAGCCCGCCTTCGCCGGCGTGGGCGACGATCCGGGCGGCCCTTTCACCGAATGGCCGTGCGCCGCCGCCGCGCCTCCCTACGAAGGTTGCGCGGGCGTGACGCCGGTGCTGGCGAGCTCCGCCAACGGCGTCGACCCCACCGACCCCGACGCCGCCGGCGGCGACGCCTTCGACCTCGCCGACCTGGGTCGCGACGAGCTGCGCTACGTCCGCCTGCGCGACGCCGCCACCGCCCCGCCGCCTCCCGGCGCCACCACCGCCGGGGCGGACATCGACGCCGTCGTCGCGCTCCACGCCTGTCCGCGCTAGGCGCGGCGCACCGCGTCGCGTCGCGCCTCCGCGCCCCGCGCCCCGCGGGCCCCGTGCCCCGGCCGCGGCTGTTACTAACTCCGAAACGCGGCGGAAACGATCGATGTGCTACTCGGCCGTGGCATGAAAAAGGTCGAGGCGATCATCAAGCCCTTCAAGCTCGACGAGGTGAAGGAAGCGCTGGGCGAGATCGGCATCCAGGGCATGACGGTGTCCGAGGTGAAGGGGTTCGGCCGCACCGGCGGCCGCTCCAAGGACAGCTCCGTCATGTACCGCGGGTCCGCCTACGTCATCGACTTCGTCCCCAAGGTGAAGGTCGAGATCGTCGTGAAGGACGAGCAGGTCGCCGAGGTCGTGGGCTGCATCGAGAAGGCCGCCCAGACCGGCCGCATCGGCGACGGCAAGATCTTCGTCGTCCCCGTGGAGCAGGTCGTCCGCATTCGCACCGGCGAGCGCGGCGAGGACGCCCTCTAGAGCGCCCGCGCTTCGCTCCCCGCAAGCACAGCCACGACAGGAGGAAAGATGAACGCGAAAGAGGCGCTGGATTTTGCAGGCAAGAGCGACGTGAAGATGGTCGACTTGAAGTTCCTCGACCTGCTGGGTATCTGGCAACACTTCGCCGTGCCGGTGCAGGAGCTGAGCGAGGGGTCCTTCGACGAAGGGTTCGGCTTCGACGGCTCGTCCATCCGCGGCTGGCAGCCGATCCACGCCTCCGACATGCTCGTCATCCCCGACGCGGCCACGGCGGTCATCGACCCGTTCGCCGCGGTGACGACGCTGTCGCTCATCTGCAACATCGTCGACCCCGTCACCAAGCTTCCGTACTCGCGCGACCCGCGCAACGTCGCGCGCAAGGCGGAGGCCTACCTGCGCTCCACCGGCATCGGCGACACCGCGTACTTCGGCCCGGAGGCGGAGTTCTTCATCTTCGACGACGTGCGCTACGATCAGACAGCCCACTCGGCGTTCTACTCGGTCGACAGCGTGGAGGGCGCCTGGAACACCGGGCGCGACGAGCTGCCCAACCTCGGCTACAAGCCGCGCCACAAGGAGGGCTACTTCCCGGTGCGGCCCACCGACTCCCTCGACGACATCCGCAACGAGATGGTGATGACGCTGCAGGGGCTGGGGATCCGCGTGGAGGCGCAGCACCACGAGGTGGCGTCGGGCGGGCAGTGCGAAATCGACATGCGCTTCGCCTCGCTCGTGAAGATGGGCGACCAGCTCATGTGGTTCAAGTACGTCGTCAAGAACGTGGCGCGCCGCAACGAGAAGACGGTGACGTTCATGCCCAAGCCCCTCTACGGCGACAACGGCAGCGGCATGCACATCCATCAGTCGATCTGGCGCGAGGGCAAGCCGCTGTTCCCCGGCGACGGCTACGCGGGGCTGTCGGAGATGGCGCTGCACTACATCGGCGGCATCCTCAAGCATACGCCGGCGCTGTGCGCGATCATCAACCCCACCACGAACTCCTACCGGCGGCTGGTGCCGGGCTACGAGGCGCCGGTGAACCTCGCCTACTCCAGCCGCAACCGCAGCGCCGCGGTGCGCATCCCGATGGTGAGCGCCTCGCCCAAAGCGAAGCGCATCGAGTTCCGCACGCCGGACCCGTCCTGCAACGGCTACCTCGCCTTCGCCGCTTGTCTCATGGCGGGGCTCGACGGCATCCAGAACCGCATCGACCCGGGCGAGCCGCTGGACAAGGACATCTACTCGCTGACGCCGGAGGAGCTGAGCGGCGTGCCTTCCACGCCTGGATCGCTGGAGGAGGCGCTGGGGGCGCTCGAAGAGGACCACGAGTTCCTTCTGCAGGGCGACGTCTTCACCAAGGACCTCGTCGACATGTGGCTGTCGTGGAAGCGCGAAAAGGAAGTCGACGCCGTCCGCATGCGCCCCGTCCCGCACGAGTTCAACCTCTATTACGACGTCTAGAAGTAGGGACTAGCCCGCGCGGCCGCGGTGTTGCACGCCCGTGGCTCCCGTGTGCCCGGGTTGCTTGACCCGCCGGGCGGGCACGGCTATACGGATGCCCGCTCGCGCCCGTAGCGCGGCGCGCCAGCGGTTTCCCGGCGTTTTCCCGGAGGAGGCTCGTCGATGAAGTGCTCGAGATCGTTGTTTGCGTTCGGGGCCGCGGCGCTCGGCGCCGCGCTCGTGGCCGGCTGTGGCGCCGAGGGAACCGGAACGGGAGGCCCCGGCACGGCCACCGGGACGGGGGCGGCGACGGCCGCGATGCCCATGACGGCGGCCCCGCCGCCCAAGCCGGTGTTCAAGCCGGAGGCGAAGGCGAGCGGCGTGACGGGAGACGTGAAGTTCGTTCGCGCGGGCGCCACGCCCACGCCACCCGCTCCCGTCACCGACGGACTGGAGTTCCAGGCGGGCGACACGTTCACGCTGGCGGACGGCGCGTCGGCGACGTTCACGCTGGAAGACGACGGCAGCGCCGTGGTCAGTGGCCCCGCGGTCGTGGCCATGACCAACAACGAGCGCCGCGAATGGTCGGTCATCGCCGGCAAGGTAGACTTCACCATCAAGCGCACCGTCGGCCGCGACTCCTTCCAGGTGCGCACGCTCAACGCGCTGCTGCGCGCGAAGGGCACGCCGCCGCCGGCGGGCGCGAGCCACTTCGTGGTGGCGGTCGCCGAGGACGGGCATACCTGGTTCGCCGTCAAGGAGGGCGAGGTCGAGCTCATCGACGAGAACGCCGAGCTCAAGATGGAGCTCGACCGGGCGATCGAGAGCCGCACGATGCCGATGCCGACCACCGGCGCGCCGGGCACGCCGCCGCCGCCGCCGCCGGCCTCGAAGATCGTCGCGCCGACACCGCTGCAGACCGTGGCGGCGAACAGCGGCGGCGATGTCCCGCCCGAGGGCGTCGCCCCCGCGGCCGCGCCGGTGCCGTCCGCGGACGGGCCGGCGGCGGACTGGTGGACGGCGCACGCCGCCGGGAAGAACCTGGCGAAGATCGTCGGCGCCCACGCCAAAGCGGTGGAAGACCTGGTGCTGAAGGCGTTCGACCTCGTCGACAAGTCGGAGAAGCTGCGCGCTTCGCACAAGGACCTTCTGGAGAAGGCCAAGGCGGCGCGTGAGGCGAAGGACGAGGAGACGGCGCGCAAGATCAAGACGGAGCTGGTGGCGAACACGCGCGAGGCGCGGGCCGAAGGGCGCATGGCGCACCAGGCGGTCACCTACGCGACGCTGCACTGGCTGGCGGTGGACATGCTCAAGGCGAAGGCGCCGGGCGATGCGGCGCTGGAGAAGGCGACCGCGAAGCTGGTCGCCGGGGGCGAGCTCGCGACGAAGAAGGCGGACATCGAGAAGAAGGTGGACGGCCTGCGCAAGCGGCCGAAGTTCGCGGTGCCGACGATGCCGTTCGCGCACGGGAAGCTGCCGCCGGGGGTGAAGGGCATGGCGGGCGCTCCGACCGCGGTCCCGGGCGTCATGACGGTGCCGCCGGGCACCGGCGCCTACAGCGCCTCGCCGGCCCCGCCGCCCGGCGCTCCGCCCGCTCCGGGCGCGCACTAAGCGCCGCCGGCTCCGGGCGCGCACTAGCGCCGCCGGCTTCGGGCGCGCACCATCGCCGCCCGCTCCGGGCGCGCACTAGCGCCGCCCGCTCCGGGCGCGCACCATCGCCGCGCGCTCCCAACTCCCGTTCCCGCTCCCGCACTCTCCCGCTCCCGCTCCGGGACGGGGCTCGATCCACCCACGGCCAGCCGACCTAGCGGTCCCCATTCGAAAGGTGCCAGACTACGCCTCCCACGTTCCCGGGGAGGCTCATGAACCGTGCCTTGGTCGGCAGGATCGAGAAGGCGCTCGCGGCGCTGGAGACGCTAGCGCCGGCGGATCCGCGCCACGCGGCGCAAGAGAAGCAGCTCGACGCCTGGATGCAGTCGAGCTTCGAGGAGTACGCGGCGGCGGTGCGAAAGTTCACCGACGCGCGCTTCGCGCCCCCGCCGGCGCCGAAGGCCCCCCGACGGGCGAAGGCCGGGGCGCGCGCCCCGCGCGGCCGCGGCGCCGCCGCCCCGCTGCCGCCGGGAGCCGAGCGCGGGCGCGCGCCACGTACGCCGCTGGACGCGGCGCGCCTGGGCCAGCCGCACGTCTGGAAGAACTACCTCGACGACCTGCGGGTGGTGCCGACCGTCTGGGCGCGCCCCAAGAACCTCGCGGAGCTGCTGGCGGCCGTTCAGGACGCGGGGCGTACGCGGCTCATCAAGGCGATCGGGTCCGGCCACTCGTCGGCCGAGGTGGCGCGCCCGCGCGAGCGGCTCGTGCAGATCGACCAGCTCGACCAGAACCTCGTGCTCTCCGACCTCAAGGACCCGGGGCAGATGCCGGCGCGCGTCGAGGTCCTGCACGCCGTGGAGGCGGGCGTCACCATCCGCCACCTCAACGAGCGGCTCGCCGGCGCCAAGAGCGGGCCCTTCCCCAACGGGCTGGCGCTGCGCAACATGGGCTCGTACGACGGGCAGACGATCGTCGGCGCACTGTGCACCGGCACGCACGGGACGGGCGTGAAGCTCGGCCCGCTGTCGGCGTCGGTGGAGTCGGTGATGCTCGTGACGCTGGTCGACGATCCGGCCAGCGCCTCGGGCGTGCGCGCCAACGTGGTGCAGGTCGAGCCGTCCGACGGGGTCACCGACCCGGGGCGCTTCGCGGCCAACCCGCGCAAGAAGGGTTGGGAGCTGGTTCAGGACGACCGGACGTTCGACGCCGTCGTCGTGAGCATGGGGTGCATGGGGGTGGTGTACGCGCTGACGCTGAACGTCACCGGCGGATACTGGCTGCGCGAGACGCGTGTCTGCCGTCCGTGGTCGGCGGTGAAGCAGACGCTGCAGGCCGACGTGCAGGGCCCGCGCCACTACGACCTGGTGCTCAGCCCTTTCAAGACGCAGCAGCCGGGCGGGGGCGTGGACAACACGTGCCTGGTGACGGTGCGCGACAAGATCGCGCCGAAGAACGGCGCGCCGCCGGTGCGCAAGCTGCCCGGCGAGTTCCTGCGCTGCATCGAGCAGGTCTTCGGGACCGTCGCCATCACCGAGTTTCTCAACCTGTTCCCCGGGTCGATTCCCGGCGTCATCGACAAGCTGCTGCACAAGCTGGAGACGCCCGGCTTCGAGAGCATCAACTACAACGTGCTCATCCTGGGCGCCGGGGCGGATGTGAAGGCCACCTCCAACGAGATCGCCGTGCGCCTTCCCGACGCGGTCACGGCCGTGGACGAGATCCTGAGGCTGGCCGAGGCCAACAAGCCGGAAGGGCTGCACCACACGGCGCCGATCGGCGTGCGCTTCGTGGCGGCGGCGCGCGGACACCTTTCGCCGCAGAACTGGGGCGACGGGCAGGCGACCTGCATGATCGAGACGCCGCTGCTGAAGGGCACACACCGCTTCGAGACGATCCTGCAGCGCATCGAGCGCGGGCTGCGGCCGCTGCCCGGCCGCCCGCACTGGGGGCAGCGCAACGGCGCCAGCCTTCCTACGATCAAGGCGCTGTATCCGCGCCTCGACGATTGGCTGGCGGCGTACCACCGCTTCAACAAGTTCGGCACGTTCGACAACGACTTCACCACGCGGGCGGGATTCTGACTCGCGCGCGAGAGCAGGGGGGATAGATGACGACGCGCTGGGGCTACGCGGAGGACGTGCTCGCGGGGACGGCGGCGGTGGATGCCAAGACGGCGGCGGGCCCGCACGGCGGGGCGCGCCTGCCCGCCGGCGGAGTCTTCGGGTTGTGGCGCACCACGGGCCACTACGAGGTGACGCAGGAGACGGCGGAGCGCTTCGGCTTCACTTCGCCCGCGGTGCGGATCCTTCGCGACGCCGCGCAGGACGCCGATTTTTACGAGTGGGGCACGCCGGCGGCGCACGCGCAGACGCCCGACGCGGCCGGACGGCTGCCGCGGGGCGAGGCGCGCGACGCCGCGGTCGCCGCGGCGCAGGCCGCCTTCCAGAAGTGGGTCAAGGACCGCCTGGCGTTGGCGGCCGCGCGGCTGCGCGCCGGCGACGTACGAGGGGCGCTCTACTTCCTGGGCTACCTGTTGCACGCGGTGGAGGACCTGGCGCCGCACGCGGGGCGCACGAACGAGGAGCACGCCGCCGAAGAGGCGCAGGGCGACAACCCCGATCACGACCCCGCCGCGGTGGAGCTGGCCCGGCACTACGGCTTCCGCATGTTGCGCGCCGTGCGCGACTCGCTGGGCGGCGACGCGTTCGATCTCATGCGCAACTGGACGGGCGAGGGCACGCTGACGCCGAAGGAGAAGCGCGCGCTGCTCGGACACGGGCGAGACGTCGGCCCCGGGCCGCTGCTCGCCTACAAGAAGGCCGGCGCCGCCTACGCTGCGCTCGACCCGGCGCCGGAGCCGGTGCGCTGGCCGCGCGAGCTGGTGCTGGGTGCGTTGCTACAGGACATCTCCGACCCGACGCGCCCGCGCGCGCGCACGCGCAAGGCGGCGGCCGCGCCCAAGGGCCGCGGCAAGGCGGCGGCGGCGCCGCTCGCGGTGGTGCACCAGGAGAAGGGATTCGAGCCGCTCGTGCCGCGCCGCAAGCCGGGCCGTACCGCCGAGTGGGCCGTCCTGGTGTACATGGCCGGCGACGACGCCAACCCCGACGGCATCGAGTACGCGGTGCGCCAGGATCTCGAGGAGCTGAAGCGCGTCGGATCGAGCGATCAGGTGCACCTCTTGGTGCAGACCGACGAATGGACGCGCCGCAACAGCTTCCGCTACCGGCTCCGCAACGACACGCCGCTCGACGCCGACCAGCTGGAGGTCTTCCGCGGCGACCTGAATACGGGACGCATCTCCACGCTCGTCGACTTCGTGCGTTGGGCCCAGGAGCGCTTCACGGCCGAGCGCTACGCGCTCGTGCTGTGGGGGCACGGCAGCGGGCACGACGATCGCGACGTGTACCGGCTGGCGCGCGGCGTGGTGTCGCCGCGCCTGGCGGCGCAGCTGGCGCGCCGCCGGCTGGGGTTCTTCGGCGGCACGCGCCGCAACCTGCTGGAGCGCGGCGGGCCGGCGCGCGGGTTCGGCTTCGACGACACGGCGGCGGACTTCCTCGACGACGTGGAGATGCGCGCGGCGCTGCAGCGCATCAGCGACGTGTTGAAGCGGCCGCTGGACCTGCTGGGGTTCGACGCCTGCCTGATGGCGATGATGGAGGTGGCCTACCAGGCGCGCGACACCGCCGGGGTCATGGTGGCGAGCCAGCGCGCCGAGCCGGGCGACGGCTGGGGGTATGCCGATGCGTTCCGCATTCTGCGCGACGAGCCGACGCTCGACGCCGAGGGGCTCGCCAAGCGGATCGTGCAGGTGTACGCGGCGCAGTACGGCGGCGCGCAGACGCTGAGCGCGCTGCGCATGCGCGAGCTGGCTCACCTGGCCGACGAGCTGAAGGCGCTGTCCGCCGGGCTGGTGCAGCGCGCGCGCAGCGACGACGAGGCGCGGCGCCTGTTCGACGAGGCACGCCGCGCCGCCACGGATTGCTCGCCGCCCATCGGTCAGGGCTACCGCGACCTCGGCACGTTCCTCGAAGCGCTCGGCGACCCGGGGGCGCGCGCCAGGGCCAAGCTCCGCGACACCGTCATCGAAGCTTCCGGCGACCTCACGTCGGGGCTGTCGGTCTATCTGCCCGGCGACTACCGGCCCGAGGAGCCGGGTGGCACCGACGAGCTCTACGAGCGGCTGGACTTCGCGCAGGCGTGCGGCTGGTCGAAGCTGCTGCGTACGATGCTGGCGCCGCGCCCGGCGCGTCCGGTGAGTCGGCGCCCCGCGCCGGCCTCTCCGCGCGGGTCGCTTTACGCGCTCGACCGCCACAACGCGCCGACGCTCCTGCCCGCCCTGGTGGACGGGGTCGTGGACGAAGGCGACGACCGCGGGGGTGATCGGTGGCCGGACCGCGCGCGACTCAAGATCTTGGAGCCGGTGCGCCACCTGGCGGAGGTCGCGCTCGACCGGCTGCGCCACGAAGACGCCAACGGCGACCTGCGCGTGTACGTCCTGCCCGGCATCATGGCGTCGCAGCTCTCCGACCGCCGCGGGCACCACGGGCTCATGTGGATCGACCCCGTCGGACTGGCCATCGGCAGCGACTTCGAGGCGCTGCGGCGGACGCCGGACGGCAGGACCGACGCCGACGCCGCGGTACGAATCGAGGCGACGCACCCGCTCCCGGTGCTGTACGACCGCCTGTCGCTGGCGCTGCTGGCGCAATTCGGCCCGGTGGTGGAGCAGGTCGGCTTCGACTGGCGCTTGCCCATCTCCGTGGTTGCCGACGCCTTCGCGCGGCGCCTGCAGCTCAGCCTCAAGGCCAATCCCGGGCGCAAGGTCGCGTTCGTGGGCCACTCGATGGGCGGGCTCGTCGCCGCGCACGCCTTCGCGCGCCTCGGGGCGCTGCAGAGCCGGGTGCTGGGGCTCGCCGCGCTGGGCACGCCGTGGCTCGGCTCTTTCCAGGCGGTGCTCAGCTTGCGTGGCGAGGGACGGGAAGTGCGGTCGTTCGCGGCCCTCACGAACCGCCTGCCGCGCGCCGTGACCGACGTGGTGCAGACGTTCTGGGGGCTGACGGATCTGCTGCCGCCCGAGCGCCCCGACCTGCAGGACCCGACGCTCTACGCGCCGGGGCCGTTGCCGCGCTCGGCGACCGGGCCGGCGCAGCTGCGCGGCGCCGACGCTTTGCTGCGCGAGCTGCGGCCGCGCAAGGGCGCGCCGCCGCTGCTGCCGCCGCGCACGGTGGCGGTGGTGTGCCACTCCAAGACGACCACGGTGGACGTCTCCGTCCACGACGGCGAGATCGAGCCCGACGCCGGGCCGGGTGACGGCACGGTGCCGGCGGAGAGCGCCACGTTCGGCGGCGCCATCCACGACGTGGTCGTCGTGAACCAAGATCACTCCACGCTGCCGCTCGACGGCCCGGCGATCGACGCGGTTGTGAACCGTATCGGCGCGTGGGTTCACGGCCGCGCCTGGGGCTCGACCTTCTCGGTGGGCCGGCTGCCGGTCTTGGACCGCACCGCGCCGCGCGACCGCGACGTGTTCCTGTCGCGGCTGGAGGACGTCGACCGCAAGGCGCTGTCCATTGGCGACCTGCTGCCGCTGATGCCGCTGTTGTAGGCGGCGCCGCGCGCGCGCCGCGGAGAGTATGAGGCAATCGGGGGGGGGGCTTCGATGCGCGGTGCCTCGGACACCGCCGGGACGGTTTGATCTCCGAGTATGCCGAGCCCAGGGTCCGGCTGCGCCGGCCCTGGGCTCAGACCGGCGCGACCTCGCGGCGCCGCGGCGGGCGCTCAACGGTCTTGTTGCGCGTCAGCTCCAGGGCGGCGGCGAGCACGGCGCGCGTCTCGGCGGGGTCGATCACGTCGTCCACCAGGGCCTGCCCGGCAACACGGAAGGGATCGATATAGGGCCGGATGGCGTCGGCCACCTGCTTCTTCATCGCCTCGGGATCGGGCGAGGCGTCGAGCATCTTCTTCATGAAGATGGACACCATGCCTTCGGGGCCCATGACCGAGATCTCGCTGGTGGGCCAGCTCACCAGCAGGTCCGGCTCGTAGGCGCGCCCGCACATCGCGTAGTAGCCGGCGCCGTATCCCTTGCGCACCACCACCGTGAGCTTCGGCACGGTGGCGCTCGCCACCGCGTAGATCATCTTCGCGCCGTGCCGGATGATGCCCTGCTGCTCGACCTTCGAGCCCACCATGAAGCCGGGCACGTCCTGCAGGAACACCAACGGGATCTGGAAGGCGTCGCACAGGTTCACGAAACGGGCCGCCTTGTCGGCGCTGTCGACGTCGAGGATGCCGCCCAGGTACATGGGGTTGTTGGCGACCAGCCCCACGGCCCAACCGTCGATGCGGGCGAGCGCGCAGACGACGTTCTTCGCCCAGGCGGGCTTGATCTCGAAGAGCTTGCCCCCGTCCACGAGCCAGGGCAGCAGCTTGCGCATGTCGTAGGCGCGGCGCGTCTCCTCGGGGAGGATGGCGCGCAGGGCGTCCGCGGCACCGTCGGGCGGCGGCACGGCCGCGGCGCGCGCCGGCTTCTCCATGCAGTGCGACGGAAAGAAGCCCAGGTACTCGCGCACCGCGGCGATGCATTCCTGGTCGGAGCGCGTCTCTAGATCGGCCACGCCGGAGATCTTCGTGTGGATCTTCGAGCCGCCCAGGTCTTCCTCGCTGATGTCCTCCCCGACGGTAGACTTGGTGAGGTACGGCCCGCCGATGGCTATGGAGGACGTGCCCTTCACCATGGGCACGAAGTCGGCGAGCCCGGGGATGTAGGCGGTGCCGGCGGCGCCAGGGCCGACCATCGCCGCCACCAGCGGCACCACGCCGCTCATGATGGACTCTTCGCGGAACAGGTAGCCGCTCTCGGCGAAGAGCGAGAGGTCGTCGGGCTTGCGCTCCTCCTGCGGGCGGATGCGCGCGCCGCCTGAATCGATGAGCCACACCATCGGCACGCGGTTGCGCAGCGCCAGCTCGCGCATGCGCGTGACCTTGCGCTCTCCGTGCGGGCCCATCGAGCCGCCGTAGACGGTGAAGTCGTACGCGGCCACGCAGACGGTGCGCCCGTTGACGGGGCCGTACCCGCAGACGACGCCGTCGGCGGGGCCGTAATCGGCGGCGTCCTCGTAGCCTCCGGGGCGGTTGGTCAAGAGCCCCACCTCCGTGAACCGTCCTTCGTCGAAGAGCAGGGCGAGCCGGGCGCGGACGTCGAGCTTCCCGCGCGCGCGCTGCTTGGCGAGCTTCTCCTCGCCGCCCATGGCGCGGTTGCGCGCGCGCAGGCGGTGCAGCTTCTCCAGCTGTTCGGACATCTTCATGGGCCGGACCTCCGCGCGCTGTTTATCGCGCTCCGCCCCCGCCCGCCAGACCTTTGCGCCCGGTCAGGCGTCCACAAGACGCGATCGGCCGTCCGGCGCGCGGTGTCGCGCGCCCGCGCAAAACGGAGAGCTTCCATGCAGATGCGTCGTTCGACCTGGATTTTCGCCGGCATCGCCCTCGGCGCGCTGGCCCTGGCCTCGTTCGTCGGGCCGCGCAGCTACTTCCTCCACGGTGGCGGCACCACGGGTGGGTCGGGCCCCCTCCCGCTTCCCATTCCGCTCGGTGGCGGGCTGACGGCGGGTGGCGGGGCGGCCTCCGCGGGCAAGGTCCACCTGGACGCGCGGCTCGACGCGTCGAGCGTGCTGCTGGGCGGCGGCGGCGAGGCGTGGATGGCGGTGTCGCTCGGCGCCGATCCGGTGGAAGCCGCGGCGCGCGCGCCGTTGAACCTCGCCATCGTGATCGACGCCTCGGGCTCGATGCTGGGCGCGCCGCTCGACGGCGCCAAGGCGGCGGCCAAGGAAATGATCGCGCGGCTGGCGGCGTCGGACCGCGTGGCGCTGGTGGCGTACGGCTCGGCGGGGTCGGTGCTGGTCCCCTCCACGCCGCTCGACGGCGAGGCGCGCGAGCGTCTGACGCACGCCATCGAGGGGCTGGGCGACATGGGCGGCACCAACATCAGCGACGGCCTCGAGCTGGCGCGCGCCGAAGTCGCGCGCGGCGCTTCGAGCGAGCGCGTGAACCGCGTGGTGTTGCTGTCGGACGGCGAGGCGAACGCAGGCATCCAGACGGCCGAGGGCCTCGGCGGGATCGCGCGTTCCATGGCGGCCGGCGGCGTGTCGGTCACGGCGATGGGGCTCGGGCTCGACTACGACGCGAAGACGATGATGGCCATCGCCGAGCACGGCGGCGGCAACTACTACTTCATCGAGAGCGTCGAGCAGCTGGCGGGGATCTTCAAGAACGAGTTCGGTGCGCTGGCGTCGGTGGTGGCGAAGGGCACCGAGGTGGAGATCGTTCCGGCGCCGGGCGTCGAGATCGCCGAGGTGGTCGGCTACGCGTCGGATCGGCGCGGCACGGCCGTGGTGATCCACCCGGGCGACCTCTACGGCGGGCAGGAGCGCAAGATCGTCTTGCGGCTGCGCGTTCCGGCGGCCGTCGAGGGGCCGCTGACGGTGGCGAACGTGGCGCTCCACTTCGCCGACGCGCTGGCGGGCGGGGCTCCGGCGACGGCGGCCGCGACCGTCGGGGCGCTGGTGGTCGCCGACGCGTCGCTGGTGGAGAAGAGCCGTGACGGCGCAGTCAGCGCGAAGGTCGAGACCGTGAAGATCGCGCGCAAGATGGACGAGGCGACCCGGGCCTACGAGAAGGGCGACAAGGCGGAGGCGTCGCGTCTCATCGGTGAGGGCAAGGACACGTACGCGCGCGCCGCGGCCGCGGGCCTGGCGATGCCCGCTTCGGCGGCTCCCGCCATGGAAGAGCTCGACGACCTCGTGCACCGCGGCGACGCGGACTCGGGCAAGAAGTTCGAGAAGAAGGCCAGCGCCGACAGCATGATGATGACCCACTGAGACCAGGGATTGCCCGAAGGGCATCCCTCGTCGAAGCCTACTCGGCGATCAACCTGGCTCGGTGCTGTCCGAGGCACGGCGCATCGAGCTCCTCCGTCCGATTCCTTCAGGTTCCATAGTCGACCGCCCGCGGTGGCCGTGGTCGTCCTGCCGCCCCGGGCGCGCTATCCTGGGGCATGGGCCACGCGCAGGGCGGCGCGAGCGCGATGGGGCAGGCAGGCTGGCTGCTGTTCGCCTTCGGGCTCGGGGCGGCGGTCGTGGGGGCGGCGGCCGCGCCAGCGGCGGTACTGGACGTTCACGACGTGCGCAGCAGCGTGGTGTCGGTGGACGTTCGGGTGGCCGGGGCCGAAGACGGGACGTCCGTCGCCGGAGCCGACGTCGCGCTGTGGTTCGCCACCGGCTACCGGCACGAGCACGGCGCCGGGCTCGAAGTCGTGCCGCTCGGGCGGACGGGGGCGGACGGGCGGCTTGCCACCGCGCTCACACGCACGCACGCTGTCGCCGCCGTCGAGCACGAAGGCACGCCGGCAGCGCCCTTCGTCGCGGTCGCCGTCCCCGGCGAGCGCGTCTTCCTCGAGATAGCGGCCCCCGGACGGGAGCGCGTGCTGCGCGAGATCGGCGGCGGCCGTTTCGCCGGGACCGTGTCCCTGCACGGCAGCGCGGCCGGCCCGCCATGAACCGCGTCTGCGGCGCGCCGGAGTGGTGCAGCGCGGGGCAGGGCGCAGCGAGCTGGACGCTCTGGCGCCTGATGGCCTTCTGCGCGGGCTTCGGCGTGGCGCTCGCCGCCGCTTACCGGGTGCCCGGCGCAGGCGCCGGCGACGCGCGCTCCCCCGCCGCCGCCGTCGCCTTGACGACCGTGCCGGCCGCCGTGGCCTCTCCAACGCTCGTGCGCCTGCAGCTCGTCGACGCCCGGGGCGCCGCGCTCTGCGGGGCGGAGCTGTGGGAGGTGCACGTGACCGCCGAAGCGCGTCACGCGACGCCTTCGCTGGCGCTCTGGCGCCTGGGCGTGACCGACGCGGCGGGCCGCTTCGAGTGGCCGCTCGCCGCCCCTTTGCTGTTGCCCGGCGAGGCGGCCGCCGGCGGCTCCGTCCTGCAGCGCCTCGAGGTCCGGCGCGACGGAGTCCGACTCGGCTGGGTGGCCGTGACCGCTCCCCCGCGCGCGCTCGCGGCTCCGTCGGCCCTCGACCTCGGCCGCGTCACCCCCGGCCCGCTGTGAGCCGCTACTTGTGGCTGGGGACGTGCGTGTACCAGAGGTCGGCGGCGGCGCGGCCCGCGGGGACGCCGTGGCGCAGGGCGCGCCGGTACTTCATCAAGTGCTCCGTCAGCTCCGCCAGGTCGTCGCCCTCGACGTCGCTCAAAGCCAGCGCACGCTCGCTCGTCGCCAGCGCCGCCGCATAGTCGCCGGTGGCGTAGTAGGCCTCCGCCAGCGTGTCGATGTGCGCCGCCACGGTCCACTTCCCCTCGGCCACGACGTCCTTGGCCAGCTCCAGTGCCTCGTGCGGCGCGTACACCGCCGGGTCGGGCGCGATACAGAGGACCCAGGCGAGGTTGTTGCGCCACAACGACACCGTGGGCGGAGGGATCGAAGACGACTCGGGGTTGACCTCGATCGCGCGACGCCAAGCGCGCGCTGCGCCGGCCCAGTCGTGCAATCCGTAGTAGGACACCCCGAGATCCGCCGCCAGGTAGGCACGCTCGTCGTTCGACGACGCATCGGCGTCGGCCCGCTCGCGCGCGCGCTCGAGCAGCGTGACCGCCTCGGCGAAATGATCGCGGTCGCGCAACAAGCTGCCCAGCAAGATGACCGGCAGCACGTCGAGCCGCCCCGACGTCGCAGCCAGCTTGAACGCGTCCTCCACCACCGGCCGCACCAGGGCCTCCGCCTCGCCGAGCAGCCGCACCGCCTCGGCCTCCTCGCCGTGGGCGCGGGCGCGCAGACCGTCGGCCCGCTTCACCCGCGCCAGGCCCACGCGGCAGTCGGCGCTCGAGGGCGCCAGGGACAGCGCCAGCGCCAGCCCGTTGCGCGCGAGGTCGACGTCCCCGAGGTTCGTGTAGCCGTCGACGCACAGCCCCACGAGGTCCGAGCTGAGCCGCGCCCGCAGCCCCTCCGCCTCCGGCGCCGACGCGGCGACCAGCACCAGCTCGAGGTGTCGCGCGGCGCGGTGGAAGTCACGCCGCCGCACCGACAGGTTCACCAGCTCCATGCGCGCGACCACGTCGTCGGGCCGCGTCGCCAGATAAGCCTCGAAGCGCAGCGACGCTTCTGCCAGGTGCACGTCGCCGCCCCAGCGCCGGTGGGCGCGGGCCATCCCCAGCAGCGCCGGCGGCAGCCCGGGCTCCAGCGCCAGGGCGCGCTCGAACCAGGTCGCGGCTTCGCGCGCGCGCGCGATCAGCGTCGCCGGATTGCCCACTTCGGCTTCGGCCAGCGCCGCCTCGCCGTTGTGCAACGCCTCCAGCGCCCCCTCGTGGCGCGCCGCCCGTGCCGCACCGCCCGCCCCCACGCCCGCCGCTGCTGCCCCGCCGCCGGCAGGGCTGGGCGGAACGGCGGCCGCCGCGCCGGCCGGCGCCGCGAGCAGCAGGGAGGCGGCGATGCGCGCCGCATGCCTCGAAAGCCTCCCCGCCACGATCACCTCCCGGAAGGCTGGAGGCGCGGCGCCCGCGCGCCTGCTGCGCCTAGATCGCTTGAGAGCCCAGCGGATGGACCGCGTAGCTGAAGTTACGGTCGACCGCGACGATGGATCCGTCAGGCACGAGGTGCGCGCCGCCGATGGTCGCGATCGCCGCGGCGGGCGCGCTCACCAGCAGCACCGCGCGCAGCGCCGTTCCGTGGTTGGTCGGCGCGGCCGCTTCCTGGTGCGACAGCACCATCATCGGCAGCCCGCGCGTCACACCCAGCAGCGTGCGGCCGTTGGTCACGACGATGGACATGGGCCCGGCGTCACCTGCGCCCACCGAGCTGGCCAGCGCGTCCACCCGCGCCACGGCGCGCCGCATCGCTTCCACCTGCCCCGCCACGCGCACGTTGGGGTCGTCGACGCGTGGGCCCTTCTCTCCCATGTAGGCCATGAAGAGGTGGAACAGTCGCTCCGAGTCGGTGTCGCCCGGACGCAAGCGGCCGAAGTGCGCCGGCAGCTCCGCGTCGATCCGGGCGCGGTAGTCGCCGAACCCGCGCAGCGTGCCGCTGTGCGCGAACAGCCAGGTGCGCATGCGGAACGGGTGTGTGTTTTCCTCGCGCAGCTCGCCGACGGTGGCGATGCGCTTGTGCGCGACCAGCGCGTTGCTGCGCACGGCGGCGCTGAGCTCGTAGAAGTCGATGTCGCCGCCCTCGTGGCGCGGGCGGCGGTTCAGCAGGACCTCACCGCTCGCGTCGTAGTAGCCCAGCCCCCAGCCCTCCTTGCCGCTGCCGGCGGGCGCGCGCAGCAGCGCCCGCGCCGGCGCCAGAGCGTCGGCGACGCGGTGGGGGTCGTTGACCAGCAAGCCGAACAGATACATCGGTGCGTCAAACCTCCGGCCGCGCCGCCACCACGTCGCGGAGCGAGCCGGCTCGACGTTTCCCGGGTTCAGTCCGCGTTGCGTGAAGCGCAGCCTCTCACAGAACCACAAGCGAGCCATGGAGCTCGGGCGGGCGCGCGGTCGTCTAACAGGAGTATAGCCTCCCCAAACGACCCCGCAAGGGAAGCGGCGCGAAAGTCTACGCGTTCTTCGCCGCCAGCCACTCGCACAGGCGTGTGAATACGCGCGCGCGGTCCGGCGCAGCCTCGTTGTGCAGCTCGTGGAACAGCCCCGCGTACTCTTCCACGTCCTTGTCGGCGCTGCCGGTGGCCGCGTGGAAGCGACGCTCCACGTCCGGGTCGGCCACGCGGTCTGCGCCGCCGATCATCAACAGGTAAGGCGCGGTGATCTCCGCCGCGCGATCCCGCACTTCCTGCTGGGCGCGCCGGCACTCCGTGAACCAGCGCGCGGTGGCGTTTCGTCCGACCAGGTGGTCGGCGCCGTGCGCCGCCACCACCGCCTCGTCGTGCGTGAACGTGTGCGGGTCGAGCTCGTTGGGCATGGCGAACGACGGCCACACGCCGCTCAGGGCGCGCGCGACGGCGACCTTCCAGCCGGGGACTTGGAGCGCGAGGCCGAGGAACGGGTTGGTGAGCACCAGGCCCGCCACCGCCGGGATCATCCCCCCCGCCGCCAGGGCGCGGTGCAGCACGATCAGCCCGCCGTGGCTGTGGCCCAGCACGAAGAGCCGCTTGCCGGCGCCCTGGGCGCGCGCCCGGAAGAGGCCCAGCACCGCGTCGAGGTCGGCGTGGTATTCCTCGAAGCGCTCCACGAAGCCGCGCCGCCCGCCCGCCTTGCCGTGCCCGCGGTAGTCGAACAGCGCGGCGGCCCAGCCCTGCGCCAACAAGCTCTCGCGCAGAAAACCGTAGCGGCCGCAGTGATCGGCGTAGCCGTGCGCCACCAGCACCAGCCCGCGCGCCCCGCCCAGCCCCCCTTCCGGGGCGTGCAGCTCGTGGTACAGCTTCACCCCGTCGGCGGCGTCGACGAACCCCGACTCGGGCGCAGGCACGTTGGTCGTCATGACGGCGCGGTATGGCGCCGCCGCCGCCCAGGTGTCAAGAGCGTGACGCGCGACGCGCGGAATTGTGGTGCCCGCGGGGGCTGTGCGAGGATGAACGCGATGATGCTGGACGTCACGCAAGAGCAGCGAGAGCGGCTGTTCGCGCGCTACGGACGACTGTTCGCGCGCGGCGACGTCATCTTCCGCGAAGGCGAGCCAGGGCGGGAGATGTACGTCATCCAGGAGGGGCGGGTACGCATCCTCAAGACGGTGCGCAAGCAGGAGAAGTCGCTCGCCATCCTCAAGCCGGGCGACTTCTTCGGCGAGATGGCCATCCTCAACGACCACGTGCGCACCGCGACGGCCGCCGCCATCGACGACTGCAAGATCCTGGCGTTCGACCAGACGACGTTCGAGGCGATGATCACGAGCCACGTCGGCATCACCGTGCGGCTCATCAAGCGGCTCGCCTCGCGGCTGCGCGACGCCGACGACCAGATCGAGAACCTGATGCTCAAGGACAATCAGTCCAAGATCGTCAACACGCTGCTGAAGCTGGCGAAGGTGGCGCGCGCCGCCGAGGGCGCGGCGGGCGAAGGCGTGGTGCTGCGCATCACGCCGCTCGAGCTCTCGTCCAAGGTGGGGCTCGACGTCGACACCGTGAAGCGCGGCATGTACCAGCTGCGCGAGAGCGCCTTCATCGACATCCAGGAGGAGCGTGTCTACATTCACAACACCGAGGAGCTGGAGAAGCTCTACCGGCTGCTCGGGATGAAGGAAGAGCTGGAGGGCGTGGGAGGCGCCTGACGCCGACGCCGGGCCGCCGAGGTCGTTGCCGTGCTGATCACCGAGACGTTCACGAGCGTGCAAGGGGAGGGCGCCGCCGCCGGGCGGCCCTGCACGTTCGTGCGCCTGGCGCGCTGCAACCTGCGCTGCGTGTGGTGCGACACGAAGTACAGCTTTACGGGCGGTGACGAGCGCGCGCTCGACGACGTGCTCGCCGACGTGCGGGCGCGCGGGCCGCGACTGGTGTGCGTGACGGGCGGCGAGCCGCTCATGCAGCCGGAGGCCGTGCCGCTGATGCAGCAGCTGCTCGACGAGGGCTTCGAGGTGCTGCTCGAGACGAGCGGCGCGCTGCCGCTCGACCCCGTGCCGGCGGGCGTGGTGAAGGTGATGGACCTCAAGTGCCCCGGGTCGGGGGAGGAGGCGGCCAACCACTGGCCGAACCTGCGCCTGCTGGGGGTGCGCGACGAGGTGAAGTTCGTCGTGCAGGACGAGGTGGACTACCTGTGGGCGCGCGACGCCTGTCGCCGCCACGGGCTGGGCGGGCGCCCGCCGCGCTCGGGCGCGCCCGGTGTGCTGTTGTCGCCGGTGCACGGCGCGCTGGCGCCCGCGGACCTCGTCGCCTGGATGCTGCGCGACGGCCTGGAGGCGAGGCTCAATCTGCAAGTGCACAAGTACGTCTGGGGCGCGGACGCCCGCGGCGTGTGAACGTGGCGGCCGCGGCACGCGCGGGGGCGGTGGTGTGCGTGTCCGGCGGGATGGACTCGTGCGTCACTCTGGCGGGGGCGCGCGCCGACGCCGCCCCGGCGCCGGTGGCGGTGCTGCACGCCGACTACGGCCAGCGGACCGAGGCGCGTGAGCGGC
>DASYRF010000246.1:0-5707 GCA_036004705.1 Myxococcota bacterium
GACCCCGACGCCGACGCCGATGCCGACGCCGACGCGAACGCCGACGCCGACGCGCGCAGCTCTTCGCCGCGCCCCGCGGCGGCGCCTTCCGCCACCGTCGGCGCCTGGCCCAGCGCGAGGGCGCCGAAGCGCAGCACCTGCTCCGAGTCGCCGCGCTCGTCCGCCGCACGCGCCGCGCGCAGCCAGGCGCGCCGTGCCAGCGCCGCCTCCCCGGCGCGGACGTGATGCGCGGCGACCTCCTCTGGCGGCGCGTCGGGGCGCGCGCCGAGCCAGCGCGCCGCCAAGCTGTGCAGCGTGCGCCGCTGCTGCGGCGTCAGCAGCCCGTAGCTCACCTCGTGCACCACCGCATGCCGGAAGACCCATTCCTGGCAGCCGGCCAAGCGGGCCTGCGCGCGCGGCAGCGCCAGGTCGCGACGGCGTAGCGCCGCCAGCAGGCGCGGCGCTTCCGCCTCGCCCAGCGCCGCGACGGCCTCCACCCAGAACCAGCGTCCGAGCACGGCCGCGCGTTTGAGCGCGTCCTTCTCGCGCGGCATGAGCCGATCGAGGCGCGCCAGCACCGCGCCCTCCACGCTGGTGGGCAGCGCCGCGGCGTCGGCACCCTCGCGCACGGCGAGCGCCAGCTCTTCGGCGAAGTAGGGATTCCCGCCGGCGCGCTCCGCCACGGCCGGCTCGGTGCGCCCGAGAATGCGCTCGACGATCGTCTGCACGTCGCGCTGCGCCAGCTCGCGCAGCGCCACGCGCTCGGCGCCGGCCAGCACGTCTGGCCGGTCGGCGAGCAGCTCCGGCCGCGCCGTGGCCACCAGCGCGAACGGCCGCTCCGCCAGGCGCAGCATCAAGAACTCGACGAGCGCCAGCGACGCGCCGTCGACCCACTGCAGATCCTCCATCGCCAGGACGACCGGTCCCTGCGCCGCCCAGCCGGCAAAGAGGTCCCCGAGGGCGAGGCGGATGCGGTCGGCCATCACGCGCGGATCGGCGCGCGCGGTTCGCAGGTGCGTGCTCTCCGGGAACGGCACGCCCAGGAGCTCGCCGACGAACTCGGCGGTGCCCTGCTGCGCCGCCGGCGGCAGCGCCGCGCTCGCCACCAGCGCCTCCACCGCGCGCTGCGCTTCAGCGGCCGGCGTTCCCTCGGGCAGCCCGGCGCGGCGCCGCAGCACCCCCTGGATGGCGGCGTGCGAGCCGAAGACGCGCGCTGCTTCGCCGCGTCCCTCCAGCCAGCGGAACTCCGGGTCGCGCGCCTGGACCCAGCGCCGCAGCTCGTGGCGCAGCCGACTCTTGCCGATGCCCGGCGGGCCGAGCACCAGCGCCGCCTGCGCCGCTGCCTCGTCTCGGACGCGCTCCAGAACGTCGGTGAGGCGCCGCAGCTCCAGCGCGCGCCCGACCATGTCGATCTCCACGCCGCCCACCTCGCGCAGCGCCGCGCTCGACTGGCCGGGGCGCTCTTCGATCACGCGCGCCCCCTCGACGACCCAGGCGCCTTGGAGCCGCCGCCTGGTCTGCGGGCAAACGCCCACGACCGGCGCGGCGCGCGGCGGCGGCGCCGACACCGCCGTCGTCCGATCCGGTCCCGCCGCCGCCTCGCCTGCGGCCGGCGCACCGCCGGGCGCGCCGACGCCGACGCCGGCCCCGACCCCGACCCCGACCGCGGGCGCCGGCGCCGACGCCGCGGCCGCCGCTTCACGCACCGCCGCCTCGAGGGCTGCCGCCGCCGCGGTCACCGCCGTGCCCGTGACGACGCCGGCGCCCGCGCCGCCCGCCGCCACCACCGCCTTGCCGGTGCCGACGCCCAGCCGCGCCGCCCAGGCGCGCGCCGCCATCGCCGCGCGCACGCCGCGCTCCGGCTCGTCGCCGGCCCATTCCGAGCCGCCGAAGATCCCCACGGCACGTCCGCCGCGCAGCGCCACGCCGACGCCGCCGCGCGCGCGCACGTCGGCCAGGAAGGCCGCCACGCCGGGCCGCAGCGCCGCGCCCGCGCCCGCGCCGACGCCCCCGTCATCCGCGCCGACGCCACCTTCGGCGCCTCGGCCCGCGCCCGCGCCGACGCCCCCACGGCCGCCGTCGCCGGGCTCCGCGTCGCCACGCGCGCCCGCCACTGGCCTGACCGCCGCCGGCGCAGGCGACGCCCGCTCGTAGAAACCCTCGGCGAGGACCGCCGAGACCAGGCGCGCCTCCTCGCCCAGCGCCACGCGCGGCGCCACGCCCACGCCCGAGCGCGTCGCGCCGGCCTCGGCGCCCTCCGCCGCGCGCGCGCCCACCACGGCGGCGACGGCCGTTTCGGCACGCGCCAGCAGCGCCTCGTCCAGCGCCGCCAGCGCGCGTTCCAGCTCCTCCATCGACCCGAAGCGCGCCGCCGGCTCCTTTTCCAGCGCGCGGCGGATGACCGCCGCCAGTGCCTCCGGCACCGCGCCCGGCAGCGGATCCGGCGGCTCGCTCAGGATCCGCACCAGCTCAGCCAGCACGTTCCCGCCCGCCCAAAACGGCGGGCGGTCGGCCAGCGCGCGGTGCAGCACCGCGCCGAGCGCCCACACGTCGGTACGCTGGTCCTCCGTCCGTTCGCCCGACGCCTGCTCCGGCGCCATGTACGACGGCGTCCCCAACACGGCGCCCGACTCGGTCAGCCGCGTGTCCGCGTCCCCGACGACGAGGATCGCCAGGCCGAAGTCGAGCACCTTCACCGCGCCGGCGCTCGTCAGGAACAGGTTCGCCGGCTTGACGTCGCGATGGACGAGCCCGAGCGCGTGCGCCGCGCGCAGCCCGGCCGCCGCCTCGCGCGCCACGCGCACCACCTCGCGCACCGACGGCCGCTCCGGCGCGCGCAACCGCTCGTCGAACGTGGCACCCTCCAGCAGCTCCATCGCCAGGAACAGCGTCCCGTCGTCCGCCTGACCGAAATCGAGCGCGCGCACCACGTTCGGATGGTCGAGCCCGTGTAGCGCCTCCGCCTCGCGCACGAAGCGGCGCCGCGCCGCCGGTACGACCCGCTCGTCGCGCAGCACCTTCAGCGCGACGGCGCCGCCCGGCCCTTCGGCGCGCCAGACCTCGCCCATGCCGCCGGCCCCCAGCTGCTCTACCAGCCGCCAGCGCCCGACGCGCGCGCCCGCCTCCATCGCGCCATTCTCGGTCCGCGCGCCCCGCGCCGGCAACCGCGCCCGCCGCGTCCGCGAGGCACCTCCGGCCGTTAGCGATGCAGCTCGATAGCGCCTTCGATGTGGAAGTCGCTGGAGACGCGACCGGCCGGCCCGGCGGACACGACGACCTTGCCGTCCGCCACCACGGGGAGGTGGCCATAGCCGGCGGCGATCTTCTTGGCGAGGTCGGGATGCTTCGCCAGCTCCAGCGGCACCTCCAGGCGCACCGTGCCGGACTCGTCCGGCTTGAGCGTCGGCTTCGCCTCGCCGTGCTTGTCCTTCACCATCGCGTTGCCGTCGAGGTTCACGGTCGCCACCACGTCCTCGACCGTCACGTCGGCGCCGGGGTTGTCGTTGCGCACCATGATCGACACCACCAGGTAGGGCTCGCCGAAAGACAGCCCTTCGAAGCGCAGCTCGCCCAGGGTCGCCGAGGCCCCCGCCAGCATCGCCAGCGACACGCGTCCCGCGCCGGCATCCGCCGTCAGCTCGCCCGCCACGAGCGTCACCGACACCTCCAGCGGCACCGAGCCCTTCGACCAGGCGTCGGGCACCGCGCCGACCAGCGCGGCCAACGACACGCTGATGGGAACGTCCACCACGCGCGAGCCCGTCACGATGACCGGAGGCTCGAGCTCGACCTCGGTCTCCGTCACCGTGGTCGTCCCCGAGCGCACGACCACCTTCGCCCGGCTCACGCCCAGCCCCGCGCCGCTCGGGCTGGACGCCTTCACGTGCGCCACCAGCTGCGCGTCCATGGTCGTGACCTTCAGCTTCTCGACGCTCTCGACCCGCGCGCTCAGCCGCAGCGCGCCGCCGGCGCATCCCGCCGCGAGCGACAGCGACAGCGACAGGGGCAGCGCCAGCGCCAGCAATGCACTCTTCTTCACGTCCATACGACCCCCGGAGCGTTGGGACTCAGGCTTGCTGCTTGTTCTCCGGTGCCACCACCCACGTTTCACCCTGGCTCAACAGCGCGTCCATGTCCACCGGCCCCTGCTTGGCGCGCGCCTTGGCGAGCTGCTCGTGCACCGCCGCCTCGTACGGCGACTTGTCCACGGCGCGGAACACCCCCATCGGCACCGGGAACTCCGGAACGTCCAGCCGGCTCAGCAGGAACGCCAGATGCGGCTCGAACTGCTTCTCGTCGTGCACCAGCAGGTCCTTCACCGGCACCATCCCCTCGCCGTCACCGACGTCCACCACCGCCGGATGGATCCCGCGCAGCACGATCCCCTTCTCGCCGTTCTTGCCGAAGCGCAGCGGCTTGCCGTGCTCCAGCATCAACTGCGCCTGCTGCTTCTTGTCCTTGTCGGTCAGGTGCTCGAACGCGCCGTCGTTGAAGATATTGCAGTTCTGGTATATCTCCACGAACGCCGTCCCCTGGTGGTCCGCCGCCCGCCGCACCACTTCCTGCAGGTGCTTGGGGTCCACGTCGGTGGTCCGCGCCACGAACGTCGCCTCCGCCCCCAGCGCCAGCGACACCGGATTGAGCGGCCGGTCCACCGACCCGAACGGCGTCGACTTCGTCTTCTTGCCGTACTCGCTCGTGGGCGAGTACTGCCCCTTCGTCAGCCCGTAGATACGGTTGTTGAAGAGCAGGAGCTTCAGCCCCACGTTCCGGCGCAGCACGTGGATGAAGTGGTTGCCGCCGATGGACAGCCCGTCGCCGTCCCCCGTCACCACCCACACCATGAGGTCCGGCCGCGCCACCTTCAGCCCCGTCGCCACCGCCGGCGCCCGACCGTGGATCGTATGGAACCCGAACGTGTTCATGTAATAGGGGAAGCGGCTCGAACAGCCGATCCCCGACACGAACACGATCTTGTCGCGCGGCACGCCCAGCTCCGGCATCACCTTCTGCACCTGCGCCAGGATCGAGTAGTCGCCGCACCCCGGGCACCAGCGCACGTCCTGGTCGGAGACGAAGTCCTTGCGGGTCAGGGCGGGGGCCGCAGGCTTGGGAGTCGTCGTCGTCGCGTCGCTCATGACGCCATCTCCTTCAGCATCCCCTCGATCTTCGACAGCACCTCCGACTCGCGGAACGGGCGCCCTTGCACCTTGTTCAGCCCCTCGGCGTCGACGAGGTACTGCGCGCGGATCATCGAGCGCAGCTGCCCCAGGTTCAGCTCGCACACCAGCACGCGCTTGAAACGCGCCAGCTGCGCCGGGAAGCTCGCCGGGAACGGGAACATGTGTCGCACGTGCACGTGCGACACGTGGTGCCCGCGCGCGCGTGCGGCGATCACCGCCGAGCGCAGCGACCCGTAGGTGCCGCCCCAGCCCACCACCGCCAGGTCGCCCTCCTCGTCGCCGAACAGCTCGCACGGCGGGCAGTCGTGCGCGATGCGCTGTACCTTCTCCGCGCGAATCCGCACCATGAAGTCGTGGTTCTCGGGGTCGTAGCTGACGTTGCCGCTGCCGTCCTGTTTCTCCAGCCCGCCCACGCGGTGCTCGAAGCCCGGCGTCCCCGGCACTGCCCAGGGCCGCGCCAGCGACCGCGGGTCGCGCAGGTACGGCGCGAACCCGTCGGGGAAGCGCGTGATGTCCTGCGGGTGCTCGACGTCGATGTCCGGCAG
>DASYRF010000247.1:0-15557 GCA_036004705.1 Myxococcota bacterium
CGGCAGCGGCGGCGGCGGCAGCGGCGGCGGAAGTGGCGGCGGCAGCGGCGGCAGTGGGGGCGGCGGCAGCGGCGGCAGTAGCGGCGGCGGGGGCGGCGGCGGCGGCCGTAGCGGCGCGGCGGGCGCGGCGGATCCAGACGCCGGCGCCGAGGAGGAGCCAGAGGAGCGCTAGCACGATCGGCCAGAGGTCGATCAGCGCCAGCGTGGCGCGCCAGCGGAAGGCAGCGGCGGCACCGGCGGCGAGCACGGCGCCGACGAGGACGAGGAGCGCGCCGCGCAGCGAGGCGAGCACACGCGGAGCGCGGGCGAGTGTCAGCAGCCGGTCGGCGGCGGCGCGCGCGACGGCGGCCACGACGACAGCGGCCGCGGCGAAGCCCAGCGCGAGCGCGGTGAGGAGCGCGGCGATGAGGGCCGGCGCATGCAAGCGCGCCACGGCGTTCCAGGCGGCGAGGAAGTAGGCGGCCGCCAGGGCCGCGGTGGTGGCCGCGCCGGCATAGACCCAGATAGCGCGGTGGCGGTCGGCGCCCTGTCCGGCGTCTCGCTGCATCGCGGCGCGGAGGCGCAGCCAGCCCTGTCCCAGCTCGTGGGGGCGGCGCCCGCCGGCGACGAACGGAACGGCCGCGCCGAGCAGCGCGCCGGCGGCGCCCCCGGTGAGCGACAGCACCAGCACCGCGTAGAGCAGGAACCCGGCCAGGGCGCCCAGTCCGCCGCCGGTGCCGCGCGCGAGGATGACGACCAGCTCCACGGCGGCGGTGACGGCGCCGGCAAGCGCGCCGGCCGTGGCGCCGTGGGCCAGGTGGTCGGCGAGCAACGAACGCGGCGCGCCGGGCGCCGCCGCGGGGACGCCGTCCACCGACGTCGGCGCGGGCGCCGGCGCCGGGAGGGGCGCTCTAGACGGCGGCGCCGGCTCGGGCGAGGCCGCTTCGGGCGGCGACGCGGGCTGCGCCGGCGCCGGCGCGGGCGGCGCTGGCTCGGGCGGGCTGGCCGGCGGCGCCGGGGGCGCGGCGGCGGTGTCGTCCATGGCGCGGCAGCCTAGTACGGCGCCGCGCCGGCGCAAAGCCCCCGCTTGACGCAAGTCATTGAAAGCGCGCGGATCATGGTTATAGGTACGGGGCTAGGCGGTCCCGCCTTCCACATCGCCGCGATGTACATCCGGGACCGCCCCGCGAGGAGGTCACGGCCATGCCGCGCAGCTCGGGGGAGAACGACCCCCGGCAGCAGGCGATGCTCGTCGCGCTCGATGAGCTGCGGCGCGTCGAGGCCGAGCGCCTGCGCCGAGATCAGGAGGAGCAGCGGAGGCACGCCGAGGAGGATCGCCTGCGTGCCGCGGCGGCGGCCCGTCTGGCGGCCGAGCACGCGCACGAACAGGCGGAGGCGCGTGCCGCGGCCGACGCGGCCTTGCGGCGCGCCGAGGCGGCCCGCACCGTGGCGTCTTTCGTGCCGCCGCCGGACGACGCGCCGGACGCGCCGAGCTCGGTGGATGGCGGCGCGGCGGTGCTGGACGCGAGCTTCGTGCGGCCACGCTGGATGCGCGCGGCCGCCTTCGTCGCGATCGCCGCCTTCGCCGCCGCAGCCGGCGCCACCGCCCTGGCGCTCGCGCACACCGTGAGCCTGTCCGTCGCGAACACACTGCCCGAGCCCGCTGTCGCCGCGCCGGCGCGCACGACGCTGCCGTGGCGCGGGTTCATCGTGGTGCCGCTGGAGCGCGCGGCGGCGACGAAGCGCGGCGTGGCCGCGGCCGGGACCGACGAGCCCGCGGCTGTGCGCGCCGTGACCGTCGTGCGCCCGGCAGGCGCGGAGGCCACGCGACGCGGGCCCGCCGACGCGCCCCCGGCGCCGGTCGACTGCCGCCGCTCGCACGACCCGATGTGCGGCGTCGATTCGTCCGGAAAGCGCTAGGCAGCGGCGCAGGAAGCGCAGCACGCGGTGCCGGCGCCGGCGGCAAGGGCCTGCCGTCGGGCGTCGCGAAGCTCGAGGTGCCCCCCTTCGCCGCCCCCGCCTTCGCGGGGCCGGGATCCGGCGACAGCCGTACGCGTCCTATTTGAGGGCGTCGACCTTGGCGCGCAGCAGGGCGGCGTCGGACGCGCTGGGCTTCAGGCGCAGATAACACTCGAGCGCGCGCGCGGCCGCCGCCTTGTCACCGGCGGCGGCGTAGCCGAACACGAGCCCGCGGCACGGCTCGGGTGAGGCGGGGTCCGCCTTGGACGCCTCCAGGAAGACGGCGATGGCGCCGGCGCGGTGCCCGGCGAGCAAGCGGCGCGTACCCTCGTCGACGAGCTCGTGCGCGTGCTCGCGCGAGGCCGCCGGGGACGCCGTGACCGCGGTCTTGGCCGACGCGGGGGCAGCCGCCTTCTTCGCCGCCCGGCGCGCCTTCTTGGCGCGCGCATGCTTGCCTTTGCCCACCTTCGACTTCGGCCTCACCGTCGCACTGTCGTCGTCCTCCTCCGCGTCCACGCCGGCGCCCGTGGCAGGGCCGGTGCCGGGGCCGCTGGCCGTACCAGGGGCGGCCGTGCCGGCCTCGGCGCTGGCCGGCGCCCCCGTCGCCACGTCGGGCGTCGCCGCCGTACCCGGCGCCGTTTCGGATGCGCCGGCCGCTGTGGCAGAGGCCGGCGCGAATCCGTCCGCGCGCGCCGCCGACCGCGCCGCCGCGTCGGGGTCTTCGGCGCCGCGGCCGAACGCGAGCACGCCGACGGCGATCGCCCCGCCGACGAGGAGCGCCACGCCCGCGGTCACGCCCAGCAGGCGCGCCGCGCCGCCGCGCGCCGGCGCTGCGACCGGAACGTCGCCTCGCCTCGCCATCGGCGCGGGCGAGCCCGAGGACGGCCCCGCGGCGGCCGGAATCGCGCCGGTGGGCGCGCGCGCGGACGGCGCCGCTTTCTCGCGCGCCAAGACCGCCGCCGGCAGCGGCCCGGGCTGCGGCGGTATGGTGGGTCGGCGCGCGATCGCGGCGGGGGCAGCGGCCGGCGGGGCGCTGAGCCAGTCGCCCGACGGCGGCTCCGCGGGGAGGCGCGCCTCCGCCGCCCCTGGCGCCACGCCGCCGCCACTCGGCGCGGGGCCGGCCGGCGCCGCGCCGGCACCCGGAACGACCGGCCTCGGCTTGATCAGCGTGGGCTCGTCCCACAGGCGGTCCAGCTCGGCGTAGTGCGCCTCGCCGGCGGCGACCTCCGCCGCCAACTCCTCGCCGCGCCGCCTCGCCGCCTCCGTCTCCGCCACCATCCGCGCCGTCGCGTCCTTCGCCGCCTCGGCCTCGCGCGCGGCCTTCACGGCGGCGTCGCGCACGCGCTCCAACTCGGCGAGGATGCGGCTCATCGAATCGTCGCCCGCCTCGCGGGTCTCCTCGACCCGGGCCGCCTCCGCCTCGGCACCGGCGCGCATCTTCTCGAAGTCTTCGCGATCCTCCGCCAGCCGCGCCGCCTGCGCGCGCAGCTCCGCCTCGCGCTCACCCAGCGCCTTCTCGCGCGGAGCGATCTCCGCCAGCCGCGCCTCGATCTCGGCGCGCGCCGCCTGCAGCCCCTTGCGCCCCTCGGACAGCGCGGCGTCCGCCTCCGCCACCTTCGATTCGCGCTCGTGCAGCTCGGCCGCGTGCGTGGCCAGCTCCTGCTCCTTGCTGCCGAGGTCGGCGCCGACCTTGGCGAGCGCCTCTTCCATCGCGCGCACGCCGGCGGCGGCCTGGTCGGCGGCCGTCTTCTTCTGCGCGTCGGCGCGCGCCGCCTGGCCGAGCGCCTCGTGGTCGCGTCGCGCCGCTTGCAGCGCGCCCACCAGCGCCTTCTCGCGCGCGCGCAAGTCGGTGAGGGCCTGCTCCACGGAGTCGCGCGCCAGACGTGCATCCCAGGCCTTGGCCGCCGCCTCGTCACGCTCGCGCCGGGCGCGGGTCGCGTCGCCGGCCAGGCGCGCCGCGTCGGCGCGCGCCGCCTGCAGCGCCTTCTCCAGCCCCTCGGCCTTGCGCCGCTCGTCCCCCAGCGAAGACGCGCGCGCGGTCGCCTCTTGCGCGGCGCGCGGGGCCGTCGCGCGCGCCTCCTCCGCCGCCTGCACGCGCTTCTCCAGCTCGGTCACGCGCCGATGCGCGTCGGCGATCGCCTCGGCGGCGCGCTGTCCGGCGAGCGTCACGCTGGCGCGCGCCTTCGCCTCGAACGCCGCCGCCTTCTCCGCCATCGCGCGCGCCCGCTCCTCCGCCTCGCTCGCGCGCCTCTCCGCGTCGACCGCGCGCCGCTCCGCCTCGCGCGTCGAGCCCGCCCCCGCCCCTGCCGCCCGCATCGCGCCCGCCCCCGCGCCGGTTCCGGTTCCCGCTCCAGGTCCCGCTCCAGTTCCCGCTCCGGTTCCCGCTCCGGTTCCGGCTCCGGTTCCCGCTCCGGCTCCGGTTCCGGCTCCGGTTCCGGTTCCGGTTCCCGCTACGGTTCCGGTTCCGGCTCCGGTTCCGGTTCCCGCTCCGGTTCTCGTTCCCGCTCCGGTTCCGGTTCCCGCGCTCGCGCCGCCCGCCACGCCCGTTCCTGCGCCCATCGCCACCGCGGCGTCCGGCAACTTCTCCAGCCCCTTCAGCCGAAACACGCCGTGGCGCAACATCTCGAACAGGATCTGCTGCACCGCCTCCAGGTCCAGTCCCGTCGTCTGTGCGATCTGCTCCGACGTCTGCTGCCGCAGCGCCGCCCGCACCACCGGCGCCACTAGCGGATCAGCCGCCCGCCCGTAGCGGTCCGCCAGCGCCGCGTCGTGCTCGACGCCGCCGCCTGCCGCCAACCCGTGCACGCGCACGTGCGCGAAAAGCCGCTGGCAGCGCGCCGCCGCCTCGCGCCAGGGTGTCTCGCCCGCGCCCAGGCGGCTGCCGGGCGCCAGCGCCGGCGCCGCCGCCGCGCTCTTGCTCGACGCCGGCTCGAACCGGAATGCCGTCCAGACCGTCGCCACGATCGCCGTCAGCGCGTCGCGTCCCTCCGCCTGCAGCGTCCCCTCCACGGCCGCCGACAGGACCGTCTCGTCGCGCAGCTCCACGCGCGCCGTACACTCGAGCGACGAGGTCAGCGTCAGCCGTCCGCGCCGCCGCAGCGCGCGGAGCGCACGCAGCAACGTCAGCGGCCCCGTCGCCTCCAGCTCGCCCGCGGCCTCGCCGGCCCCCTTCGCCACCAGCAGCCCGTACAACGCCCGCGCCGGTCCCAGCGCGTCGTCCACGATTCGCAGCACCGTGGCCGCATGCGGGTCCTTGCGCAGCGTCGCCTGCGGGCGCACCCCCAGCGCCTCCAGCGGGTGCCCCTCTTGGCTCTTGTTGCTGAAGATGACGAACGGCGATTCGCGCAGCAGGAAGTCCTGGCGCACGCGCGTCAGCAGCCACCGCCCGTCGCCGCCGGGCATCATCACGTCCGACAGCCACACGTCGGGCGGAGACTTCTGCGCTGCCGCGTAGGCGGTCTCGCCGCTCGTCGCCGTCGTCATGCGGCAACCGCGCCGTCCCAGCGCGATCTCCAGGAAACGCCGCACGCCGTCGTCGTCCTCCACGAGCAGCACGCGCGGCTCCGCCAGGAAGTCCGCCCCCGCCCCCGCGCCCGCGCGCCCGGCCGGGCCCGCCGCCTTCGCTCCCGCCGGCAGCGGGGTGGGCGGGCCCATCACCGCGTCGGGCGGACGCAGCGCGGCGGTCCAGCCCGGCGACCCCGCCAGCATGTTGAGCGCCTCCTCGCCGCGCATCCCCCCGGCGGTCGCCTCGACGATCACGCCCTGCTCCACGACCACCTTGCCGCGCTGTCCGCCGCCCGCTACGACGTCGACGATGGCGCTGCTGTGCGTGCGCTGCAGCTCGGCGATGGTCTCCACGGCCGGCCCCGGCGCCGCGTCGCGCACCATGCTGCCGCCGTACGGCCGCCCGGCGAGCAGGTCGCGCAAGCGGCGCCGCAGCGCCTGGCCGCCGATGGCCTCGTCGATGACGTCGGCCGCGCCGGCGCGGAACAGCTCGGCGCGCCAGCTCAGCCCTTCATCCTTGCTCAGCACCGCCAGGGGCACGAAGCGGCTCAGCTCGCTTCGACGCAGCTCCGTCACCACTTCCACGCCTTGCAGCGCCTGCAACCCCAGGTCCACCAGCACGACGTCCGGCGTGGCCTGCTCCACGGCGTCGACGACCCAGGCGGGGTTCTCGCACGGGACTAGGTCGAACTCGTCCGGATGTGCGAAGTCGCGCCGCTCGCCGACCACCAGGACCGTCGCCCGTGGCATCGCGCTCCCGCCTCAGCGCAGGGCGACGAGCGCGTACACGCCCACGCCGGCGGCGGCGGCGGCCACGGCGGAAACGCCTACGAGGACGATCCGGTCCAGCGTGCGGAACCAGCGGGGGCGGGCGTCGCCGCGCGCGTCCGGCACAGCGCGCAGCGGCGGCAACGGCGGCGGCGGGCTGGCGGCCGGCGTGGCGGGCGGGGCGGCGGCAGGGAGGCTCGCCGCAATCGGGGCGGAGGTCGCCGGGGCCGCGCCGACAGCCGGCCTGCTCGCCGGAGCGGAGGCGGGCGCGGGCGCGGGCACGGGCGCGGGCACGGGCACGGGCGCGGGCGCGGGCGCGGCGGCAAGGGCGGGCCCCCCCAGCCCACACAGCCCGCACATCGCCGCCAGCGCCGGCCAAACGGCCGGGCGCCGGCGGCCCGCGCGCGCCCGACGCACCATCACATCGCCGAGGCCGTGATGGTGATGCTGCCGTACGGATCGGGGTTCTGCGCGAAAGGCGCCGCGCCGAAGATGCACAGCCAGATGCCGGCGCCCATCAGGTTCAGCCCCGGATCGCAGATCCCCATCATGGTGCAGGCCGCCGTGTCGAAGTCGTCGTTCGCGAACAGCGTCACCCCGTCGGGCGCCTCGCACAGCATCAGCCAGTCGCGGGCGCCGGACGCACGCACCGTGATCAGGCCCGTGTTGTTGAAGTAGCCGGCGATCCAGCGCGTGCCGAAGCCGCTGAAGTCGTAGACGTTCATCGGCTTGGCCACGTAGAACGCGCCCAGGACGTCGGCCTCGGTGATGCCGAACGCCGCGCTCAGATCGGAGGTGAGGTAGTCGCCCTGCGTGATATCGGTCGTCAGGCTCTCGCCGATCTCGAACGTGCAGTCGGTGCAGGTCGTGTCCTCCGTCGCGTCACACGTGCCGTCGCCGCAGAAGGGCCCGCCACCACAATCCGCCGCGCAGTTCACCCCGTCTTCACCGGGATCGCAGTATCCGTCGCCGCAGTACGGAGCCGGCGCGCAGTCCGCCGAGCAGCTGAACTGGTCCTCGTCGGCGTCGCAGTAGCCGTCGCCGCACACGCTGCCCTGAACGGTGCAGAAGCACCCTGACGATCCGAGCCCTGACAGCAAGACGAACGCAATCCAACTCCGGCGCAGGATATCCATGGCTTCCTCCTCGGGTGGGAACGGCTTGTGACGCAAGACTACCACCGCCGCGCCCCGGCGTCAGGTCGTCGCCGTACCGGTCCCTACACCGTCTGAGGCGCCGCCGGGATCTAGTGCTTCAGGCTGTCGACGAGCGCCTTGACGGCCGGGGCGTCCACGGCCGTGGGCGCCTTGAGGAGGTACGTCTCGAAATAGCTCCGGGCGGCGGTGAGGTTGCCCATGTCCTTGCAGACATAGCCGGCCTTCTTGTACGGCGGCGCCCAGCTAGGCTCGCGCTTGATGGCCTCGGTGAGTAGCGTGAGCGCCTCCTTCAACTGGTGCTTGGCGTACAACAGATTTGCCCTGGCGAAGAGGTCGCGCGACGTGCCCGCCATCGACGTGGCGTCGCCGAGCGACGCCGCCGCCGCGGTCTTCCCCGCCGCCGCCGACGACGCACTCGCCGTCTTGCCGGCCGCGCTTCCGTCCGTCCCGACCGTCGCGGCCGCCGCCACCGTCGCGGCCGCCGCGGCCGTCTTGCCGCCGCGCTTCTTGCTCGTCGCCGGCCCGCGCCCCGTCGCCGCGGTGCGCGTCGCACCGGACTTGCCGGCCGCCGTCTCCGGCTCGCCGGCCGTCTCCGCGGTGTCGGGCGCCGCGGTCTCCGCCGCGGCGCTCAGTCGCGCGCCGCCGCCCTCCGCCGCGCTGCCCGACGCCGGCGTGCCGCCACCGGCTGGCCGCGCCGTGTCCGCCTCGCCGGTGTCGAACGGCGCCCCGCTCTCCGGGCGGGCCGTCGCGTCTCGTCCGTGCGCCTTGCCGTCTCGCTTGCCGTCTCGGCCGGCGCGGTCGTCCGCCACCGCCCCGTCGTCACTCCCGTCGCCGAACGCGCCCAGCGCAACGGCGACGCCCAGCCCCGCGGCCGCCGCCACGCCGATCGCCGCGAACGCCCAGAGCCAGCGCCGCCGCGCCGCGCGCCGCACTCCGAACACCTGCTCCGTCGTCGGCGGTCCCGGCTTCGCCTCCACCTCGGCCGTGACGACAGCGTCGCCCGGCGACGCCCCCGGCCCGGCCAGGCGCGGCACCGACTTCGTATCCGCCGTCGCGGCCCCGCCGCGCCGCGGCCCGCTCGGCAGCGACGCCCACACCGCCTCGCGGAACTCGTGGGCGCTGGCGAACCGATCCTCGGGGCGCCGCTCCAGCGCCTTCATCACCAGCCGGTCCACCGCGCGCGGCAGCCCCAGCTCCGGATAGGTCGCCGCCGGCGGCGGCGGGATGAACGTCAGATGCTTCGCCGCGGCCTCGAGCGGCGACTCCCCCGCGAACGGACACACGCCGGTGAGCATCTCGTACAGGACCGCTCCCAGCGCGTAGAGATCGCTGCGCGCGTCCAGCGGCTTGCCCTGCACCTGCTCGGGCGACATGTACTCCGGCGTCCCCAGCACCATGTCGCCGACGGTCTTCGGCTGCTGGTCGCTCTCGGTCGGGTCGAGGATCTTGGCCAGGCCGAAATCCAGCACCTTGACCAGCTCGGCGCCGCCCTTCAGCGGCGTGACGAAGATGTTCTCCGGCTTGATGTCGCGGTGAATCATCCCCTGATCGTGCGCGACTTCCAGCGCGTCGCAGATCTGCGTGAGGATGTCCCGCGCGCGTGTCGGCGTCACGCGCCCGTCGACACGCAGCACGGAAAGCAAGCTCTTCCCCTGCAGGAACTCGGTGACGATGAAGGGCACGCCGCCCACCGTCTCGCCGTAGTCGATCGTCGTGAGGCTGTTGGGATGGCTCAACTTGCTGGCGGCGCGCGCCTCGTGACGGAAGCGCTGGCGCGTCTTGTCGTCGCGCACGAGGTGCCGGTGCACCAACTTGAAGGCGACCTTCTTGCCAAGGGCCAGGTGCTCGGCCTCGTACACGCGCCCCATGCCGCCCTCGCCCACCATGTGCAGCAGGTGGAACTTGCCCTCGATCGTCGCGCCGACGAACGGGTCCGGCCCCACGAGGTCCGCGCCGCACACGGAGCAATGCGCCGCTCCGGGCTCGCAGGCTTCTTCGCAGACCGGGCACGCTTGCATGGCTAGCGGCTCCTCGCCCCCCGGCGTCTCTCCCCCACGCGGCAGTCCCATGCAAACGGGCGGCCAACGCCCCGCCGGGCGTTTGACACCATGCCGCACCGGGTCGAACATGCGGGCGGCATGGCTTCGCCCCCACGCGCCGCCGCAGGCGGTACGCCGCTGCGCGCTCTGGTCGTCGACGACGACCCCCTGATCGGGCGCGCCGTCGACAAGTGGCTCACCGCGCTGGGCCTGGAAGTCGTGCAAGCCCGCAACGGGCGCGAGGCGCTGGCGCGCTTCGACTCCGAGCCGATCAACCTCGTCGTGGCCGATCTAGTGATGCCGGGCATGGGCGGACGCGAGCTCTTCGAGGAGGTCCGCCGCCGCAACTCCGCCGTGCCCGTCGTGCTCATCACTGCCTTTGGCGAGCTGGACGAAGCCGTCACCCTCATGCGTGCCGGCGCCGCCGACTTCATCCAGAAGCCCCTCGAGGAGCGCACGTTCGTTCCGCGGATCGAGCGCGTGTTGCACACGTTACGGCTGGAGCAGGAGGTCAAGCAACTTCGCGTGTTGGTGGGCGGCAAGCGGCAGCTCGCGCATATCGTGGGCGAGGCGCCGGCCATCCGCAAGGTGCTGATGCGCTTGCCCTCCATCGCCGAGAGCGGCGCGCCGGTGCTCATCTACGGCGAGAGCGGCACCGGCAAGGAGCTGGCGGCGCGCGCCATCCACTACCTGAGCCCGCGCAAGGACGAGCCTTTCATCGTGGTGAACTGCGGGGCGCTCCCCGAGGAGCTGCTCGAGAGCGAGCTCTTCGGCCACGTTCGCGGCGCGTTCACCGACGCGCGCACCGACAAGCTCGGCCTGGCCGAGGCGGCGGACGGCGGGACGTTGTTCCTGGACGAGATCGGCGAGATCCCCGGCAGCGTGCAGGTGAAGCTGCTGCGCTTCCTGCAGGAGAAGGAGGTCAAGCCGGTGGGCGCCACGCGCACGATCACCGTGGACGTGCGCATCGTGGCCGCCACGAACCGCGACCTGGCGCGCGAGATCAAGGCGGGGCGCTTCCGCGAGGACCTCTACTATCGGCTCAACGTGCTTCCGGTGCGCATGCCGGCGCTGCGCGAGCGGCGCGACGACGTGCCACTATTGGCCGACCTGCTGCTGAAACGCTTCACCGCCGAGGCGGGGAAGGCGATCGTCGGGCTGTCGCCGGCCGCGGTGCAGAAGTTGGTGGGCCACGGGTGGCCGGGGAACGTCCGCGAGCTGGAGAACGTGCTGCGGCGCGCGGTGGTGCTCTCTCTGCACCAGGTCATCGAGCCGTCGGACATCCTGCTGGGCGAGTTCGGCGAGGAGGACGCGCCCGAGCGGCTGTCGTTCCAGGACGCGAAGGCGCGCGTGGTGTCGGAGTTCGAGCGCGGCTACCTGGTGGCGGTGCTGGCGGCGCACGCGGGGAACGTCACGCGCGCCGCCGAGGCGGCGGGCAAGGACCGCAAGAGCTTCTGGGAGCTGCTGAAGAAGCACGGCATCGACGCGCGCCGCTTCAGGCCGGAGGGGAGCGCCGCGGGCGGCGGCGCGGCGGACGCCGAAGACGACGGAGACGACGGCGACGGCCGCGGCGGCGGCGGCGAGGGGGCGCCGCCGGGTGGTGACGGCGGCCGTCACGGCGACGGCGGAGCTGCGTCCTAGCGGGAACGCGACGCGGGGGTTTCACCCACGGTCGGGGGGCTCGAACCCACACTGCGCCCCGGGTTTCCGCAGGGCTTGCCGGTGGCGCAAGCCGGGCACCGAGTTTGCACGGTGGGTGGTCGTGGACTTGCCGCGTGTCGACGGCGCGCTGGTGCAGCGCCTGCTGGCTTACTTCCGGTCGCATCCGCGCGCGCGCGACACGGCGGAAGGGATTGCTCGCTTCTGGCTGGACGCGGAGACGCGCGAGGTGGAACGGGCGCTGGAACATCTGGTCAAGGTCGGCGAAGTACGGGAGGTGCGCGTGATCGGGGCGCGCCACTACGAGTGGCACAAGCGCCCGCAGAGCACGAGCATCCCCGCCATCCGTGACCCGGATGGGGGGGAGAAGGAAAGCAAACATGCGAAGCGCAGGTAGATGGGAACGCTGTTGGGCGCTGGTGCTGGGCGCAGTCGCGGCCGGCATGCTGGGCTCGGGCTGTCAGAAAGGCGTCCACTTCGACGTGTCCGACGACATCCCGCCGACGAACGTCGACGGGGACCCGCTGCTGAACCAGGCCGGCGAGGTGCTGCCGGTGGTGCCGCTCGGGCCGTTCGCGTTCAGCTTCGACTTGGAGGCGGAGCTGCAGGCGCACAACGCCGGCCCGGCCCAGGAGATCAACCTGACGGAGATGAACATCGCCGTGACGGACGGGCTGGGCGACAACGACGACGACCTGGCGTGGCTGAGCGAGGTGCACGTCTTCGTGGAGAGCACGATGGCCGGCACCGAGCTGCCGCGCACGGAGATCGCCGCCCGCTCGGACTTCCCCGACGGGTTCGCCTCGCTGCCGCTGAACGTGAACGAGGAGATCGACCTGCTGCCCTATGTGGAGGAGGGCATGATGATCACGAGCGAGGCGGACGGCATCGTCCCGCCCGACGACGTGCAGGTCGGCGGCGATCTGACGGTCACGATCACGGCGCTGGCGCTGTAGCGCGCGCGGCGCGCGTGATGCCGCGGGCGCGTCCTGCGCCCGCGGCGCTCGGCTTCAGGCCCGTTCCGGGCAAGCTCAGGGAAGAATGTCGACGAGCAAGGACCCGGCGATGGACGGGTCCACCACGTCG
The DNA here is from genome assembly GCA_036004705.1 of Myxococcota bacterium. Taxonomy (GTDB): domain Bacteria; phylum Myxococcota_A; class Polyangia; order DASYRF01; family DASYRF01; genus DASYRF01. The sequence continues at coordinate 12,152 of DASYRF010000247.1, forward strand.
TGCGCGCGCACCAGCGCCGAGCCGACGGGGATGAGCGGCAAGAGCGCGTTGGGGAAGACGTGCGAGCCCCCGTCGGCGGCGGTGAACGTGTAGTCGCCCGGCACGGTCAGAAGCAAGAGGTCGCTGTCGGCGAAGGTCACGGTCCCGAGATAGCCGGTCGCGAGGTTCCCGGTGGCGTCGAGCGCGGCGACGGTGAGCGTGCCGGGCGTCGGGACGAGCCCGCCGACGAGGCCGGCGGCCATGAGCACGAGCTCCACGGCCGGACCCTTGGGCAAGAGCGGGTCGTCGATGACGACGACGATGGCGGCCGCGAGAGCGGGATTTGCGACGTCGGCGACGGAGAGCAAGCCCAGGCCGGCCGGCACGAGCGGCGTGACGTCGAACGTGTGGGCGCCGGCGTCCGCGGCGGTGAACGTGTAGTCGGCGGGAACGCCGAGGATGCCGAGGTCGCTGCCGAGGAACGTGACCGTGCCGGCGTAGGCGGCGAAGGGCGCGCCGCCGGCGTCGAGGGCGCGCACGACGAACGAGGTGGCGGCGGGGGTGAGCCCGCCCAGAAGGACCGCGGGGACTTCGAGGGCGAGGGCGGCGACGGCGCCGGGCGAGGCGAGGGCGACGTCGAAGAGGGCGTCGACGCCGGTGGCGACGTTGAGCGACGCGCGGTCGGGCGGGACGAGCCCCACGGCGACGCCGGCGGTGACGGTGTAGGCGCCGGCAGGGAGCCAGAGCGCGTAGTCGCCCGCAGCGTCGGCGACGGCTGTGTAAGAAGCAGGGAAGTCCGCGGGCGGAGCGACGGCTGCGAACGTGAGCGCGGCGTCGGGGACGCCGGCACCGGCCAGGGTGACGCGCCCGTGCGCGGCGCCGGCGGGAACGGCGGGGATCGTCAGCGAGGCCGCGCCGGCGGCGAGGTCGACCGTGGCGAGGCCCAGCCAGCGAGGGGCGCCGGCGACGCGGGCGTGCAGCTCGAAGCGGCGCGCCGGGCCGGCGGGGACGTCGAGGCTGAACGTGGCGTCGGGGAGGGTGACGGCGGCCAGCACCGGATTCATGCCCGGGCCGGTGACGGTGAGGTCGGCGGCGTCGACGTCCGGGGGCGCGCTGAGGGCGAGCGTCACGGTGGCCACGTCGGCCGCGCCGCAGCCGAGCACCGCGGCGACCAGCAGCGCGGCCAGCGCGGTCGCCGGAGCGGCGGTGTCGGCGGGCGGCGACGGGCTCGTGCGCGCGAGCGCACGCGCGGGCCCGCGGCTGAGACCGAGCGCGGGGCGGCGCGTGCTCACGGGCGGAACTCCACGACGCCGTTCACGTGCACCAGACCCGAGCCGGTGACCGGCGAGCCTGGATCGAGCGGCAACAAGCCGAGCGGGCCATCGGCGCCGAGCGCCCCGAGCGACGCCGCCGCGCCAGCGCCGACCGCGCCGAGGGCGGACGACGCAGCGACGCGCACGGCACCAGCGCCGAGATGCACGCCCACGTCGAGCGCCACCACGGGCAGCGCGGGCAACGCGCCACCGAGCCCCGCGGCGCCGAGCAGGTCGTCGATGCGCGCCGCCGCCTCGGAGACCACGTCCGTCGACACGTGCACGTCGGCCGCCACGCCCGGACCGGTTCCCGCGCCGGCTTCGACGCCGGCGCCCGCGGTGCCGCCCGCGTCCACGCGGAGCGCGGCGCCGGTGCGTCCTTCCGAGGCGGAGGCGCCAGGCCCCCCGGGTGCAGCGCCCGCGGCGGCGGGGCCGCCGCCCGGCGTACCGCCCAGGATGCCGCCTGGCGCGGGCGTACGCCCAGGGGCTGGAGCAGGCGGCGTCGGCGCGTGCCCGGGGTCTACGACGGTCTGCTCGCCGGCATGCACCGTGACGCTCACCCCGGCGCCGTCGCGCGCGCCGACCTCCACCGCGCCGTCGAGCACGGTCACGGTGGTGCGCCCGCCCGGCGCGACCTGCACGAGCGCGGCGGCGGCGCCGGCCGGCTCCGCCCACGCCGCTGGCGAGGACAGCGCCAGCGACGCGGCGGCCGCGGCGTCGAACGCCGCCAGCGCCAGCCCTTCGTCCAGGTGCAGCGCCGCCAGGCGCGGAGCGCTCGACGCGCGCAGGAGCTTGGCAGTGATGCGCAGCTTGGTGTTCTCGCCCAGCGTCAGGGCGCCCGTCTCGCCGATGCGGATACGGATGCGCGAACGCTTGTGCGTGAGGACGAGGTCGCGCTCGAAGACGGACTCGTCGGTACGGGCGGGATGGTACGCCTCGGGCTCGCCGCGCCCGATGGCAACCTCGCCCTCGACGAAGGCGACCTGGCCCACGGCCGCAGCGGCCGCGGCCGCCGCCGCCAGCGCCGAGCCGAGCGGCGCGACCGCCAGCGCCGCCGCCGTCACTCCCGCCGCGAGCCCCCTTCTAGAAGTCCACACGGTAGCCAAGTCCTCCTGCCAGCCGCGTGTAATCGTACGCCGCGATCGAAACGCTCCGGAAGTATGTCACCTCGGCCGTCACCGAGCCAGGGCCGGCGCGCCAGCCAGCGCGCCCGGCCACGGCGATGCGCACGTCGCGGCGGTCGTCGGTTCGGTGCGGGTAGTCACGCAGCGAGACGTCGATCAGCAGCTCGCCCTCGGCCGGGCGCCACCAGGCGCGCGACGCCGCGCGCTTGCGCAGGCCGAGCCCGCCGCCGCCGCCCCGCCAATCGAAGTCGTCGCCCTCGGCGAGGTCTGTCTCGAATTCTCCCCACGCCTCAGCGCCGAAGCCCCGACCCAGAGCCAGCTCCACGCCGGCCCGCGCGAGCAAGTGCACGGCGTCGCGGTTGGCCGGGCTGGCGGCGGCGTCGGGCGGGCTCACGTCGACGAAATCGGTGGCGGCTGCGGCGCCGACGGCGCGCAGGCGGACGCGGTCGCTCGCGAGGGAGAGCGCACCGTCGAGCGTCAGCCCGAACGTGGTGGCGAAGTGCGTGCGCCCGAGGCCCGTCCAGAGGTCGCGCGCGGAGCCCTCGGCGCGCAGCGCCAGCGGTCCGGCGCTGAGCGCGCCGGCCAGCGCGACGCGGCCGCCGGTGACATCGTAGGGCGCCAGCGCCGGGCGCGGCGCCGGGTAGTACGACTGGAAGAGCGCCGCCGACGTTTCGAGCGCGCCGTGGCGGCCGCGCAGCGGGCGCCAGCCGCCCCAGGTGGCCGCCTGCAGGCGCAGCCCGGGCTCGCCGGCGAGGAGGTCCACGCTGTCGAGCGCGGGGTTGGAGTCGCCCTGCACGCCCGCCTCGATCGCCGCAAACCAAACGGAGGGGACGGTGCCGGCGGGTGCCCAGGGTCCGGCGCGCGCGGCGGCCGCGGCGGCTGCGGCGCCGTCGTCGCTTGCCAGCGGTGCGGCGCCGCCCGGCGCGCGCAGCGCCCGCGCGCGCGCGGACAGCGCGGCGCTCTCGGCGCGTGCATGCGCGCGCGCGCCGC